>JANLJK010000033.1 GCA_029255525.1 Pseudolabrys sp.
AGTTAGAATTCATTTGATTGATTTGGGGATATGTGCTAACTTTCGCGCTCCTTAAGTACGAGAAAGTTAGAAATGCCGCTCCATCTTGTCGGTGAGACCCTCGACAAGGCGCGCAGTCACTATCGCGCCGGTACGGGGCAACTCGTCCAGCTCGTGCGTGGCTTGTACGTGGACGCGAGCGACGATATCGACGCCACGGTCCTCAAGCACGCTGTGCGGATCGCCAAGTATCTCTATCCGAAAGCCTACCTGTCGGCGGCCAGCGCCGTAGCCTTGGGGCCGACCCGCGACGGTCGGCTGTTCCTAAGCGGGCGGCGCAAGCAACGGACACGCATTCGCTCCCTGGAGATCATCCAGAACGAAGCGCCGAGACATCCTTCGCTCGGTTCGGCCGTGATCGACGACGGCATGGGGGAATTTCGCGTCGACGTGTCTTCAATCCGGCAACGCTTTCTGGAAGCTTTTCGTCTGCGCGGTGAACATGCGGCATCGATCGACGATGCCACGCGCGAAGCCATCGCGTTGCGCCTTGTTGAAGAGTACGGCACCGCGCGGGACGCCGCCACGGCTGTATGGGCCCTGGCACGGGACAATGAATGGTACCGCGAAGGCGAGCGGGCCGAACGCTTTCTTCTGCGTAATGCCGCTGCCGTCCCGATCCGCAACGAAGCGGCGCTGGATTTGATCGTTGCATGGCATGGGACGCCGATCGGGCATCTTAGCCACGACGGGTTTGAATGGCGGTGGGCACCGCTCGATCGTCATGGGCCACAGCTCATTCGTCAGACCACGCCGGGCAAGTTGCCCCCTTTTATCGTCTCTTTGCTGCCCGAAGGATGGCTGGAATCGGTTCTCAAGGCCAAGGACGAGCGTGCCGCGCTGCGATCGGGCAAGCGCTACATGTCAAACATCACGATCGTCGAACACGACGGCGATCTGGCGACGCTGCCGCCCGACATCTTGGAGGCTCGTCTCGCCTCGCATTCGAAGGACGGTATCTTCACGGGAACCTATGCCGGCCCGAACGGAGGCGAGATTCATGATGGCTTTGAACGCAATCTGGCGAAGCTGTTCGAAAGCGGGGCGATGCCGCGTCTTTCAGGCATCCAGATCAAGGCGCCGATGTATCTCGACAATAAAGGGGCCCTCGTGCCGAGTGTGGGCAGGCCTTTTACCCATATCTTGAAGCCTGCCGGCACCAGTGGCTTCGAAGCTCTGCCGATTATCGAATGGTTGGCACTGACGCTTGGACGCGCGGCTGGGTTCGCCGTGCCGACCGCGGCCCTTGTTCCAATGCCGGAAGGCCTGCCCCCCGCGCTCGTGGTCGAGCGTTTCGATATTCGGGTCGGAACCGCGGACACGCGCATGCTGGCGCTGGAAGATATGTGTTCGGTTCTCGATCTGCCGACTGAGGCAAAATACGACAGCACTATGGAGCGTGTTGCACGCGCGGTCCGGCCGCTATCGACCGCCCCCGATGAAGATACCGTTATCCTGCTCAAGCGAGCCCTGTTCGCTTGGCTGATCGCTGATGGCGACATGCATCTCAAGAACATGGCGCTGTTGAAGATCGCCAATGTCGGCGAGGCCAAATTCAGCTCGATCCGTACGGCACCTCTGTACGACGCCGTGACGACACGCATTTTTCCCCATCTCGAGCGAGACCACATGGCGCTCAAGCTTCACGGCAAGGACCACAGATTGCGTCGCGCGGATTTCAGGTCTTTCGCCCATACCTCGGGGATAAAAGCAGAAGTGGCGGATGTGGCGATAAACGAGCTGCTCGACCGAATGAAACCGGCGGTCGAGTGCGCCGCCTTACCTTCTCTCGCATTTTACGGCCCCAACGGGCATGTCATGGCCGAGAAAATGCTCGAAATCGTTCGTGAACGGGTGTCTTCGTTCGCCTGACGACGGTGGCCGCCGGCACGCGATGCCGTGCTGACACACAGGGGTGGCGACGTGGGCCATCCCGTCAACTTCCGTTAACCGAAGCACCCCCTAATGGGTTAGAAGGAGCGGAAAGGGTCCGGATTCGTGACGTTCCGCATGTCCACACAGGCCGTCGCCTGGGCGCTCTGCCTGGGCGCGGCGATCAGCCTCGCTCCGGCCGCGCGTGCGGCCGAGCCGGTGGATTCGCGCGCTTTGCCGGCGCCGGGGGCAAGCCGCGACGTGCCGGTCGCCACCGATGTGCGGGTCGGCGGCGACGACAAACAGACCCGCTTCATTCTCGACCTCAGCCAGAAGATCGACCTGGCCGCCTTCACGCTCGCCGACCCGTACCGGGTCGTGGTCGACGTGCCGCAGGTCACCTTCAAGCTGCCGGCCAAGGCCGGCGATCAGGGCCGGGGGCTGGTGAAGGCGTTCCGCTATGGCCTGATCATGCAGGGCGGCTCGCGCATCGTCATCGACACCAAGGGGCCGGTGCGTATCGATAAGGCCTTCACATTGGACGCCGCCGACGGCCAGCCGGCGCGGCTGGTGCTCGACCTCGTCGCGACCGACCGTGACAGCTTTCTGCGCACCATCGCGCTCGCCAACAAGCCGACGCGCACGGCCGCCCGCAACAGCGGTCCTGCGCCGAAGGACGACAACGACCCGCGGCCGCTGATCGTGCTCGACCCCGGCCATGGCGGCATCGATACCGGCACCAAGGGGCTTAACGGCGAAAACGAGAAGGAAGTCGTGCTCGCTTTCGCGCAGACTTTGCGTGACAAGCTCCTCGTCAGCAATAAATACCGCGTCGTGCTCACCCGCGACGACGACACCTTTATCCCGCTCAATGAGCGGGTACGCTTCGCCCGCCAGCGCGGCGCCGCGCTGTTCATCTCGGTGCATGCCGACTCCATCCCGCGCAGCGAGGGCCAGGCCGAGGGCGCCACGGTCTATACGTTGTCCGAGCATGCCTCCGACGCCGAGGCGGCGCGGCTGGCGGAATCGGAAAACCGCGCCGACGTGATCGCCGGCGTCGATCTCACGGCCGAGCCGAACGATGTCGCCAATATTCTGGTCGATCTCGCCCAGCGCGAGACCAAGACCTTCTCGCTTCAGTTCGCCCGGTCGGCGGTCGGCGAGCTCAAATCGACGGCGCGGCTGCATCGCAATCCGCTGAAGTCGGCCGGTTTCGTGGTGCTGCGCGCGCCGGACGTGCCCTCGGTGCTGGTCGAGCTCGGCTACATGTCGACCAAGGACGACCTCAAGGCGCTGACCTCGCCGGCGTGGCGGGCCAAGACGGCGGATGCCTTGGCGCAGGCGGTGGATACCTTCTTCGGACCGCGGCTGGCGGCCGGAGCGGGCGGGGCTGCGAGGTAACCTAAATGCGCCATCCCCAGGAACCCGGGCCTTGCGCTAACCGGCCTCAGTTTCAACATAAAACCAAGCGACCAACAGCAAACGCCGCGATTTCGGTGGGAGGCGGCGGTTACGGCTTGGCAATGAACGGCTTGCCAGATCAGCGGACGGTCGCGCGCTTGAGCGCCGCCATGGTCCGTTGGCCGGAACGACGCGGGACACTTCACGCATGAAGCTCTTTTTGCGCTTCCTCGGCTTCCTGTTCGCGGCAGGCACGATCGTGTTCGTGGTCGGCGTCGCGGGCACGTCGGGTCTGCTCTGGCACTTCTCCAAGGATCTGCCCGACTACTCGCAGCTTCAGGACTACGAGCCGCCGGTGATGACCCGCGTGCATGCCGGCGACGGCTCGCTGCTCGCCGAATATGCGCGCGAGCGCCGTCTCTATCTGCCGATCCAGGCGGTGCCGAAGCTGGTCATCAACGGTTTCCTCGCCGCCGAGGACAAGAATTTCTACGAGCACGGCGGCCTGGATTTCACCGGCATCGCCCGCGCCGGCATCAGCTATCTGCAGAACTTCGGCTCCAACCGCCGGCCGCAGGGCGCGTCGACCATCACGCAGCAGGTCGCCAAGAACTTCCTGCTGACGAACGAAGTCTCGCTCGCGCGTAAGGTCAAGGAAGCGCTCTTGGCGCTGAAGATCGAGCGCACCTATTCGAAGGACAAGATCCTCGAACTGTATCTCAACGAAATCTATCTCGGGCTGGGTGCCTACGGCATCGCCGCGGCCTCGCTCGTTTACTTCGACAAGTCGGTGAACGAGCTCACCATCCCGGAAGTCGCTTATCTCGCGGCGCTACCGAAGGGCCCGAACAACTATCACCCCTTCCGCCAGCGTGAGCGCGCCATCGAGCGCCGCAACTGGGTCATCGACCGCATGGGCGAGGCGGGCTTCATCAAGACCGCCGATGCCGAGAAGGCCAAGAAGACGCCGCTCGGCGTCACCACGCGGCCGACCGGCACGCGCATCTTCGCCGCCGAATATTTCGCCGAGGAAGTGCGCCGCGAACTCTACGAGCGCTACGGCGAGAAGAAGCTTTATGACGGCGGCCTGTCGGTGCGCACCACGCTCGACACCAAGATGCAGGTGCTGGCGCGTAAGACGTTGATCGACGGCCTGGTCAAGTTCGACGAGGCGCAAGGCTGGCGCGGTCCGGTCACCAAGCTCGAACCGGTCGGCGACTGGGGCGTCAAGGTCGCCGAGGTGAAAGCGCTGGCCGACGTCGCGCCGTGGCGGCTCGCGGTGGTGCTGGAAGTCAGCGACCAGTCGGCGCGCATCGGTCTGCAGCCAGGCCGCGATCCCGGCGGCTATGTCAGCAAGGAACGCGAGATCGGCATTCTGCCGCTCGAGAGCGTGAAGTGGGCGAAGACCGGCGGCAAGGCGCCGACCAAGGTCAGCCAGGTCGTGACCCCCGGTGACGTGATCTATGTCGAGCCGGCCAAGTCCGACGGCCAGTTCCGCCTGCATCAGATTCCGGAAGTCTCTGGCGCGATGGTGGTCGAGGATCCGTGGACCGGCCGCGTGCTGGCCATGGTCGGCGGCTTCTCCTACGACCAGAGCCAGTTCAATCGCGCCACGCAGGCGCTGCGGCAGCCGGGCTCCTCGTTCAAGCCCTTCGTCTACGCCGCCGCGCTCGACAACGGTTATACGCCGTCGACCTTGGTGCTCGACGCGCCGCTGGAGATCGACCAGGGCGCGGGGCAGGGCACCTGGGCGCCGCAGAACTACGAAGGCAAGTTCTATGGTCCCTCGACCTTGCGCTTCGGCATCGAGCATTCGCGCAACGTCATGACGGTGCGGCTGGCGCAGGACATCGGCATGCCGATGATCGCCGATTACGCCAAGCGCTTCGGCATCTATGACGACCTGCCGCCTTATCTCTCCTTCGCGTTAGGGGCCGGCGAGACGACGCTGCTGCGCATGGTCACGGCCTACGCGATGCTCGACAATGGCGGCCGGCGCGTGAAGCCGACCTTGGTCGATCGCATCCAGGACCGTTACGGCCATACTGTCTACAAGCACGACGAACGCGAATGCCTCGGTTGCGATGTGCAGAAGTGGTCGAACCAGCCGGAGCCATCGCTGGTCGATCGCCGTCAGCAGGTCATGGACCCGATGACGGCCTATCAGATCACCTCGATGATGGAAGGCGTGGTCGTGCGCGGCACCGCGGGCGGCGTCGGCTTCCAACGGGACGTCGGCAAGCCGGTCGCCGGCAAGACCGGCACCACCAACGACGAGAAGGACGCTTGGTTCATCGGCTACACGCCGGACATCGTTGTCGGCGTCTATCTCGGTTACGACAAGCCGCGCCATCTCGGACGCGGCGCGACCGGTGGCCATCTCGCGGCGCCCATCGTCAAGGACTTCATGAAGGTCGCGCTCGCCGACAAGCCGGCGGTGCCGTTCCGCGTGCCGCCCGGCATCAAGCTGGTGCGCGTCGATCCGAAGACCGGCGTGCGCGCCGGCCCCGAGACCCAGCGCGCCATCCTGGAGGCCTTCAAGCCCGGCACCGCGCCGCCCGACAATTATTCGGTGGTCGGCTATGGCGGCGAGAACGGCACCGATGGCGGCGGCGGCAATACCGGCCGGCCGTGGGGCATGGGCGTGTCGCCCGATGCGGATCGCGCGGTGCGCTCCGGCACTGGCGGGCTGTACTAAGCAGGATCTCATTTTTCTGGTTTGAAGAACGCGCGCGTGAGGCGCGCGTTTGCGTCAACGTTGACGCGAGCCGCCTTGCACCGGGGAAAGGCAGGGCGGCTCGCGTGGTCAGCGCGGCCGGAGGAGGTCGTCCGCGTGACCAAGCTTGACCTGTGGCACGGCGGTCAGAGCGTCTCGAGTTCGCCTTCCAGCAGGTTCATCATCCGCGTCAGCCAGGCGCGCGTTTCGGCTTCGTCCTTGAAGTCGCGGTTCGCGTTGCCGCCGATGCGTTGCCAATCGAGCGACGGAGACGCGAGAAGGACGCGTCCCTGCTCGAGCACCTTCATGTAAGCTGCGCGTTTTCTCAACGTGACGCCGGCCACCGCCGCCTGTTCGTCCGTTTGGTCGAACAGGTCGGCGTCAGCGAATTGACCGGCGAGATAGCCGTAGAATTCGGCGAAGGGCGTCAATTGCAATAGCCGTTGGCTGCGGGCGTCGGGAACGACGTCAGAAGATAGCAGGTCCCGTCACCGTTCGCTTCCAGCACCATGCAGAAGTACGGCGTGTTGATGACGTTATCGGGAGCCGCCCGGGTCACGACCCGGCCGATCGTGCCGCCCGCTGTGATGGGAACGGCGCGACGGTCGCCTTCATTCGCGCCGTTGGCCCAGATGTTGACGGCATTTCTTTGGGCCGTCAGCGCGTTTGTGATGGTCGTCTGCGCAGCAGCGTAGTTGGCGGCGGGCGGATCGCTGGCTGGGAAGCTGCCGGCCGCGCGCGGCGGATGGGCAATGCTCACGCGGTCCATCAGTTGCTGGTCGGTCTTGCCGACGTGTCTGGCAATGGTGTGCCCGCCGGCTGTCTCTTGTTGGTTCAGCCAGTCGGCCGGGAAGTTGGCGGGGATGCATTCGGCCCGCGCGGAGGCGGAGAGCGAAACCGCGGCTGCGACGAGCACCGCGGTGGTGAGAAGAGTACGAACGCGTGACATGGTTGGGCTCCGTTGACATTGAGGTGACAGGGACAGGAGCGCGAGAGGCGAGAGCCTCTGGCGCGCGAGCAGATCCGTCCGATGCGTGAGCCGCGCTTCGTCAGCGAAGCGTGCTCGATCATCGCCTTCTGCTCATTGGCTCGACGGATCCGGAGCCCCCGATCCGTCGCTACCGTTACGCGAGGCGTAACGATCTCGGCTTTCCTCGTTACTTTTGATTGATCTTGTTCTCGCAGGTGGTGATCGCGCGCTCAGTCGCGTCGATTGCGTCCTGGTGACCTGCGTTGGTGACGCTGAAGCATTCCGCTACGTACTCACGCGCGCCGAGGCACTGCTCGTTACGCGCTAGATAGCGTTGCAACTTCGGCTTGTTTCTCGCGCTGACCTTGGTGCAGGAGCGCTTCTGATGCTTGCAGTATTGGTCCACAAGCTGGTGGCGCTGTTGGCATTCGCGTTGCGAACACTGGTCAGCCGTTGAACATTGTGCGAGCGCCAGATCCGGCGTGAGCGTCGACAGCGCGATGGCGCCGGAGATGAGAGCGACCGTCGTGAGACGACTTCGAACGCGTGACATGGAGCAACTCCATTCATCGATGTGAGATGAGGGCGGCACGAGCCCGCCGCGCCGAAGCGCGACGGACGGCGCGGGGGCTCGCGGCAAGGGCCGCCGGGGGGAGTGGCGGCACTCGCTAGGCGGAGGCGCCGCGGGTCAGACCAGACCCTGCGCGAGCGTCCAGTTGTTGCCGCTGTCGAGCGTCGCGGTCATGCCGTAGACATTGACCGGGAAGGCGACCTCCTCGGAGTTCACCATGGTCTGCGTGTCGACCACCTGGCCCGGCACGAACGAGCCGAAGCTGATCCAGTATTCCGGATGCACGCTGAACACCGCGGCGAAGTTCGGCTCAGCCGGCACGACGTGCGTGCCCTGGCCGGACATGCCCATGCCGACCATCGCGGCGCCCTTCGGGATGGTGCTGTCGCAGTCGATGGTGAGCGATCCGGCCGCGCCGCTCGCGTTCGGCGTGCCGAACTGGAAGGCATCCTCGTAATCGGTGAAGGTGACGAGGTTGGCGGTGGTGAGGTCGGCGGGGATGACCTGCTGGGCTTTGAAGTTGATGCCGGGCTTCAGCGTGCCCTGCTCGGACCAGACGAACGAGTAGTCGATGGTCCACATGAAGTCGACGTCGACGCCGTTCGCCACCGGCTTGGCGAACCAAGCGAGCGTGTAGACATACGGTGTGTTGACGTCGATGCCCTGCTGATAGCAGAGGAAATCGTGCTGGCTTCCGCTGCGGTTCTTGAAGCGCAGCGTATAGTTCTGGGCAGCCATGATGCTGTCTCCTGCGTCGGGGTTGAGGGCCGCGCGACTTGCGCGGGTTCGCGCTTGCGGCGTTGGGCGTTGCAGACGGCGCGGGTTGCGCCGGCTGCCGTGGCCCGAGGCCGAAAGCGTTCCCTTTTGCGGAGAGCGGGCGACCGCCTCTGGCGGGCCAATCGCGGTTACAACCTACGAATATTTCAGGTTGTATCTGATGAATTTAATCTACTGAGAGGTGTATTTGTGCTTGACGGAATGCGGGAAGCGTGTTCTAAAAAGGAACGTTTTTGTTACAGTATTATTTAAGTCGAACTAAGTGTTCATGGCAGTTTTATTTTAAAACTAAAGTATATCTGTGGAGTTAAAGTGGGTATAAGCGTAACTATGCGTATCGGCTACGCACGCGTATCTACCGATGGCCAGTCCATCGACTTGCAGTCTGACGCATTGAGGCGTTTTGGCTGCCAACTAATCTTTAGCGATGAAGGTCAATCCGGCGCGCGGCGCAGCCGCCCCGGCCTGGAGAGCTGTCTGGCCCGGCTCGCGGTCGGTGACGATCTGGTTGTATGGAAGCTGGACCGGCTCGGCCGCTCGTTACCGCATCTGATCGAGGTCGTGAGCGAGCTTGACCGGCGCCGGATCGGCTTGGTGTCGCTGTCGGAGGCGATTAACACCGCGTCGCCCGGCGGCGTGCTGGTCTTCCACATCATGGCGGCGCTGGCGCAGTTCGAGCGCGCGCTGATCTCCGAACGCACCAAGGCCGGCATGTTGTCGGCGCGGCTGCGCGGCCGCCATGTCGGGCGGCCCCGCAAGCTCGACGACGGCACGGTGGCGGCAGCGGTGTCCGACATCGACAAGCCGGGCGGCATCGCCAATGCGGCGCAGCGGCTCGGCGTCAGCCGTGCGACAGTCTACCGGGCGCTCAAGCGGGTCCACTGCGCGTGAGCGGGGCCGGCGCGGGGTTGCAGGGGCGCGCCAAGGGCGCTACATGCGCAGCGGACTTTGCAACGGAAGCAGGCGATGCGCGCGGAAACCCAGAACCTGGTCGAAGAAATCAAGCAGTCGGTGCGACTGCTGAGGAGGCATCTTTGACGTCGATGCCGCGCAACGGCGTCTGGCCGAACTGAACAAGGCTGCCGAAGACCCCAGTTTCTGGAACGACTCCGCCGGCGCGCAGCGCACGATGCGCGAGCGCGACGCGCTGGAAGATCAGCTCAAGGGCATCGGCCGTGTCGAGCAGGAGCTCGAGGACAATCTCACGCTGATCGAACTCGGCGAAGCCGAGAAGGACGAGGCGACCGTCAGCGAAGCCGAGGCCGCGCTCAAGCGGCTGAAGGTCGAAGTGGCGCGCCGCGAGATGGAAGCGCTGCTGTCCGGCGAAGCTGACGCCAACGACTGCTATCTCGAAGTTCATGCCGGCGCCGGTGGCACCGAAAGTCAGGATTGGGCCGGCATGCTGCTGCGCATGTATGTGCGCTGGGCCGAACAGCACGGCTACAAGGTCGACTGGCTGGAAGAGAGCGAAGGCGAGGGCGCCGGCATCAAGTCGGCGACCGTGCAGATCAAGGGCCACAATGCTTATGGCTGGCTGAAAAGCGAGAACGGCGTGCACCGCCTGGTGCGCATCTCGCCCTTCGACTCCAATGCGCGGCGGCACACGTCTTTCGCCAGCGTGGTCGTGTTCCCGGTGGTCGACGATCGCATCAAGATCGAGATCAACGAGAGCGACGTGCGCATGGAAGTGATGCGCTCTGGCGGCGCCGGCGGCCAGCACGTCAACAAGACCGAGTCCGCGGTGCGCCTGATCCACGAGCCGACCGGCATTGTGGTGAAGTGCCAGCAGGACCGCTCGCAGCATCGCAACCGTGCCATGGCCTGGGACATGCTGCGCGCCAAGATGTTCGAGATCGAGGTGAAGAAGCGCGAGGCCAAGGCCGAGGCCGAGCAGGCGGCCAAGACCGACATCGGCTGGGGCCACCAGATCCGGTCTTACGTGCTGCAGCCTTATCAGATGGTCAAGGATCTGCGCACCGGCGTGTCGACCTCCAACACCGCCGGTGTGCT
>JANLJK010000034.1 GCA_029255525.1 Pseudolabrys sp.
AACGGCCCGCGCGGCTACCACCACGGCAATCTCAAGGAGGCCCTGGTGCGCGCCGCGCTCGAGCTGATCGCGGAGAAGGGGCCGGCCGGCTTTACTTTCGCCGATGCCGCGCGCTGGGCGGGGGTCTCGCCGGCCGCGCCCTACCGGCATTTCCGCGATCGTGAGGCGCTGCTCGCCGATATCGCGCGCCGGGGCTTCGAGGAATTCGCCGGCGTGCTGGCCAAAGCCTGGGACGACGGCCGGCCGGATCTGTTCACGGCGTTCGACCGCGTCGGCAAGGCCTATCTCGACTTCGCCAAACGCGAACCGGCCTATTACTCGGCGATGTTCGAAGCGGGCATATCGCCCGACGCCGATCAGGCCTTACGCGACGCGGGCGACCGCGCCTTTGGCGTGTTGCGTGCGGCGGCTGAGAAACTGGTGGCGACGATGCCGGCGCAGGGGCGACCGCCGGCGCTGATGGTGGCACTGCATGTCTGGTCGATGACGCACGGCATCGCCTCGCTGTTCGGGCGCGGCGACGCGGCGCGGCGCAGCTTGCCGATGCCGCCGGAAGAACTGCTCGAAGCGGCCGTGCTGGTTTATCTGCGCGGCCTCGGCCTGCCGACGCGCGCGTAACGAAAGTTTGCGACGGGGGTTCTCCAACCTCCGCTCATTCCCGCGCAAGCGGGAATCCAGAGCGACGCGCAAAGCGTCAGCATTCTCGGCTCTGGGTCCCCGTTTGCACGGGGACGAGCGGATAATCGGGAGCTTCAGCCCTTCAGGATTGCCTTCACCGTGTCGGCAAGCGGCGTCGTCGGACGTCCGATCAGCTTCGACAAAGTGTGGCTGTCGTCGAACAGCGCGCCCTTTGAGATCGGCGTTTCCCAGCCGGCGATCATCTTGGCGAAGCCCTCCGGCACGCCGTGGCTGGCGAGCGCGGCGGCGTAATCGGCGACCGGCAGATTCTTGTAAGGGATGGTCTTGCCGGCCTGGCGTGAGATTTCGGCGGCGAGATCGGCGAGCGTGAAGGCCTTGTCGCCGGCGAGCTCGTAGACCTTGCCTTCTTGGCCGGCGCTGGTGAGTGCGACGACCGCGGCAGCGGCATAATCGACGCGCGCGGTCGACGCGATCTTGCCGTCACCGGCGCTGCCGATGAGCGCACCGGCTGCGACCGCGCCGCCGATGCCGGCTGCGTAGTTCTCGGTGTACCAGCCGTTGCGCAGAAAGGTGTACGGAATGCTGGAGGCCTTGATCGCGGCTTCGGTTGCACGATGTTCGGCGGCAAGATCGATGGCGGACGTGTCGGCGTGCAGGATGCTCGTATAGACGATGCGCTTCACGCCGGCCTTCTTGGCGGCGTCGATCACGGCCCGATGTTGCACTTCGCGCTGGCCGAATTCGGTGGACGAAATGAGCAGCAGGATGTCGATGCCGGCGAGGGCGCTGACGAGCGTCGCAGGCTTGGAATAGTCGGCCTCGCGCGCGGCGACGCCGAGGTCGGCGGCCTTGGCGGGCGTGCGGACGAGCGCGACGATGTCGCTCGCCGGGATCTTGCTCTTGAGCTGGGTGACGACGAGACGGCCGAGCTGGCCGGTGGCGCCGGTGATACCGATGGTCATGGTGCTTCTCCTGGGTGGGTAACGGTCATCCCCACTTAGAAGCCTTGATTACTTTTCGTAAGTACATACATAAATGTAAGTATGAAGAAAGCGATCGCTCTCCCAGGGGCGTCCCGGAAAGGAGAATTAATGTCCCGTCCTATGCCTGACGATGAGATTGCCGTGCCGTTGTCGGAGCAGCTCGCCCGCGGCGACCTGTTGGCAAAGAATTGTCCTTCGCGCGAGGTCTTGAAGCATCTCACCAGCCGCTGGGGTGTGTTGGTGCTGATCGTTTTGGAGCGGGGCATGCATCGCTTCAGCGAACTGCGCCGCACGATCGGCGGCGTGAGCGAGCGCATGCTGGCGCAGACGCTACAGCAGCTTGAAAACGACGGCATGGTCGCGCGCGTCGCCTATCAGGTCGTGCCGCCGCACGTCGAATACAGTCTGACCCCGCTCGGCCGCGAAGCCACGGAGAAGGTGAGGGTGCTCGCCGACTGGATCGAGATGAGCATGCCGCGTGTCAGCGCGCATTGGGACAGATCGGCCGAACCACGCCGGCCGGCTGAACCGCGGGATTCCGCGCGCTAAAGCGTCGCGGGTCCTCCCAATGCGGCCGCTGCCTCCTATGTGAGAATTTGGAATGTGAAGGGTGTTGACATTCCACTGTGATGTCCTTATCCATGTAAATGTTATTTACATTCACACGCGAGGCCGACGATGCCAATCACCGCCAAGCTCGACGAATTCGGCAAGCCCGCCTGGATCGCGCTGATCATCCTCGGGTTCATGGCCTTCTGGCCGCTGGGCCTGGCGATTCTGGCCTTCACCATATGGAGCGGACGAATGGGATGCGGATACTACGGCGGCTCTGACCGCTGGCAGCACAAGATGGAGCGCTTGCAGCGCAAGATGGACTGGATGAAGAGCCGCATGAGTGGCGGTATGGGCGGTGGCTCGGGCTCCTGGAATGCCGGCCCCTCGAGCGGCAACCGCGCCTTCGACGAGTATCGCACTGAGACCATGAAGCGCCTGGAAGAGGAGCAGCGGGAATTTCGCGAATTTCTGGAGCGCCTGCGCTTCGCCAAGGACAAGACTGAGTTCGACCAGTTCATGGCCGAGCGCCGCAGCCGACCAGCTACCTCCGACGCGCCCCCGTCGCAGGGGTGGCAGCAAGGCTGAGCTTCGACAGCGCCGACATGATGCGGAAGGCCGCCCCGTCCCCTGGGGCGGCCTTTTGCTTTCTTTTCCCTCTCCACGCTTCGCGGGGGAGGGGGCAGGGTGCAGTTGACACACCGCGGTAACCCATTCTTAACCATAATCAGCGCTGGTACAGGCTGAGAGAGCCCGCTCAACCGCCCTAGTTTGGTCAAGTTTGACGGGGATTTCGTGCCCTCGCCGGTGGCAGACACGGATTTCCGCGAAACTGACGGTATCTCGACAAGGCGCTGCGTGGGACTCGCCCGGCGCGCTCACGCTTTAATTTCTGTGTACCGCGCCGGTTCGACGTTTGAGAAACCGGGTAGCGGAAAGGACGTGCCCATGAATCCTGCCGATGTGGCACAGTCGGCTTTGCCGCTTACATCTTCCGACCTTTCCCTGTTCACGCTGTTCTGGCACGCGCATTGGATCGTCAAGGCGGTCATGCTCGGGCTGATCGCGAGCTCCGTCTGGGTCTGGGCGATCGTCATCGACAAAACCGTGCTCTACGCGCGCTCGCGCCGCGCCATGGACAGTTTCGAGCAGGCTTTCTGGTCCGGCCAGTCGCTGGAGGAGCTCTACCGGACACTGTCGTCCAAACCGACCCATTCGATGGCGGCCTTGTTCGTGGCGGCCATGCGCGAGTGGAAGCGCAGCTTCGAGGGCTCGCCGAAATCCTTCGCCGGCCTGCAAATGCGCATCGAGAAGGTGATGGAAGTCACCATCGCCCGCGAGGTCGAGCGGCTGGAACGGCGGCTCCTGGTGCTGGCGACGGTCGGCTCGGCCGGCCCCTTCGTCGGCCTGTTCGGTACCGTCTGGGGCATTATGACCAGCTTCCAGTCGATCGCCGCCTCCAAGAATACCTCACTGGCCGTGGTGGCGCCGGGCATCGCCGAGGCGCTGTTTGCGACCGCAATCGGCCTTGTCGCCGCCATACCGGCGACGATTTTCTACAATAAGTTCGCGTCCGAGGTGAACAAGCAGGCCCAGCGGCTCGAAGGCTTCGCCGACGAGTTCGCGGCGATTCTGTCGCGCCAGATCGACGAGCGGGGGTAAGCGGACATGGCGGCAGCCAATGCCGGCACGCCGGCGATCGGCGGCGGGAAAAGACGACGGCGTCATCATCGCCGCGGCGTGATGGCCGAGATCAACGTCACGCCGATGGTGGACGTGATGTTGGTGTTGTTGATCATCTTCATGGTGTCGGCGCCGTTGCTGACGGTCGGCGTGCCGATCGACCTGCCGCAGAGCCAGGCCAAGAGCCTGGAGAACGACAAGGAACCGCTGACGGTCTCCGTGAACGACAAGAGCCAAGTTTATCTCCAGAACGCCGAGGTTTCGCTCGCCGACCTGGTGCCCAAGCTGCAGGCGGTTGCGCAGGCGCGCGGCGGCACCGAGGCGCGCGTCTTCGTGCGCGGCGACAAGAAAGTCGATTACGGCACGATGATGAAGGTCATGGGCCAGCTCTCCGGTGCCGGCTTCCATCGTGTGGCGCTGGTCACCGAATTCGAGCAGGGCTCGAAGTAAAAGATGCAGATGAAAACGGCATCGATGATTTCGGCGGGGCTGCATGCAGTCGCGCTCGGACTCATGGTGGTGTCGTTTTCCGGCAAGGCCATGGACGCGACGCCCGTCGATTCGCTGCCTGTCGATCTGATCAGCGACAAGGAATTCTCGCAGATCACCAAGGGCCAGAAAGACGCGCCCAAGCCGAAGGAGCAGCCCAAGCCGCTGGTCGAGAAGATCGCGCCGCAGATGCCGGTCGAGGAGACGAAACCGAAGGTCGTCGACAACAAGCCCGAGGTGAAGGCGACGCAGCAGAAGTCCGAGCCGCCGCCACCGGAGAAGAAGCCGGAAGAGAAAAAGGACACTAAGGCGCCCGAGAAGCCGGCCGCGCCGGTCGCCGACAAGGCCGATCCGATCGCCGACAAGCTCAAAGAAGCCAAGAACGAGCCCAAGAACGAGCCGAAGCCGCTGCCGCCGAAGAAGCCACCACAGAAGCAAAAGGATTTCCGCGAACTGGCCGAAGCCGCGCTGATCGATCAGCGCGAGCCGCAGCGGCATGCCTCGGCCGGCGACGCCCTCAACAAGGATGCGACCCTCGGCAAGACGAACGCCGCGGCCGCGCAGCTTTCGCAGAACGAGATCGATGCCTTCCGCCGCCGCATTACCGACTGTTGGAATCTGCCGGCCGGCATGAGCGGCGCCGAGGACCTGATGGTGATCTTCCGCGTCATCTTCAATCAGGACGGCTCGATCAAACGCGGTCCCGACATGATCGGCGGCAAGCCCAGCGCCGCCGGTCCGGTCTTCGCCGAGAGCGCCAAGCGCGCGCTTCTGCAGTGCCAGCCTTATACGATGCTGCGCAAAGAGACCTACGATAACTGGAAAGACATGGAAATCGCGTTCAAACCGAGCGATATGTTCCGCTAGCGCGCATTTGAAACCCGAACGGCCGAACCACCCGATGCATTCTTTCACCGATTCATTCTTGCACCGCTCCCGCCTCAGCCGCCGCCAGATGCTCCTGCAAGCAGGCGCCGGCGCTCTGGCGACCGGCCTTCTACCGCGCGCTGCTTCCGCCGCGCTACGCCTCGACATCACGCAGGGCAATGTCCAGCCGATGCCGATCGCGATCACCGACTTCATCGCCGGCTCGCCCGGCGAGACAGAAATCGGCCGCAACGTCACCGGCGTCATCACCAACAACCTGCAGCGCTCGGGGCTGTTCGCGCCGATCAATCCGCAGGCCTTCGTCGAGAAGATCACCAACACCGATGCCGTGCCGCGCTTCGCCGACTGGCGCGTGATCAACGCGCAGGCTTTGGTCACCGGCCGCATGACGCGGCAGGGCGACGGTCGTCTCAAGGCCGAATTCCGCCTGTGGGACGTGCCGGCCGGGCAGCAACTCGATGGCAAGCAGTACTTTACCACGCCGGACAACTGGCGGCGCATCGCGCACATCATCTCGGACGCGATCTACGAACGCTTGACCGGCGATAAGGGCTATTTCGACAGCCGCGTCGTCTTCATCGACGAGACCGGTCCGAAGGAGCGCCGCATCAAGCGCCTCGCCATCATGGACCAGGACGGCGCGGGCGTGCGCTATCTCACGCGCGGCGACGATCTCGTGCTGACGCCGCGCTTCAATCCGACGACGCAAGAGATCACCTACATGTCCTACGGGCAGGCCGATCCGCGCGTCTATCTCTTGAACATCGAGACCGGCCAGCGCGAGATCGTCGGCAACTTCCCGGGCATGACTTTCGCGCCGCGGTTCTCGCCCGACGGCCAGCGCGTGATCATGAGCTTGCAGCAGGGCGGCAACGCCAACCTGTTTGTCATGGATCTGCGCTCCAAGCAGACGACGCGCCTCACCGATACGCCGGCGATCGACACCGCGCCGTGCTATTCGCCGGACGGCACCAGGATCTGCTTCGAGAGCGACCGTGGCGGCACGCAACAGATTTACGTCATGAGCGCAGGCGGTGGCCCGGCGCAGCGCATCTCGTTCGGCGAAGGCAGCCACTCGACGCCGGTGTGGTCGCCGCGCGGGGACTACATCGCCTTTACCGGCCAGGCGCGCGGGCAGTTTTCGATCGGCATTCTCAAGCCCGACGGCTCCGGCGAGCGGCTGCTCACATCCGGTTTCCACAACGAAGGTCCGACCTTTGCACCGAATGGCCGCGTGCTGATGTTCTTCCGCGAACAAGGCTCGGGCCCGAATCTCTTCACGATCGACATCACAGGTCGCAACGAGCTCAAGGTTCCAACGCCGAGCTATGCCTCCGATCCGGCCTGGTCGCCGCTGCTGTCGTAGAGCGGCCGCCGCAAGACCGCCTTTATTTCACCGTCTCTTAACCATGAGAAATGGTTTACACGGTCGCGACAGGTTTAGGGGGCTCAGGCAAGGTTCCATCAAGGTTGACGGAACGTTCGCTTAACGAACTCGCTGTTACGACATCCCCATGCGCATGATCCCGCAAAGTCGATGACGACCTTCCGGAGAGTCATGCATCAGTTTCAACGTCCGGTCAGTGCGTGAAATGGAGTCACCGGTATGATCGATATCAAGCAAATGCTTCGCGGCGCTCGGCTCGCAGCGGCTCTCGCCGCCGCCCTTGCGATCTCGGCTTGCGCCAAGAATGCGGCCGACGACGCCCAAGCCAACGCGGCCGGCCAGGCGACGCCCGGCAGCCAGCAGGATTTCGTGGTCAATGTTGGTGACCGCGTGTTCTTCGAGACGGACTCGTCCGAATTGACGACGCAGTCGCGCGCCACGCTCGACAAGCAGGCGCAGTGGCTGACCAATTATTCGCAGTACAGCCAGTTCACGATCGAAGGCCATGCCGACGAACGCGGCACGCGTGAATACAACATCGCGCTGGGGGCCCGCCGCGCGCAGACCGTGCGCGATTACCTCATTTCCCGCGGCATTCAGGCCAACCGCATGCGCACCATCTCCTATGGCAAGGAGCGCCCGGTCGCGGTCTGTAACGACATCTCCTGCTGGTCGCAGAACCGCCGCGCCGTCACCGTGCTCGGCGTCAGTTCGTAAGCGTCTCTCACATTCTGTGAAATTTGAGCGGACCGGGGCGAAAGCCTCGGTCCGTTCGTTTTTTTACAGTTGCAAATCCGTCCAAATGACGGATGCTTCGCGCGTTCCGGGCGCGTACGGCAATTGATGGCGACACCGCCCGGTTGTCGGTCGCGGGGGACGAAGGCTATGGGCGGAACGCACTTTCAGATGCGGCGGGTGGTGCTCCCGTTCGCAGCGTTTGTCGCGCTTGGTGCGCTCGCGGCCTGTGGTGAAAGCAATACCTCTGTGGCCCCGCCGCCGCCCAAGGTGACCGTCACGACGCCGGAGAAGCGCGCGGTCACCACTTACCTCGAAGCAACCGGCAATACCGCCGCGGTCAATACCGCCAATCTGGTGGCGCGGGTCCCGGGTTTCCTCACCAGCGTCAATTACAACGACGGTGACTATGTGAAGAAGGGCACGTTGCTCTTCACCATCGAGCCGGAATCCTATGAGCTGAAATACAAGCAGGCGCAGGCGGCCGAGGCCGCAGCCGCCGCCACCGTCAAGCAGACCCAGGCCGACTATGATCGTCAGGTCGATCTGCAGGCGCGCGGCACCGCCTCCAAGGCCACGCTCGATACTTCGACCGCGAACCGCGATACCGCGCTGGCCAATTACCAGCAGGCGCAGGTCAACACCAAGCTTGCCGAGATCAATTACGGCTACACTAGCGTTACCGCGCCGTTCGACGGCATCGTCACCGCGCGCACGGTGTCAGTCGGCGAATATGTCGGCGCCAATTCGCAGCCGACCGTGCTGGCCACCATCGTGCAGCACGACCCGATCTACGTGAACTTCACCATCAACGAGCGCGACCTGCTGAACATCCGCGAAGAGATTCGCCGCCGGGGGCTGACGGCGGAAGATCTCAAGAAAATCCCGGTCTATGTCGGATTGCAGACCGAGAGCGGTTATCCGCACACGGGCACGTTTGACTACGCCTCGCCCACCGTCGACGCCTCGACCGGCACTTTGGCGGGGCGGGCGATCTTCCAGAATCCGACGCGCGTGCTGTTGCCCGGCTTCTTCGTGCGGGTGCGCATCCCGACCGGCAAGCAGGATGACGCGCTTTTGGTGCCGGACGTTGCGCTTGGCAGCGATCAGAGCGGCCGTTACGTGTTGACTGTCAACAAGGACAATGTGGTCGAGCAGCACAATGTCGATGTCGGCACGCTGGAAGGCACCATGCGCGTGATCAACAAGGGCATCACCGCCGACGATCGCGTCATCATCGCCGGCCTGTTGCGCGCGATTCCCGGCCAGAAGGTGGATGCGCAGACGGCGGCGGCACCCGCGGTGCCGGCCGCCAAGAAGTGACAGTTATGGTCGGCGCTCACCACATACTCCGCTCATTCCCGCGAAAGCGGGAATCCAGAGCCCTTATCGCTGAGTCAGCAGTTTCAGGACTGGGTCCCCGCTTTCGCGGAGACGAGCGGGTAGGCCAATGATCTCCAAGTTCTTCATCGAGCGGCCCGTCCTTGCCAACGTCATCGCGATCCTGATCATTGTGATCGGCGCGGTCGCGGTGTTCTCCTTGCCGGTGGCGCAATATCCCGACGTGGTGCCGCCGACGGTGCAGGTGACGACGCGTTATCCGGGCGCCAGCGCCCGTACCGTCATCGACACCGTGGCGCTGCCGATCGAGCAGCAGGTCAACGGCGTGGAAGGCATGATCTACATGCAGTCCTATGCCACCGCGGACGGCGCCTATACGCTGACCGTGACCTTCAAGATCGGCACCGACCTCAACTTCGCGCAGGTGCTGGTGCAGAATCGCGTCTCCGCCGCTTTGTCGTCGCTGCCGCAGGCGGTGCAGGCGCAGGGTGTCAACGTCCAGAAGAAGTCGACGTCGATCCTGCAGATCGTGACGCTGACCTCGCCCGACAGCCGTTACGACAGCCTGTATCTGGCCAACTACGCCACGATCAGCCTCAAGGACGACATCTCGCGTCTGCCGGGCGTCGGCAACGTCACCGTCTTCGGCGCCGGCCAATACGCCATGCGCGTCTGGCTCGACCCGGAGAAAATGAAGGCACGCGGCCTGATCGTGCAGGACGTGATCAATGCCTTGCAACAGCAGAACACGCAGGTGACGTCCGGCCAGATCGGCATGCCGCCGGGACCCGATACGATCGCGTTCCAGTACACGATCAATGTCGCCGGCCGCCTCGACGACGTCGACCAGTTCAACGATGTTGTGGTCAAAACCGGCAGTGCCGGCCAGCTCACGCGCATCCGCGACATCGGCCGCGTCGAATTGGGCGCACAGACCTATGGCCAGATCTTCACGCTCGACGGCAAGCCGGCCGCAGGCATGGCGATCTTCCAGTCGCCGGGCGCGAATGCGCTCAATGTCGCCGAGGAAGTGAAGAAGCGCATGACGGTGCTGTCGAAGGCCTTCCCGCAGGGGCTCGCCTATGACGTGCCGTTCGACACCACCATCTTCGTCAATGCTTCGATCAACGAGGTCTACAAGACCTTGTTCGAAGCGGGGATCCTGGTGCTGATCGTCATCCTGGTGTTCCTGCAGGATTGGCGCGCGATGCTGGTGCCGGCGACCACGGTGCCGGTCACGTTGATCGGCGCTTTCGCCGCCATGGCGGCGCTCGGCTACACCATCAACTTCGCGACCTTGTTCGCCATCGTGCTGGCGATCGGCATTGTCGTCGACGACGCCATCATCGTGGTGGAAGGCGCGGCGCATAACATCGACCACGGCATGGCGGGACCGCAGGCGGCGGAGCAGGCCATGAACGTGCTGCTCGGGCCGATCATCGGCATCACTTTGGTGCTGCTCGCGGTGTTCCTGCCGGCGTCGTTCCTGCCGGGCCTGACCGGGCAGATGTACGCGCACTTCGCCTTGGTGATCGCCGCCACGGCGTTGATCAGCGCCGTCAACGCCGTGACGCTGAAGCCGACGCAATGCGCCCTGTGGCTGAGGCCCTCGGTGCCGATGGAGAAGCGCAACGTCTTCTATCGCGG
>JANLJK010000035.1 GCA_029255525.1 Pseudolabrys sp.
GTTACGCATTAGGTTCTCCATATCGGAACTTTAGAAATCCAAAAGTCTCGCCTATTCATCGCGAGTTTAACCTTTTGAGTCAACGCAGGTATCCGTCTGACGGTAATTCAGTGATGTTCAGTGTTGCGATGGTTAACGGCGCGGCGGCTGTCGGCCGCACCCGCCTGGATTGCCTCGGCCCAGGTTCGGCCCTATCTAAAGTGCGCACCGTCTTCGGGAATCCGGCGATGTCGAGCCCAGCATTCACTGCCGCCCTGTCGCGCCCGCTGCTCGTGGGCGGGGTGTTTTGCGGCCTTTTGATCGCTGCGACAGTCGCGCTCTGGGTCTCTTATGGTACCACGGTATTCTTTGAGGTACTGCGTGCCGGTTGGCTCGCATGCTTCTAGGCCTCGTGTGAAAGATCCGGCATGACCGCGCGCAGCTCGCACATCCTGCTCGTCCTTTCGGCCTTTCTGGCCGGGCTGGCGATTTTTCTCGCCGTCTTTCTTTACGCCACCGGCCAGTTCGGCTCCGGACGCGGACCGAGTGCCTCGGTGATCGGCGGCCCGTTCCAACTCGTCGATCAGGAGGGTAAGCAGGTCACCGAGAAGGACATGAACGGCAAGCCGTTCCTCGTTTTCTTCGGCTACACGCATTGCCCGGATGTCTGCCCGACCACCTTGTTCGAGGTGTCGGAAGTGATGCGGGTGCTCGGGCCCGATGCAAACCGGGCGGGCGCGTTCTTCATCTCAGTCGATCCGGAGCGCGACACCCCGGCCGCGATGAAGGATTATCTCGCGAGCTTCGACCCGCGTCTGCGCGGTCTGACCGGCGACCAGAAGGCGATCGAGGCGGCGGAGAAAGCGTATCGCGTCTACGCCAAAAAGGTGCCGACCAGCGGCGGCGATTACAATATGGACCACACAGCGCTGGTCTATCTGATGGACAAGCAGGGCCGTTTCGTTGCGCCCTTCAGCCTCAAGCGCGCGCCGGAAGAGTCTGCGGCGGAGTTACGACGCTACATGTGAGGCGTCTGCGGCGGCGTCAGCGTTGCGCGAATTGGTTCGCGTCCATGCATGCTTCTTGTGAGCCGCGCGCAAATCTCAACTGGTAGTTACATGTCGGTTGTGACAACTTTGCATTGTATTTAACAACATTATCTTGCAGAAGCGCGCCGTCACACTCACACTGTCCATGGGGACAAAGGGGGCAGCGCGCGGCATGGATCGCACCGCGTTCGTTTTTGACACGATCCAACAAATCAAGCTCGCAACGAGGCCGGACGAGCTGATGGCAGTGCTGGCAAAGGCCGGCGCGCAATTTGGATTCGGCAAAGCTTGCGCCATCGCCAGCATCCCCGACAACGCCGAGGACTTCGAGCGTTATTGCTACATCGATTGCTGGCCCGCCGGCTGGTACGAGCGCTATCTCGAACGGAACCACTTCGACAGCGACCCGGTGATCAAGAAGCTGCGGATCTCTCGTCAGCCTTTTGCCTGGCACGAGGCGGCGACCAACCCGGACCGGCAAGCCGCGCTGGTCATGAACGAGGCGACCGAGTTCGATCTGCTCGCCGGTTTCAATGTTCCTGTCCACTCCATCAAAGGGCAGCTTGCCACCGTCACATTTGCCGGCGATCGTTTCGATCTACCCTGGGAGGACAGGCCGACCTTGATGCTGATCGCCATCTATGCGCATGACCGTATCCGTGAGCTGATGGGCGTGCGTCCGCTGCATCCGAGTCAGCAACGACCGCTGACGCCGCGCGAGATCGAAGTGCTGAAGTGGACGGCGGAAGGCAAGACGTCGCAGGATATCGCCGACATCCTGTCGGTGTCGCTGCCGACGGTACAGTCGCACATGACCAATCTGTGCCGGAAGCTGGACGTCGTCACACGCGCGCAGGCGACGGCCCGTGCCGTCCGCTGGGGCATCTTGACGTAAGCCCTGATTCGGCGCGGGCGGTATTCGGCTCGCATCTCACCCAACCAACCTGTCCGTCAATCATAGGAAACGATGATTCCCGACGCGGGCCTCAACCCGCAGCCTTGCCGCGATCGCATCGCATGCGGAGGGGGCTGTGGAGATCAGGTTTTTGGAGGGCAAGCGTCCCGGAACCGACTTGCTGCTCGAAGAGGCGTTCAAGCTGCGCCATCGGGTCTTCGTCGAGGAGCTCAAGTGGGAAGCGTTGCGCAAGTCCGACGGTCGCGAGATCGATCAATTTGACGGTCCGCAATGCACCTATCTTCTCGCCGTGGACCAGGACACGGTCGTCGGCCATCTGCGGATGACGCCGACCACGTATCCTCATCTCCTTGCCGATGTTCATGCGCATTTGTGCGCGCGGCCCGAACCGCGCGGGCCGGCGATTTGGGAATGGACACGCTACTGCGCGCAGCCGCGCGCGCGTGGCCGCTGGAAATGGGGCCAAGTTGCCGCGCATATTGAGATCGCCAGCCTGGAATGGCTGTTCATGCACGGCGTCCGGGACGTGGTGGTCGAGTTTCATCCGAAGTTCATCGAACGGCATCTCGAAATGGGTTTCGAAGTGAACTTGCTCGGTCTGCCAGTCGAGATGGAGGGCGAGCAGGTGGTCGCCGTGCACATGCGGTTCGATCTGAGCACGCTGTATCAGGCGCGCGCCTGCCTCGGTGTGTCGGGGCCGATTCTGATGAATGAGCCGGTCGCCGCGACGGCCTAATCGGTTGGGGAAGAGCGTGACGCCAAGGATTCAGCCAGTGCAATCACCTGCGCTCGTGCCTGCGGCTCCATGATATTCATGAACGCCTTCAGGAGCCGCAAGCCCTCGCTCGGATCTGGTCGCTTCGCCGCGCCGTTGCGACCATCGTTATCCGAGTTCGAGTGCACCATCTGAGATCCGCATCTGGAGACGTTGAAGGATGCAAGGACGCAACGACGAAATTAACGAGTTGCTGGCGACCACGGCCAAGCTCGCGGAGTTGGCCGCGCGTAACCAACTGCCGACCGTTTCACACCTGCTCGACATGCTGCAACTCGAATTGATCATGGTCTTGGGCAGCTATTCATCGATCGACGACGTGGTTGTCGAATCGAAGCCCGCCCAGGTGGTCAAGTCTCATTTGGACAAGTCTCGCTCGGCCAAGCGCAGTTCCGGGCGCGGGCGGCACGTCTGACGGCTTTGTCGTTGCCGCGCGGGCGGCATGCCGGTGCGGCCGTGATGGTTCCATGGGCAGGCGCGGTAACGCGTCCGCCGTATCGAGATCGCGCACAAGGCTTTCCAAGGCGATGAGCGCCTGCGTCATCTGCGTGCCGCGTCGCGACGTTCTGGCCAATCCGTGGTCGGTCTTCTCCCAGGTGTAAGGCGCGGTCGCGAACTGGCAGAGGGCGCGCCAGGCGGCGCAAGACAGCAGCAGCCAGGTGAGAGGCGTCAGTGACAGGATCCACGCCGTTGGTAAGAGCCCGCGCCGCTTGAGGCCGATGATGCAGAGCAGCGCCGAGGTGAGATAACCGATCAGCACGCTGCCGGCATAAAGCGCCGCGAGGATCGAGCCGCCGGTGCTGTCGCTGGTCCAGGGAGGAAAGCCGTTTGCCATGGCCATGACGAGTCCCGCCAGAAACAACGGATGCACGAGCGCGGCGAGGACATTGCCGCCGACCGCGAGTTGGAATGAGACAAAGCCCCCCGGCCCGAGATCGCGGAGCAACCGGCGCGGCTGGCGCATATGGACGCACCAGGTTTGCAGCCAGCCTTTGAACCAGCGCGTGCGCTGGCGCAGCCATGGGCCCAGTCGCGCGGGCGCTTCTTCGTAGGTCGTGGAATCGATCATCGCCGTGCGATAGCCGAAGCGGGCTAGCCGCATGCCGAGATCGGCATCCTCAGTGACGTTGTAAGGGTCCCACGCGCCGATCGCGCGCAATGTCGCCACGTCGAAGTGATTGGACGAACCGCCGAGCGGCAGCGGCAAGTTCAGCCGAGCCAAGCCATCGAGGAAGACATCGAATTGCCCGGCATATTCGGCGGTGAACAGCCGCGTCAGCCAGCTATCGGCGGTGTTGTCGATGCACAATCACGCCTGCACGCAGGCCAGATCGTCGCCGTGGCTGCGAAATGCCTGCAGCGCGCAACGGAGTTGATTCGATTCGGGCCGGTCCTCGGCGTCGTAGACCACAACGAAGCCGCCGCGCGCGAAGGGAAGGGCGGCGTTGAGTGCTTTCGGTTTGGTCCGCGGCGCGCTTGCCGGCGCCGGAATCACAGTGACCGCAAGGCGCGTCGCGCATCGGTCGATCGCCGCGCGTGTCTCGTGGTCGTCGGCCTCCACCGCCAGGATCACGTCGAGCTTCTCGGCCGGATAATCGAGCCGGGCGATCGCGCGCATCAGACCGTCGACCGATCTCGCTTCGCGGTAGAGCGCCGCGATCACGGTATAGACCGGAAGCTTGGCGTCGGCGATGACGGGTGGCGATGCCGGCGGCGCGCGCTTCGTGAAGATGCTTATCAGCCGCAGGCCGAGCCAAGCGAGAAACAGCGCGGTCAACAGGAACTGGATGGCGAACATTGTCGCCGATTGCGCCGCGATCATGCCGGCGGCGGCGAGGCCGATCAAAGCCACGAACGTTATACGGCCGCGGCAAGAGACGACACCGGCGGAATAGAGCGGCTTCTCCATCTTCAGTCGGTCGCGGGCGCGCGCGGTCAAAGCTTGGCCGCCGCCGCGCAGAATGAAGTCTTGCAGGTGCCTTGTGCTTGTGAAGCGGAAGCGTTCGCGCCAATCCGGGCTATGGGAGACAAGCTCGGCGAGGCGTTGCACGGTCGCTCCGCGCGGGGCGACCGCCACGCGCAAGGTATCGCCGTCCATGAACGGAAGCAGACCGGCGACCGCAGCTTCGACGAACTGGCTGTCCGTGACCGGGCAGCGGGTGCGAGACAGGTCGTGGAGTGTCTCGAAGTCGATGCCGAGGGTGCCGCCGAGGGCCCGCAGATAGTCCTCTTCGGTGAGCGCGCCGGACGCGATCAACACCTGCGCGACGTCGACCGCGAGCCGTGCCGCGCGCTCTTCGGCAGTTGCCAAGGCATCGGCCGACACCAGACCACGCAGACAATTGATCTCAGGACATTCGCCGATGCCGCACGGCGCGGCGGTTGCCGCTCCTATGCCGGTACTCATACCCCCAACCCCGCCGTCCACACGTTCAGGCAGCAGGGTACCGTCAATACAACCTTATATCTACTGGTAATTGTATTCCTGGCAAACTTCCGCGCAGGCGATCGCCGTCAGCGGTTCTGGCCCGGCGCCCACAGCACGTCCTTGGCGCCCTTGTCGTTGGCGTAGCGGCCGGCGACGAACAGGTAGTCCGACAGCCGGTTTACGTACTGGAGGGAGGGGGCCGACACTTCTTCGTCGGGCTGGTCCATCAGCGCCACCATGATGCGCTCGGCGCGCCGGCACACCGTGCGGGCGAGATGCATATAGGCCGAGGCGGGACTGCCGCCGGGGAGAATGAAGGACCGCAGCGGCTCCAGGGTCTCGTTGAGCCTGTCGATCTCGCTTTCCAGCCAGGCCACCTGCGTCTCGGTGACGGTGAGCCGTGCGCCGCCTGGGCCTTTCTCGGCCAGGCAAAGATCGGCCTCGACATCAAACAGGTCGTTCTGGATGCGCGACAGCGCGGCATCGAGCGCGGCATCGCCCGCCGTGTGCAGCCGCACCAGCCCGAGCACGGCATTCACCTCGTCCAGGGTGCCGTAGGCGTCAACCCGCAGGTCGTATTTCTTGCGTCGCGCGCCGGACCCCAGCGACGTCGTGCCGTCGTCGCCGGTGCGGGTATAGATGCGGTTGAGCACGACCATGATGACCTCTGGTGACCGCGTTGCGGATTCGGGTTAGCGTCCATATTAGCCGGTTTCCGGCCTCCAGGAGGGGACGACATGCGCATTGCCATTATCGTCGGCGCCGCCGCGCTGCTGCTGATGCCCGCCGCCGCCAGTGCCTGCGGCGCGTCCGCCGCGAAGGCCGAGGCAGTCTCCAGCGACTACTCGGCGGCCGCGAAGAAGAAGCCGGTCAAGACCACCAAGAAGATCAAGAAGCCCAAGGAAGAGTATATGCGCGCCGCGCCGATGTGATCCTTGGGGCGCGCGGCCCCCTCGCGCGGTTCTCTAGCGGCCCATCACCCAGATCGTTGCCATAATCACGATGATGGCGACGAATTGCAGCAGCACCCGCAGACGCATCAATTTCTGCGACCGGTTGGGCGAGCCGCCCCGCATCATGTTGACGAGACCGAGCAGCAGCACCGCCGCCACCGCGATGATGGCAATCGGCACCAGGTAATAAACCATGAAATTCGACATGGGCCGGGCTTCTAGCACCGTTGACCCGGCCGGGCCACTCCGCAGCGGCGGGAGAGTCCGCCGTGTTCCGGCCCGAAAGGCGGCGGGTGCCATAATCCGCCCGCCTAGCGTGCAGCGCAGCATTGACGTTGACACGCCAATGGCACCGACATTAGCTTCCGCCCGCATTCCGAAAAGCCCATTTGGATCTGGGGTCTCATGAAAATTCTCGTGCCCGTGAAGCGGGTTGTCGATTACAACGTCAAAATCCGCGTCAAAGCGGACGGCTCAGGCGTCGAACTCGCCAACATCAAGATGTCGATGAATCCCTTCGACGAAATCGCCGTCGAAGAGGCGATCCGCCTGAAGGAAGCCGGCAAGGCGACCGAGATCGTCGCCGTATCGATCGGCCCGGCGCAGGCGTCGGAAACCATCCGCACCGCGCTCGCCATGGGCGCCGACCGCGGCATCCTGGTGAAGGCCGAAGGCCCGATTGAACCGCTGGCCGTCGCCAAAATCCTCAAAGCCATCGTCGAGGCGGAACAACCCGGCCTCGTCATCCTCGGCAAGCAGGCAATCGACGACGACTCGAACCAGACCGGCCAGATGCTGGCCGCGCTGCTCGGCTGGTCGCAGGGCACCTTCGCCTCCAAGCTGGCAATCGACGGCGACAGCATCTCCGTCACCCGTGAGGTCGACGGCGGCCTGCAGACCGTGAAGCTCAAGGCGCCGGCCATCGTCACCACCGACCTTCGCCTCAACGAGCCGCGCTACGCGTCGCTGCCGAACATCATGAAGGCGAAGAAAAAGCCGATCGACGAGAAAACGCCGGATGCCTATGGCGTCGACGTCAAGCCGCGCCTCGAAGTGCTCAAGACCACCGAACCGTCGGGCCGCAAGTCCGGCGCCAAGGTCGGCTCGGTCGCCGAGCTCGTCACCAAGCTTAAAGACGAAGCGGGAGTTCTCTAATGACCACGCTCCTGATCGCCGAACACGACAACGCCTCCGTCAAGGACGCCACCGCCAAGGCGCTCACCGCCGCCAAGGCTCTCGGTGGTGACGTGCATGTCCTCGTGGCCGGCAAGGACTGCAAGGCCGCCGCGGAAGCCGCCGCCAAGTTCGACGGCGTCGTCAAGGTGCTGGTCGCCGATGGCGATGCTTACGCGCATCAGCTCGCCGAGCCGACCGCGGCGCTGATCGTCTCGCTCGCGGGCAGCTATGACGCGCTGGTCGCGCCCGCGACCACCAACGGCAAGAACATTATGCCGCGTGTCGCAGCGCTGCTCGACGTCATGCAGGTCTCCGACGTCACCAAGGTCATCGCGCCCGACACCTATGAGCGGCCGATCTATGCCGGCAACGCCATCCAGACGGTGAAGTCGCTGGATGCCAAGAAGGTGATCACGGTCCGCACCTCGACCTTCCAGGCCGCCGGCCAGGGCGGTTCGGCGCTGATCGAGAACGCGACGGCGGCGAGCGATCCCGGCCTGTCGTCCTTCGTTGGCGAGGAATTGTCGAAGTCGGACCGGCCCGAGCTGACCTCGGCCAAGATCATCATCTCCGGCGGCCGCGCCATGCAGAGCCGCGAGAACTTCGCCAAGTACATCGAGCCGGTCGCCGACAAGCTGGGCGCCGCCGTGGGCGCCTCGCGCGCGGCGGTCGACGCCGGCTATGCGCCGAACGACTGGCAGGTCGGCCAGACCGGCAAGGTGGTCGCGCCCGAACTGTACATCGCGGTCGGCATTTCCGGTGCGATCCAGCATCTCGCCGGTATGAAGGACTCCAAGGTTATCGTCGCCATCAACAAGGACGAGGAGGCGCCCATCTTCCAGGTCGCCGACTACGGCCTCGTCGGCGACCTCTATCAGGTGCTGCCGGAGCTTTCGGCGGAACTGGACAAGATCAAGCGCTGAGCGCTTTCAAAAAACACCGCGCCGCCGGTGGTGTCATCCGGCGGTTCGGTCTAGAACTGCACTTTCGGCCGCCGGGTTTCGCGGAGTGCGATACTGCGTGCCGCCTTTTCGTATCGATCGGACAAGAACATGGCCGCTAATATCCAAACGATCGGGGTGATCGGCGCGGGACAGATGGGCAACGGCATTGCCCATGTCTGCGCGCTCGCGGGCTTCCCGGTAATGCTGAACGATATTTCGCCTGACCGCATCAAGGCCGGGCTTGCCACCATCAATGGCAACATGACGCGTCAGGTTTCCAAGAACACGATCAGCGAGGATGCGCGCAAGAGCGCGCTGGCGCTGATCAAGCCGGCCGAGAAGTACGAGGACCTCGTCAACTGCGATCTGGTCATCGAGTCGGCGACCGAGAAGGAAGACGTCAAGCGCAAGATCTTCGCGGACCTCTGCGCCGTCATCAAGCCGGAGGCGATCGTCGCCACCAATACCTCGTCGATCTCGATCACGCGGCTCGCCGCGTCGACCGACCGGCCCGAGAACTTCATCGGTATTCACTTCATGAATCCGGTGCCGCTGATGGAGCTCGTCGAGCTCATCCGCGGCATCGCCACCAATGACTCGACCTTCGAGGCGAGCAAGACCTTCATCTCCAAGCTGCACAAGACGATCGCGGTGTCGGAAGACTTCCCGGCCTTCATCGTCAACCGCATCCTGCTGCCGATGATCAACGAGGCGATCTACACGTTGTATGAGGGCGTCGGGAACGTCGAGGCGATCGATACCGCCATGCGTCTCGGCGCGCACCATCCGATGGGCCCGCTCGAGCTCGCCGACTTCATCGGTCTCGACACCTGTCTCTCGGTCATGCAGGTGCTGCACGAGGGGCTGGCGGATTCGAAGTACCGCCCGTGCCCGCTGCTGGTGAAGTATGTCGAAGCCGGCTGGCTCGGCCGCAAGACCAAGCGCGGCTTCTACGACTATCGCGGCGAAAAGCCGGTGCCGACGCGCTGATCTCTTCAGTATTGCCGAAGACTCTCATTCGTCATGGCCGGGCTTGTCCCGGCCATGCACGTCTCTCTTTCTTCGGCCGAAGACGTGGATGCCCGGCACAAGGCCGGGCATGACGCCGGAGGGGCCGGTGTCGAAGCCCTACGCCACGGCCTGTGGGCTTTCCGCGAAATCCGCCATCTGCGCGTCTAGCGCGCGCTTGAACGCCGGCCGCGCCTCGCAGCGCCGGCGATAGGCGTCCAGCACCGGCATACGGGCGATGAGATCGGTATGGCGTGGGATGCGCAGCACCGTCGTCATCAACAGATCGGCGGCGGTGAAGCGCTCCTCCAGATAATCGCGATCTTTAAGCCAGTCGGAAAGCGCGTCGAGCCGCGTTTGCGCCATCTGTAGCGCGGCCGGACGGCGCTGCTTGGCCCAGTCGTCATTCGCGTGGAACAGGTCGAGATCGGCAAGATTGTCGATATGCGGTTCGATCGAGTTCAGCGCCGCGAACATCCAGGAGAGGGTGCGGGCGCGACCTTTGTCATCCGTCGGCATCAGCACGGTCGACTTGGCCGCGATGTGATGGATGATCGCGCCGCTCTCGAACAACACGAAGCCGTCTTCTTCATAGGCCGGTACTTGGCCGAAAGGCTGCAGCGATCGGTAAGCGTCCGACTTCTGCTGCGCGGGGCCGATCAGCCAGACTTCATAGGCAAGGCCGGCTTCTTCCAGCGCCCAGCGTACCCTGAGATCGCGCACCAAGCCGCGCGCGACATCGGGCACCCAGCGGAAAGCGCTCACCGTAATCATGACGCAAGCTCCATCGCTTGTTGCGACTATCGATCGGCCGCAAGTAGGCGGCTTTGGACTTCATTCACCCCGGCGTCATCCAGCCGATGCCGGCGCCGCCCGGCTCCCGCAGGATCGCGATGCGCCCGACCCCGGGGACGTTGAAGACCGGCCGCATCAGCAGGGCGCCGAACTGCTGCGCCTGTTGCACATGGGCGTCGACGAGATCGACGGCGAGATAAGACATCCATTGTTCCGGCACGCCGTCGAATTGCGGGCTGGCGAGATAGAACAGGCCGGCGACCGGCTTGGCGCCCATCTTCGCGATCCAGTAGACGCTTTGCCCGGTGCGAATGCT
>JANLJK010000036.1 GCA_029255525.1 Pseudolabrys sp.
ACAGGACACTATGATGTTGCTATCCCGGCTGACACGTTCTGTCGCTGTTGCCTTGGCCATGGTCGCGTTCAGTGCTGTTTGTGCGAGTGCCGAATATCCGGAGAAGCCAATCAAGCTCATCGTCGGTTTTGGCGCCGGCGGGCCGACCGACATCGTTGCACGCGTGCTGGCGGATCAGATTTCGGCGCGGCTCGGCCAGCAGGTCGTGGTCGAGAACAAGCCGGGCGCTTCGGGCAACATCGCGACGCAGATGGTGGTGAGCGCGCCGTCCGACGGCTACACTTTCCTGGTCGGCACCTCGTCGATCGCCGTCAATCACGCTTTATTTCCCGACTTTCCCGTGAAGTTCGGCGAAGACCTCGTTGCCATTGCGCCGGTCGGCTCTACCGACAATGTTCTCGTCGTGCGGCCGTCGCTCGGCGTGAAGGATATCGAGGGCTTCGTGCGCTATGTGCGCCAGAGCCCGCAAGGCTTCACTTATGCCGCCTTCGGCGTCGGCTCGACGTCGCATCTCGCCGGGCTTGCCTTCGAGCAGCGGGTGAACACGACCATGCAGCCGGTGATGTATCGCGGCTCGAGCGAGGCCATGAAGGACCTGCTCGGCGGTCACGTGAAGGCGTGGTTCGCGCCGATGCCGTCGGCCATCGCGCAGATCCGCGCCGGCGAACTGGTGCCGCTGGCGACGACGGGACCGGCGCGCACGCCCTGGCTGCCGGACGTGCCGACGATGACGGAGGCTGGCTTTGCCGGTTTCGATGTCCGGCTCTGGGTCGGCATTTTCGCGCCCGCCGGCGTCGAAGAGCGGCGGCTGCGCACCTTCGAGCAGGCCATCATCGAAGCGATGGCGGCCCCCGACATGCGCGAGAACCTGTTCCGCCAGGGCCTGACGCCGTTTTCCATGACGCGGACGCAGTTCAATGCCTTCGTCAGCGACGAGATCGCGCGCTGGAAACCGGTCGTCAAGGCGGTGAAGAATTAGAGTCCGCCGCGGGGCGCGAAAGGGCCGCTCGACGTGATGGTGTCGCTTACAGCGCGCCGAGCTTGTTGCCGGCTTTCAGGAAACGCTGCGGATCGACCGGCTCGTCGTTGATGCGCGTCTCGTAGTGCAGATGCGGACCGGTGGAGCGGCCGGTCGAGCCGATCTTGCCGACCACCTGGCCGATGCGGACGACTTGGCCGACCTTCACATCGATCTCCGATAAATGACCGAAGCGCGTCGTGAAGCCGTTGCCGTGGTCAATCTCGACCATGTTGCCGTAGCCGCCTTCGCGGCCGGCGACGCTGACCTTGCCGCTCGCGGTGGCGTGCACCGGTTCGCCCGTGTCGCCGCGCATATCGAGGCCGGTGTGCATCGCCGGGCGCCGCACGAACGGATCGACGCGCACGCCGAAGGTGGAGGAGAGGTCGAT
>JANLJK010000037.1 GCA_029255525.1 Pseudolabrys sp.
AAATTTATGCCGGCAGCCGGCGCGTTTACTCGTCGAGCCCGAGTGTGCCGATCAGTGCATTGGCCGTGCGCAAGAGCCGGTCGTCACGGCCGAAAGCGCCGACGAGTTGCACACCGATCGGCAAGCCCTCGTCGTCGGCGAGCAGCGGCATGTTGAGCGCGGGATAGCCGATCAACGTCCAGAACGAGCAGAACACCGGATCGCCGGTGGCACCGTGGCCAACCGGCGCGACACCACGCGCCGACAGCGTGATGATGGCATCGGCCACCTGCTCGAAGATGCCGGCAACGCCTTCCGCATAACGCTTAGCGTCGCGCAGCGCCGCGACGTACTGCAACGCCGTCACGCCGCGGGCTTCCTCGAACAAAGCGGCGAGCTGTGGGCTCACCTCGCCCTCGTCGGCGAAGTGGCCGAGATTATGCGCCATGTCCACCGCCATGATCGCGCGTAGCGCGTCCCAGCCGTCGGCATAGTAATCGGGCAGTTCCACCTCCTGCGCGCCGAGTTCGCCCGACAACTCCTCCAGTGCATTGCGCGCTTCCTCGTCGGCCTTGTCCCAGACGGGCGTCCGCACGAAGGCCAGACGCGGCGCCACTGGCGACGCTTCCGCCGCGGCGACCCGAAAGGCCGGCGCGGCATAAGGCCGGCTGTCGGGGTCCGCAACGTCCTGCCCCGCCAGCACGTCGAGGATCAGCGCCAGATCGTCGACCGAGCGCGCGAAGGCGCCGACATGGTCGAGCTTGCGCGACAACGTCAGCGCGCCGGCGCGCGAGACGAGGCCATGGCTCGGCTTGAGTCCGAACACACCGCAGAAGGCGGCAGGCCGGATCATCGAGCCGTTGGTTTGCGAGCCGATGGCGAGCGGCACCATGCCCGCCGCCACAGCGGCGGCCGAGCCGGACGACGAACCGCCCGGCGTGCGCGCAAGATCGCGCGGATTGCGGGTCTTGCCGGGGCTGTAATAGGCAAACTCGGTGGTGACCGTCTTGCCGATGATCACGGCGCCGGCCTCGCGCAGTCTGGCGACCGCCGTGGCGTCGGCTTGCGGCCGCCGGCCGGCGAGGATCGCCGTGCCGCATTCGGTCGGATAGTCGGCGGTGTCAAAGATATCCTTGATGCCGACCGGTAGACCATGCAGCGGTCCGAGCCGCCCGCCTTCCGCCTTGTGCCGGTCGAGTGCCCGCGCCTGCTCGAGCGCATGCTCGGCATCGATATGCGCGAAGGCCTGAACTTCAGGCTCGACCGCGGCGATGCGGTCCAGGCAGGCGCGAGTCATCTCCTCGGCGGAGATCAGGCCGCGCGCAATATCGGCCGCGGCTTCGGCCGCTGTGAGTTCGATCAGATCTGAGGGGGGCAATTGGTAAATTCCTGATGAGGGAGCGCGCCGATGATAGCATCACCGGCGCGCCGGCGCTCAACCGCCATAGAGATATTGCGGCAGCCACAACGTCATGCCGGGCCAGAGATACATCAATATCATGCAGACGATCACGATCAGCATGTAAGGCATCATGCCGGCGAAGATCTGATTGAGGGTGACATGCCTGGGCGCCACGCCCTTGAGATAGAAGGCCGACATCGCCACCGGCGGCGACAGAAAGGCCGCCTGCAGGTTCACGAACACCAGCACCCCCCACAGGATGGGGTCGATGTTGAAGTGTTTCAGAAGCGGCAGGAAGATCGGTACGAAGATGATGATGATCTCGGTCCATTCCAGCGGCCAGCCGAGGATGAAGATGATCGCCTGCGACAGGATCATGAACTGAACGGGCGTCATATTGAGCGACAACACCCATTGCTCGATCAACGCCTGGCCGCCAAGAATCGCGAACACGCCTGAGAACAAGGCCGAGCCGACGAACAGCCAGCACACCATCGCGGTTGTTTTCGCGGTCAGGAACACCGCTTCCTTGGTGCGCTTCCAGTCGAGCGTTCGCGCCTGGAACGCCAGCAGGAACGCGCCGGCGGCGCCGACGGCGGCGGATTCGGTCGCCGTGGTGATGCCGAACAGAATAACGGCGAGCACGACGACGGTGAGGATGCCGAGCGGCATGGTCGAGGCGCTAACGAGCTTCACGACCTCGAGACGAGCCGCATCCATCTTGCGGTAGTAACGAAGCTGCAGCAGCGCCAACACGGCGGCAATACCGAAGAACCAATAGTAGAACCCTGCCGGTGGCCCCTCCTCGGACGGCGCGGGACCTTCCGCGGTCAAGCCCGGCGTGCCGAGCTGCTCGACTCCGGTCACCACGGCCTCGACGGCCGCCTGCTGGTGGATAACGACGTACCACCAGGCCAGATACAGCGTGCCGACGACGATGATGAACGGAATGAGTGCGTAAGCAAGATTTGCGAGCAGCACCCCGTATCCGATCGGCTTGCCGTCGATCTGGATCGTTCTCGCCTTCGACGGCGAGAACAGCGCCTTGACCAGACCGACAAACATATTCTGCGAATAGGCCGCCTGGAATTGCGGCATCCAGCCCGGTACCGGCACGCGCATCTGCTCCGGCGGCAGCGGAGGCGCAATCTTCGGCTTCAGCATCGCCCAGCCGATGACGTAGACGAGATACAGGAGCGCCAGGAAGAAACCCGGGAACATCGCCGCGGCATAGAGCTTGACGACCGACTGCCCGGCGACCGCCGCGTAGACGATGATCATCACCGAGGGCGGAATGAGAATGCCGAGCGTGCCGCCGGCCGTGATGACGCCCGACGCCAGCTTGACGTCATAGCCCGCGCGCAGCATCGGGTTGAACGCGATGACGCCCATCAGCACCACCACCGCGCCGACCAGGCCCGAAGCGATCCCCCAGAACGTGCACACGATCAGCGTAGCGACCGCCAGCGACGCCGGCACATTCCGGAACGCAAGCTGGATCGAGTAGAACATCTTGTCGACCAGCGCGCCGCGCTCCATCACATAGCCCATTAAGACGAATAACGGGATCGATATGAGCACGTCATTGGTCATCGCGCCGTAGGTGCGCTCGACCATCAGGTCGAATACACGGTTATCGAACCACGCATGCGACGGATCGTAAAACGCGATGAACCCGAAAAATATGCCGAGGCCCATCAGCGTGAATGCCGTGGGGAAGCCCATCATGATCACAATCACGATGAGCGTGAGCATCAATAGCCCAAGTGCCGGATCGCTCATGTATTCAAGTCCCCGCCCATGCCACGCTGGCGCGCGGTCTCGTCGATATGCTGGGCATTCTCAATGGCTATTCTGCGCGACTCTTCGTCGACGTATTCGCTGTGGGCGAGCTGTTCCTCAATGACGTCGGTCTCCGCGACATCCTTCAGGCGGCTGGGCCATTCGCCGGTCTTGAGGCAGACGATGCAACGCACGATCTCGGCGACGCCCTGCAACATCACCAGCGCGCCGGCGATAGGGATAATCGTCTTGAAGTGATAGACCGGCGGACCGTCCGCCGTGACGTTGGAATGCTCGGCAATGCGCCACGACAGAGCCGCGTAATCGTAGCCGGCATAAACGAGCGCCGCGATGCCCGGCAAAAAGAATACGACATACAGCACAAGATCGAGCGAGGCCTGCGTGCGCGGCCGCATCGACGAGTACAGGAAGTCGCCACGGACATGGGCGTTCTGCGCCAAAGTATAGGCGCCGCAGAGCATGAACAGCGAGCCATACAGCATGTTACTGGCGTCGAAGATCCACGCCGTCGGCATGTTCATGATGTAGCGCTTGAAGACCTCGACACAGACACCGGCCATCAGCAGGATGATCAACCATGCCGCGGCCTTGCCGACCCAGGTACTGATCTCATCGACCGTGTATAGGAAGCGCTGTACGCGCATTGTCACCATCGCCTAGCAAGATGAATTCCGGAACAGCAAAGCACCACCCGGTTCCTTTACCGAATGGTGCCTTGCCAGATCGACGTTCCGTCAGATGGGCTTCTTCGCATTCGGCCCGAAGTAGTGATCGAAGGCCATCTTACGGCTGACGACAGTATCCTGCTCCCACTGCGTCGCACGCTTGGCGAAGGCGAGCTGGGATTCGGCGATTTCCTTGAACAAGGGATTTTCCGCCGCTTTCTTCTTCACGACCTCGTCGTAAATCTCGAGCTGCCGTTTCAGGAGCGCATCCGGCGTCTTGTAGAACTTGACCTTGTCCTTGGTCTGCAGCTCGATGTAGTCCTTCGAGTAGCGGTCGATCGCCTTCCAGGACATGTCCTGGCCGGCCGCTTCAACCGCGTTCGCGATGATGGCGCGCATCTTCTCCGGCAGAGCGTCGAATTTCGTCTTATTGAACATGATCTCGAACTGCTCGGCGTTCTGATGATAGCTCTGCAGCATGCAGACCTTGGAGACGTCGGCGAAGCCGAGCAGGCGGTCCGAGGTGGCGTTGTTGAACTCGGCCGCATCGAGCAGGCCGCGGTCCATCGCCGACACGATCTCGCCGCCAGGCAGCGCGTTGACCGCAGCGCCCATGCCGGTGAACACGTCGATGGAGATACCGACGGTGCGGAACTTGACGCCCTTCATGTCGTCGGCCTTGGTGACCGGCTTCTTGAACCAGCCGAGCGGCTGTGTCGGCATCGGGCCATAGGGGAACGAGACGACATTGGCGCCGATCGACTTGTAGAGCTTTTCGAGCAGTTCCTTGCCACCGCCGTACTTGTGCCAGGCCAGCAGCATATTGGCATCCATGGCGTAGCCGGGGCCCGAGCCCCACAGCGCCAGCGCCGTCTGCTTGCCGTAGTGATAGACCAGCACGCCGTGACCGCCATCGAGCGTGCCCTTCGACACCGCCTCGAGCAGGCCGAAGGCCGGCACAACCGCACCCGCCGGCAGCACCTCGATCTTGAGGTCGCCGCCGGTCATGTCGTTGACCTTCTTGGCGTAGTCGAGGGCGTATTCGTGGAAGATGTCTTTCGACGGCCACGTGCTTTGCCAGCGCATGGTAATCGGACCCTGCGCCTTGACGACGGCCGGCCCGGCAATGGTCGCTACGCCGGCCACGGCTGCCCCGCCGAGGAACTTGCGGCGGGTCGCGGATTTCGAGTCTGTTTTTTGGATCATCATCACCCTCCCTTGGATTGCTTTTTCCCTAGAACGCTTTTTATTGGGTCTTATTCCGTGGCGGATGCTGGCATCCGGGTCTGGTAACCCATTGGCGATAATCGTACGGGTTGTGCTGGCCGGACGCAACAAAAGCGTTCCCGGCCGGTCCCTCCCACCGCCTTTTTTGCAGCCCTTTTTGTGCGCATAGCGGCGCAGAACCGATGGTGAACCGGTGCGGCACGATCTAAATCGCGCAAGATCAGCCGGCACCGCCCTTTACGAGCCGACAGGAGACCTTCCGTGAGAGGCCTGATTTCGACCCTCGCTACCGTCTGGCGGATCGCCAGCCCGTACTTCTTTTCCGAGGACCGCTGGCCCGGCCGGTTGCTATTGGGCGCCATTATCGTGATCGAGCTCGGCATTGTCGCCATCAACGTGCTGCTCAATCAATGGAACGCGCGCTTCTACAACGCGCTGCAGGACCGCAACTGGGACAACTTCGTCTACGAGCTCGGCTATTTCTGTGTGCTGGCGACCATCTTCATCGTCGTCGCAGTCTATCAGCTCTACCTCAACCAATGGCTCCAGATCCGCTGGCGGCGCTGGATGACCCGCACCTATCTCGATCATTGGCTGGCCGGCTCGAACCACTATCGGATGCAGCTCCTGGGCGACGCCGCCGATAACCCGGACCAACGGATCGCCGAGGACATCAAGCAGTTCATCGACGGCGGCGCGACCGGCATCGGCATCCTGCCGCTCGGCCTCGGGCTGTTGAGCGCGGTCGTCACATTGGGCTCATTCAGCGTGATCCTGTGGAATCTGTCGGCGGTCGCACCGCTGCATCTGTTCGGTGCCGTATGGGATATTCCGGGTTACCTGTTCTGGGCCGCCCTGCTCTACGCCATTCTCGGCACGGCACTGACCCATCTGATCGGCCGACCGCTGGTCGCCCTGAACTTCCAGCAACAGCGCTATGAGGCCGACTTCCGCTTCAATCTCATGCGCGTGCGCGAGAATTCCGAGCAGATCGCGCTGCTCGAAGGCGAAGCCGCCGAACGCGACCAGCTCCTCAACCGTTTCGGCGCGCTGGTGGGCAACTGGATGGCGATCATGACGCGGACCAAGCGGCTGACTTTCCTCACGGCGGGTTACGGTCAGGTCGCCTCGGTGTTTCCGATCATCGTCATCAGCCCGGCCTATTTCGCCGGCGCGGTGCAACTCGGCGGTCTCACGCAAACCGCCTCCGCCTTCGGCAGCGTGCAAGGCGCGCTGTCCTACTTCGTCGACGCCTACCGGCGCATCGCCGAATGGCGCGCGGTGATCGAGCGCCTGAACGGCTTCGACCAGTCCGTCGCCGCCGCCCGCGCCGTCGCCACCACGCCGCCGGTCATCGACGTCGAGCGCGGCGCGTCCGGCGCCGTCACCTTCAAGGATCTGTCGGTCACGCTGCCGAACGGCGTGCCGCTGGTGAACGCCAGCGACGTATCGATCAAGCTCGGCGAGCGCGTGCTGGTGAGCGGGCCGTCCGGCGCCGGCAAGTCGACCTTGTTCCGCGCGCTGGCCGGCGTCTGGCCGTTCGGCGAAGGCACCATCGTGTTGCCGAAGGACGCCAAGGTGATGATCTTGCCGCAGCGGCCTTATTTCCCCATTGCGCCGCTCGTGAACGCGGTCGCTTATCCGGCGGAGCCCGGCGAGATCGACACGGCCCGCGTCGCCGAAGCGATCGCAGCCAGCGGCCTGCCGGCGCTGGCCGGGCGTATCGAGGAAGAAGCGCATTGGAATCGCATGCTGTCGCTCGGCGAACAGCAGCGGCTCGGCATCGCCCGCGCGATCCTCGCCACGCCGGATTATCTGTTCCTCGATGAGGCGACGGCCTCGCTCGACGAGCCGTCGGAGGCGGCGGTGTATCAGTTGCTGGCCGAGCGCCTGCCCAACACGACAATCGTGTCGATCGGCCATCGCGGCACGCTCGCCGCATTCCACCGACGGCGCCTCGCCTTCACCCGCACCGGCGACCGCTACACATTACAGGAAGGCAATATCGGCACCGCGTCATAACGCTCGCTCACCACCAGCGGACAGGCCAATCGAAACGCCGCACGGCGAGGTGCCAGACATAGGCGAACATCGCCAGCGCCAGCGCGCCCGCGGCGACGGGGAGCACGAGGAAGCTCCACGGCATGTTGTTGACCACGATCAACAGCGGGTCGATGCCGGCCGGCGGATGAAATGTCCGCGTCACATGCATGGCGACCATGGCGAGGCCGACGGCGAGTGCGGCGACCCAGGGCTGGGGGCCGGCCAGGTGGAGCAGGACGAGCCCGACCAGCGAGGCGAGCAGATGGCCGCCGATCAAGGCGCGCGGCTGTGCCGCTTCGACTTCGGGCGAGCCCAGAACCAACACGATGGAGGTGGCAAAGGGGACGGCCATGACCGGCATGGCGCTGCGCGCGGCCCAAAACTCCATCACGCCGATGGCGACGGCACCGCCGGCGGCGCCGGCGAGGATGGCGAGCCAGGCCTGACGGTTCTTGATCATCGCGATGTCCAACGCGTCCGCATGCCGTCCGCGCAACAACTGTCCGCGCAATAGAAAGGGGCGGCGACCGTTGCCAGCCGCCGCCCCCGGGATAGACTTTATCGCTTACTTCAAGGCGCCGAGTGTCAGGTCAGCCGAGAGCTTGGCGATGAAGGTCGCGCCGCACCAGTTGGACCGGCCGCCGCCACCGTTGAGGGTCGACACGGTGCCGCCCGTCGAAGCATGGGGGTCGCCGGTGATGATGTAGCAGTTCTCCTTGCTCAGATCCGTGTCCGAGTAGCGCAGATCGAGCGTGAAGACCTTCCAGGTGAAACCGATGCCGACGTTCCAGGTCGTGTAGTCCGGCAGATCGGCCGGGGTCGGATAGACCAGAGCATCGAAGTCGACGGTGCCGAGCATCTGGCGACCGACTTCACCCGACAGGTAGGCGCCGATGTCGGCCGGCAGCCAGCCGCTCGGAGCGGTGAACTTGGCCGTACCGGCGTAGTAGGTGCCCGGGGCGCCAGTGGCGAGGTAGCTCGGGGTGTACTGGATGTAGCCACCGACGGTGATGTAGTCGTTCACCGTCCAAGCGGCCTTGCCGTAGACTTCGTAGAAGCTGGCGTCGGAGATGGCCGCGGCAACACCGAAGTTGTCGGTGGTGTAGGTGCTGTTGCCACCCGGATAGTAATAGTACCAGAAGCCGATATCGAAGGCGACCGGACCGATCGTCGGGCGGATACCGCCGTAGAGGTCGATTTCGGCGGCGGCGCCGTTCGGGAACTTGATGCTCTCACCGGCGATACCGGCATAGAGCTGCAGGTTCGGATTGATGTTGAAGCGCGGTTCGAAATAGGCGGCAACCGAAGGCTTATGCCCCGACTGCGAAATGCCGCGCCACATATAGTCGTTCATGATGGCGGCGCCGAAGGCGATATCCCACGGGCTCGGCGTTGCCACGACCGGCGCCTTCACAGCCTTCACCGGCATATCCGCGGCGAAGGCAGGCGCAGCGGCGGAAACCGCCAATGCTGCAACGGCCGATATTACGATCTTTTTCATTTTAGCCTGCCCCTTTTCGTTTCGATCGACTTATGAGCCGATACAAAGCGCCCGTTCCCTGCGTACTGATTATGACCTCTTCGGCTGCGATCGACCCGTACGCCACAGGACGTGCATTACCGCGAAATTTACACATTTAGGGCTGCAATGCGGCAAGCCAAAAACGGCGGCAATTGCTGCCTTTTTAGGCGTTCTCGGCATTTGATGTCACAAAGTGGGTGGGTGTGACCGTCAAGCCACAACCTTTTCCCCAGCTCCATCATCAAAATTGTTGGCATTCAAATGATTAGCCCCACGGGCTGTCCCGCTTAGCGGGGCAATTTCGGCCGTCAGGGAGGCCAGTGGGGAGGGAATCGCTGGGCGGACCTTGGACGGTGTCTAAATCCACATACCGCAACACGGCGAGGCAAGATTCGGCACGCGGTCCGTCAGCGAACCGCGTGCCGAGGGATTGGTCAGGCCGCCGCCTTCTTGCGGTTCGCCTCGAGACGTTGATCGACCAGCGCCACCTGGGCGTCGATCGCCGGCAGGCTCAGGCCCTTCTGCTTGGCGATGAGCTGCACCAGCTTGTCGGCGCGCTCGATGTTCGGCGCACCGTTCTGCAGGGCCCGCGCGGCCGAAGCCGGACGCGACAGCGACTGCGCCGCCGCGGCGTATTTCTCGAACGGCACCAGGTCGTTCGGATTAGCCCCGAGCGTCACGCAGAGATCGAACACGAAGTTATAGACCGAGCGCGACTCTTCGATGTTGGAGTGCACGGCTTCCTGCGCGGTGCGCATGCCGTCCTTGGTGATGCAACGATAGTTGCCGGCGAGCAGCATCGACCACTTGGCGAGCGGCACGAAGATCGAGTCGTAGGCCTTCAACTTCACCGGCAATTCGAGCTTGCCTTCCGGCGTATCGAAGCGGGCGGCATCGACGTCTTTCTCGAGATTGCGGACGATCTGCGTATCCTTGTCGTCGTCGAACTTCGCACATTTGAAGTTGGTCGGCAGCGTGACCAGAAGCTCGTTGGCCTTGCCGTCCGGCGGGCGGATCGCCTGCGGATCGGGGCTGCACAATGTGAGCTTCTTCGGATCGACATTGTCCCAGACGCGCGGATCGGTATAGGCCGCTTCCAGCGCCTTGTAATCGAGGCCGGGGATACGCTTGATGTAAGGCAGCGGCGGCATGTTCATGATCGACATGCAGGGCACGCCCGCTTTGCCGACCGCATCGAGCAACTGGCGCACACCTTCGGAGCGGTACTGCGGCTCTTGCATGCAGAGGCCGACGAGATCGTAGTCGGCCGGGTTCACACCCGTGGCGGGGCCGGCCGTCACCTTGCCCGGCAGCTTGCGCGATTCCAGCAGGACGGGATCTTTGCGGCCGCGGATCGGTAGGGTCACCTTGAAGCCTTCGGCGTTGATCAGTTCGGCTTCCGCCGGCAGACAAACCAGATGAATGTTGTGGCCGCCGAACAAGAGCTTGGAGGCGAGCAGCGATCCGTAGGACGCTCCCATGAGAAGAATGTTGTAAGCCGGCATGAAGACCGCTCCCGTTTCGTGCTTTTGAATTGATGCGAAGCGAGTTCCAATAATGGTTTGGCCCGCGCTTGGCTATGCTAGGCGCGCCGGCAAAGCGATGCAATCTGCGCCCCCGGCGTGCATC
>JANLJK010000038.1 GCA_029255525.1 Pseudolabrys sp.
GCGTAGATCAGAGCCGCGGCAATGGCGAGACCGGCGACGCCGCCGAGACCGATCAGCACTTTGCGCGAGAGCCGCGTGACCCGCGGCCGCTCAGCGCGCAACCTCAGGTCCGGTGTGATCTCTGGCGCTCTCTGCGTCCCGTCGGTCATAGCCGCGGCCTTCCATCGGTACGCACGATGCGCACGCGGCGCTCACTGTTGTTGTCGCCAAGCCGCAGTTCGGCGGCCGCAAAGAGGCGGTCGACGACATAGTAGTTCTGGCGGGCGCGATAATTGACCAGTTCGGAATCGCCGCCGGGACCGATGATGAAGAGCGGCGGCATCTCGCCCTGGCGGATGCCGGACGGGAATTCGATATAGACCTTGGCGCCGTCGTCGAAGGCGCGCAGCGGCCGCCAGGCCGGCGTGTCACCCTCGATCTCGTAACGGAAATTCAGCGCCGAGATGTCGACACCGGCCGCCACGGGCTGCGCCGCGATCGCCGCGGCGTTTTGACGACGCAGCGCAATCAATTGGTCCTGCGGATACTGCCAGGAAACCGAGGCCATGTAGGTCTTCTCGGTCGAGCGCAGTTCGAGCAGGTAGGTGCGGCGGTCGGTGTTGATGACGAGGTTGGTCTGGAGATCCGGCCGCGTCGGCTTGACCAGGATGTGAATCCGCTTGGCCTCGCCGGTGCCGCTCTCGGTGTCGCCGATGATCCAGCGCACTGTATCACCTGCGGCGACGGGACCCGAGCCGACGAGCTGCTCGCCGGGCTGCAAGGCGACGTCCGTCACCTGACCGGGCGCGGCGTAGACCTGATAGAGCGCGCCGGGCGAGAACGGATAGACCTGCACGGCATTGATGAAGCCGTTGCGCACCGGCTGCACACGGGCGGCGGCGTTGGCCTGGGTGATGCGCTGCTTGGGATCTTTCGGTTCCGGCGGCGACTTGGCGCCGGGCACGGGCTTCAACTGTCCCGGCAGTGGCAAGAGCTTCGGCAGCTCCACGATCTCCACCGGCGCGGGCGGCTCGCCCGTCAGCACCGCCGGCTTCATATCGTCGTAGGAGATATCCGGCGGAATGAGCTTTTGTGCGCAGCCGCCGAGTGCGGCCGCGCCGATCATAAGGACCGGGATCGCGAATATTCGGGCCGGTGCATGTTTTGAGATGCCCAGAGCCAGCGGGCCGGCTTTGCGGAACAGCGGCTTCATGATCCAAGCTCCTTCGACCAGTTGATGGCGTTGACGTAGATACCGAGCGGGTTCTGTTTGAGGCGCTCGGCGTCGCGCGGCTGTTGCACGGCGATGGTGAGAATCGCGGTCCAGCGTTCGGTCGTAGCGAGCTGGCCGTTCTCGTAGCCACGCTCGATCCAGGCGACGCGAAAGCTTTCCGGGGAAGCGCGGATGACGCTGGAGACTTCGATCGCGATCTGGCGCTTGCCGACCTTGGCGAAGGGATCGTTGGCGCGCGCATAGTCGTTCAGCGCGAGCGCGCCGCGATCGGTCGTAAACTCATAGGCGCGCAGCCAGTTCTGGCGCACGATGACGGCGTCGGCGGGAATGGCACGAACCTGCTCGATAAAGCGCGCGAGATGCCAGGCGATCTGCGGATCGGTCGGACGATAATCCGCGACGGCGGGACCGATGGCCTGGGCTTCTCCGAGCCGGTCGATCTGCACCACCCACGGCACGATGGTGCCGCTCGTCGATTGCCAGACCAGCGCGAAGGACAATCCCGCCGACAGGATCAGCGATCCGAAGGCCATCAGCCGCCAGTTCTTCGCCTGCACGCGAGCGGAGCCGATGCGCTCGTCCCAGACCTGCGCGGCCTTCTGATAGGGCGTCTCAGGTTCGGGCGTGCGGCCGTAGCGCACCGAGGCTCTGCGAAACGGATTCATCATCGATTGTCCTGCTGGAGAGAAACGGAGGCGCCGCCGCCGTGGCTGTCGCCGGACTTGACCGCATGCGCGGCGGCGGTGGCGCCGTGGCTCATGGTCTGGTGACGTTTCATGCGCCGGGCCCATGCGGGTGGAGAGCCTGGAGTGGGGGCGTCTTCGCTGGCGGCACCCCCATCGATCGTGCCCATGGTCGATGTGCCGCCGGTCGCTTCAACGGCGGCTTTCGCGCCGCTGCGATAACTTTCGGACATCGCACCCGCGGTTCGACCCGCCGCGCGCGTGATCGGCTGCGTGGCCGCGCTAGCGCCAGCCCGCGCGACACCGCCGAGACCGGACGCGACGCCGACCGCACCGCTCTGCCCGGCTGATGCGAGGCCGTAGGACGTCGCCGCACCCCCGGCGAGCGCAGCGCCGCCTCGTGCTGCGGCGGCGGTTCCACCGATCGCCGCCCCTACTCCCCTCACGGCCAGACCGGCGGCCGCACCGCCCGCCACGACCGCGCCACCCGCAGCGAGGCCGGTGCCGATAGCGGCGCCCGCGCCAAGTTGCGGGCCGCCGGAGATCAGCCCGTTGGCGATGCCGGGCCCGAAAATGCCGAGGCCGAGCAGCGAGAGTGCGGCGAGCACAATCGCCATGGCGTCCTCGACCGACGGCTGATTGCCGCCGAAGCCACGTGTGAATTCGGCGAACAGCGTCGAGCCGATGCCGATGACGACGGCGAGCACCAGCACCTTGACGCCGGAGGAGACGACGTTGCCGAGTACCCGCTCCGCGAGGAAGGCGGTCTTGCCGAACAGGCCGAACGGGATCAACACGAAGCCAGCGAGCGTGGTCAGCTTGAACTCGATCAGCGTGACGAAGAGCTGGATGGCGAGAATGAAGAACGCGAGCAGCACCATCACCCAGGCGAACAGCAACACGACGATCTGGATGAAGTTCTCGAAGAAGGCGATGTAGCCCATCAGGCCGGAGATGGAGTCGAGGATCGGCCGTCCGGCGTCGAGCCCAACCTGCGCAACGCGGCCGGGACGCAAGAGATCGGTGGTGGAGAAGCCGGTCCCGGACGCCTTGAGCCCGAGGCCGGCGAAGCTCTCGAACACGATCTTCGCCAGCGCGTTCCAGTTTCCGATGATGTAGGCGAAAACGCCGACAAACAGCGTCTTCTTCACCAACCGGGCAATGATGTCCTCGTCGGCGCCCCATGACCAGAACAGCGCCGCCACCGTCATGTCGATGACGATCAGCGTGGTGGCGATGAAAGCGACCTCGCCGCCGAGCAGGCCGAAGCCTGAGTCGATATAGCGGGTGAAGACCTCGAGGAAACGATCGATGACGCCGGTGCCGCCCATCAGCGTACCTCGTCGCGATCAGGCTGGGCGCCGGCGGACGGAAGTCTGTCTTGGCTCTTGACGGGGCCGGCGGCGGCAGGATTGTTGGTCAGGGTGTCCGGGCGTGACGAGGACGGCGCGAAGAAGCGCCGCCGGTTTTCCGCCCAGGCGCGGCGGCAGGAACCGTCGGCCGCGTTCTGCTCCGGCGTGATGGTGCGGCAGCGGGCCAGTTCGGCTGCGAGCGGGTCGACGAGAACAGCCGCGGGTAGGACTGCATTGTCGTTGTCGTCGTGCCGCAACTGATTGACGGCGAGCGCGATCGCGGCGGCCACGAGAGCCAGCGTGGCCGCCCGCAGCAGCAAACCCGCCACGTCGTGACGCTTGTGCAAGCTCTCGCGCCACAATCGCAATCGGGTCCTCATTGCTGGAACATCCGGGCGTTGCCGGGCTGATAGCCTTGGCCGGGTGTGAGGAAGCGGCGAAGCTGCTCACGCCCCTGCTCCTGCGCGGCGGTGCGCTGCGCCGCTTCAAGGCTTTGCGCACGTGCCTGCGCGGCGACGACGGCAGTGAGATCGGCGAGCTGCTGCGTCTGCAAGGCGAGAAGCTGGTTGCCGGCCTGCGTTGCCTGCAAGCTGCCTGTTGCCGATTGGCTGGACGTCACCAGCGACGACATCGCGGTGCGATTGGTGTCGAGGTTGCCGACGACGCCGGCCTGAACCTTGAGAGCATCCTGCAGCGCAGCAACCGAGTTCTGCCAACGCTGGCGCGCGCCGTCGATCAGCGACTGATCGGACGCGGATGTTGAAGCCGCGCCATAGGTGGTCGAAAACGCCTGGTCGATCTGCTGGACGTCATAGGCGATGCGCTGCGCCTGCGCGAGGAGTTGCTGGGTGCGCTGGATCGACTGCTGGATCGGCTGGAGCAACGACTGCGGCAGGTTCGCGAGATTGCGCGCCTGATTGAGCAGCATTTGCGTTTGGTTCTGGAGCGACGTGACCTGGTTGTTGATCTGCTCCAGCGCCCGCGCCGCCGTCAGGATGTTTTGGCTGTAGTTCGATGGGTCGAATACTATGAGGGCATGGGCCGGAGCGATCATCGCAGGTGCGATGGGCAACGGCGCGGACATCGCGGTAGCAAGAAGCACCGCGCGTATACGGGCACGATTGGCGATCATGACGTCACCTCCACGTTGGTCAGGTTGGGAATGAGATCGGCGGCCCACAGCAGGCCGCGATCGGCCAGCCAGGCTTCGGGGAAAGCGTCACGTCCGAATTCGGACAGCACGCGGTCGATGGCGGCGTGATCGGCCTTGGACGACGCCGCGCAAAAGGCGAGCGCCACGGGGCCTAGCCCCAGCTCGAACAGGCGGTTGCCGCGCCGTGATTGGCAGTAGTAGTCGCGCTTGGGTGTGGCGCGGGCGATGATCTCGATCTGGCGATCATTGAGACCGAAGCGCCGATAGATCGTGGTAATCTGTGGCTCGATCGCCCGTTCGTTGGGGAGGAAGACGCGGGTCGGGCAGCTCTCGACGATGGCGGGCGCGATGGCGCTGCCGTCGATATCGGACAGCGACTGTGTGGCGAAGATGACGGAGGCGTTCTTCTTGCGCAGCGTCTTGAGCCATTCGCGCAGTTGCGCGGCGAAGCCGCCGTCGTCGAGCGCCAGCCAGCCTTCATCGATGATGAGCAGCGTCGGTCGCCCATCAAGGCGGCCTTCGATGCGATGGAAGAGATAGGCGAGCACGGGTCCGGCTGCGCCGGTGCCGATGAGACCCTCGGTTTCGAAAGCCTGCACCGGCGCGTCGCCGAGGCGCTCGTTCTCGGCGTCGAGCAACCGTCCGTGCGGACCCCCGAGGCAATAGGGCTGCAAGGCTTGCTTCAGTTTCGCGGATTGCAACAGCACAGCGAGGCCCGTCAGCGTGCGCTCTTCCACGGGCGCGCCGGCCAGCGAAGTCAGCGCCGACCAGAGGTGCTCCTTCACGTCGGGCGTGACCGCGATGCCCTCGCGGGCGAGAATGTCGACGATCCAATCCGCGGCCCACGCCCGTTCCGGCGTGTGGTGGATGCCGGCGAGCGGCTGCAGAGCGACCATGTCGACGTCAGGCGCCATGCCGGCGATCGGAGCACTCGGCCCTTCGTCGTCGTCGGATCGGCGCGAAGCGTTGCCGCCGAGATCGTGCCAGTCGCCGCGCATGGCGAGCGCGGCCGCCCGAATGCTGCCGCCGAAGTCAAAGGCAAACACCTGGGAACGCGGATAGCGCCGAAATTGGAGTGCCATCAGTGCCAGCAGTACCGACTTGCCGGCGCCGGTCGGCCCGACGATCAGCGTGTGGCCGACATCGCCGACGTGCAGCGAGAAGCGGAACGGCGTAGATCCTTCGGTCTTGCCGAAGAACAAGGGCGGCGCATTGAAATGCTCGTCCGTTTCCGGTCCGGCCCAGACTGCCGAGAGCGGAATCATGTGGGCGAGGTTGAGGGTGGAAACCGGCGGCTGGCGCACATTGGCGTAAGTCTGGCCCGGCAACGATCCAAGCCACGCCTCGATGGCGTTGACGCCCTCAGCCATGCAAGTGAAGTCGCGGCCCTGGATGATCTTTTCGACCAGGCGGAGCTTCTCTGCGGCGATGCCGGCGTCCTGGTCCCAAACCGTGACGCTCGCAGTGACGTAGACCTGGCCGACGTCGTCAGACCCGAGTTCCTGCAAGGCCATGTCGGCGTCGGCGGCCTTGTTGGCCGCGTCGGTGTCGACCAGGACCGACGCCTCGTTGGTCATCACCTCCTTCAGGATCGCCGCGATGGATTTTCGCTTGGCGAACCACTGGCGCCGGATCTTCGTCAGCAGCCTAACCGCGTCGGTCTTGTCGATCAGGATGGCGCGCGTCGACCAGCGATAGGGAAAGGCAAGCCTGTTCAACTCATCGAGAATGCCGGGATGGGTCGCGGTCGGGAATCCGATCACCGTAAGCGTGCGTAGATGCGCATCACCGAGCCGTGGCTCGAGCCCGCCCGCGAGCGGTTGATCGGCCAGCAGCGCGTCGAGATGCATCGGCGTCTCGGGCACGCGCACACGCTGCTGTCGGGGCGAGATCGTGGAATGGAGGTAGGTGAGCGTTGCAACATCATCGAGCCAGCCGGATTCGGGCACGAAACCCTCGACGAGTTGCAGCACCCGGTCGGTTCGATCGATGAATCCGCGCAGCAGTTCGTGCGGATCAACACCTGATTGCGCACGGCCCTCATAGAGCCACGCCTCGGTGCGGGCGGCTTCTTCCGCCGGCGGCAGCCACACGAAGGTGAGGTAATAGCGACTCTCGAAGTGGACGCCGGCTTGCTCGAATGCATCCTGCCGCTCGAGGTCGACCAGCGCCGAGACGGACTCCGGAAACATGCTGTGCGGATAGAGCTGCGCGGGAAGCCGAGCGGCTTCGACGAAGATTGCCCAGCCGGAGCCCAGGCGGCGTAGCACATTGTTGAGGCGGGCCGTGGTGCCGACGAGTTCGGCCGGTGTCGCGCTGTCGAGATCGGGGCCACGGAACCGCGCCGTTCGCTGAAAGCTACCGTCCTTGTTGAGGACAACACCGGGCGCGACTAACGCGGCCCATGGCAGATAGTCGGCGAGACCGGCGGTACGGTTGCGATATTCGGCGAGGTTCATCATCGGCAAAACCTCACGCTCGGAAAAAGGACGGGTAGCGGAGATGACGGCGCACGACGTCGATGAACTGGGCGTCACGCTTCGCCGCCCAGACCGCCGCAAAATGTCCGACCGCCCACATCGCGAGACCGACGAGCCAGAGGCGCAGGCCAAGGCTGATGGCAGCCGCCAGTGTTCCGTTGGCGATGGCGACCGCGCGCGGCGCGCCGCCGAGCAGGATCGGTTCTGTGAGCGCGCGATGGACCGGTGCATGGAATCCCGCAATGAGCTCGCTTGCTTGCATCAGAGGAGCGCCCCACCGCCGAACGAGAAAAACGACAGGAAGAAGCTCGACGCCGCGAAGGCGATCGAGAGGCCAAAAACAATCTGGATCAGCCGGCGGAAGCCACCGGACGAATCGCCGAAGGCGAGCGTCAGGCCGGTGACGATGATGATGATGACGGCGAGGATCTTGGCGACCGGTCCCTCGACCGAGTCGAGGATCTTCTGGAGCGGCGCTTCCCACGGCATCGAGGAGCCCGCCGCGTGGGCGGCGGGCGTCATCATGATGGTGACAGCCACCGTAGCGGCGGCGGTCGCGATGCAATGGTGCAGGCGATGAGGAAGCGTGGTCATGCAGAGTCTCCGGTGAGTGGGACGTCGTCGCTGGTGCCTGCGGGGACGACGAGGTAGTCGCCGCTCGCGGGATCGAGCCCGGCGACGAATCCGAGTTCGGCAAGCCGGCGGGCGGAGCCTCGGCCGGCCAGCACGGCGACGATGTCGATGGTCTCCGCGATCAGTGCGCGCGGCACGGTGACGACGGCTTCCTGAATGAGTTGCTCAAGCCGCCGCAGCGCGCCAAGCGCCGTACCGGCATGGATCGTGCCGACGCCGCCGGGGTGTCCGGTGCCCCAGGCTTTCAACAGATCAAGCGCCTCTGCGCCGCGCACCTCGCCGATCGGAATGCGATCGGGCCGCAGCCGCAGCGACGAGCGCACAAGATCGGACAACGTGGCGACGCCGTCCTTGGTGCGGAGCGCCACGAGGTTCGGCGCAGCGCATTGCAGCTCGCGGGTGTCCTCGATCAGCACCACCCGGTCATCGGACTTGGCGACTTCGGCGAGCAACGCGTTGGTGAGCGTGGTCTTGCCGGTCGAGGTGCCGCCGGCAACGAGGATGTTGCGGCGTTCGGTGACGGCCCCGCGCAGCAGCGCAGCCTGATCCGCGGTCATGATGCCGGCGCGGGCGTAGTCGTCGAGCGTGAAGACCGCGACGGCGGGCTTGCGGATCGCGAAGGCGGGAGCCGCGACGACAGGCGGCAGCAATCCCTCGAACCTCTCCCCTGTTCCGGGCAATTCGGCGGAGACGCGCGGAGCGCCGGGATGAACCTCGGCGCCGACATGATGTGCGACAAGGCGAATGATGCGCTCGCCGTCGGTCGGCGAAAGGATCGCGCCGGTGTCGGATAATCCTTCGGACAGGCGGTCTATCCACAGCCGCCCGTCGGGATTGAGCATCACGTCAACAACAGCGGGATCTTCCAGAAACGCGGCGATGTCCGGCCCAAGCGCCGTGCGCAGCATGCGGGCACCGCGCGTGACCGCTTCGGCTTTGGATGATGCTTTCCCCATACTGCCCCCGGCATCGCGCCGGCGCATTAAGCTGGCCGGACATCGGGGACGAATAGAAGAGGCAGGAGTTGGGACGACGCAACAAGATCAATGCGGTCGTCGTAGCGGAGCGAAAAAATACAGGAGAATGGCGGTTTCGACCGTCAGGCCAATGACCCGTTGCTCGCCGGCGGCACTGCCGGATGCGCGTGCAAGAGACTTAAGAATTGCTTGAGCGCAGGGTTGTCGTTGTTGCGACGCCAATAGGCGACAAAACCGACGCGGGTCGGTCCATTGCCATCGCGGACTTCTCGAAAGGCAACACCCGGCAGGACGTTGCCGGTCGAGGATTCACACGTCAGGGTAATGCCGCGGTTGCCGTCTACAATGCTGAGAATGTCTTCGCGATGGGCATTGATCGGCTTGATGAGCGGACGGTCGCCGGGCGATGTCAGCTTGTTGATGAGCACGTCCTGGAGCTCTGGACCCGGATCGCGCCGGCTCATCAGAAAGCGCTCGTTCTTGAGGTCGGTCCAATAGACGAAATCGCGCGCGGCGAGTGAATGGTCCTTCGGGAACGCGACCATGATCCGTTCCGACCACAAACTCATGTGCGCGTAATCGGTGTGGTTGGGTTCTCCCAGCACCACGACGATGTCGACCGCGCCACGATCGAGAAGCGGAATCAGCGACGCACGGGCGCCTTCGATGATATTGACCTCCACATCGGGATGTTGGTTGGCAAAGGTCAGCAGGGTGTCGCGCAGCGCTCCTGTCGAGAGCGAGGTATAATATCCGATCTCCAGCCGGCCGGCGTCACCCCGTTTGCCTGCTTTCGCGCGGGTTTCCATTGCTTCCAGTTCGGCCAGCACGCGACGTGCGGACACGACGAACTCTTCGCCGATCGGGGTCAGCTCGGCGCCACCCGTCGACCGCTCGAACAAGAGGACGCCGAGCTTGGCTTCAAGCTCGCGGACGCGCTTGCTCAAGGTTGGCTGGGTGATATTGAGCGCCGCCGCGGCGCGTCGGAAGCTGCTGTGGTCGGCCGCCGCCACGACATAGCGCAGATGGGGAACCTCCACGCACATGACGAGCAGCTCTCAATGCGGGGATCGGGGCGACGCGCCATGCAGGCGGGATGACGTGCCTGTGAAATCCGTCAGCAACCAAAGAAAATTGCATGACACTCGATACTCCGCCGGGTGCTTTCTCGACATTGTAGACCCATCAAGTTGGCGATTAACGCAACACAACGCGTGACAATCGGACGTTACGGTCACCATCATTTTGATACTTGGTTCAACGGAACAACTGTCCGATACTTGCCGCCGGAAGACTGTTCCGGTGGCTCGTCGGCGTGCTCGACTCTTACATGATTGACGTTGTGCTCATTGAGCAGACGTAGGATTTCGCTATCGACGCTTTGCCACACCCGATCCCGGTCAATGCCAGCCTGAAGACGCAAGCGCACACGCAGGCTTGTCGGTATGGTCTGTACGATCTGGAATAATTCGATCCCGGGAATGTGGTCGATCTCAAATGCTAGAACCGGGATCGACACACGCTGGCCCTGATCGCCCAGAAAGGTGAGCACGTCGGCGGAGCGGCCCCGGACGCGGATAGCGGGCAGCGGGTTGCCGCACGGGCAGGGGTCGGGCCGCTGCACGATGCTGTCGCCGAGGTCGTAGCGGAGCACCGGCTGCACCCGGTTGGCGAGATTGCTCAAGAG
>JANLJK010000039.1 GCA_029255525.1 Pseudolabrys sp.
GCGCCGCCGGCGTCGAACAGGCCGATGACCGGGCAGCGCGCCTTCATCGCCATGTCCTGCACCTTGATGATCTTCTGCGCGTGCGTCTCGGACAGCGAGCCGCCGAACACGGTGAAGTCCTTGGAGAAGAGATAGACGGTGCGGCCGTTGACCGTGCCCCAGCCGGTGACGACGCCGTCGCCGGGGATCTTCGACTTCTCCATGCCGAAGTCGTTGGAGCGGTGCTCGACGAACATGTCGAACTCCTCAAACGAGCCCTTGTCGAGCAGCAATTCGATGCGCTCGCGGGCGGTCAGCTTGCCCCGCTTGTGCTGGGCGTCGATGCGCCCCTGCCCGCCGCCGAGGCGCGCCTCGTCCCGCCGCGCTTCCAGCCTGTCGAGGATGTCCTTCATGGCTTCCCTTCGCCCCTACCCGTTCCGTCCGGCTCAAGCCCAAGTGCCATATCATGGGGTGAAAGGAAATGGCGCGTTAGGTGACGGTTGAATGCGTTGCGCGGCCGCTTGCCCGCTTCCCCTCTCCCCTTGGGGGAGAGGGTGCCCGAGCGAAGCGAGGGCGGGAGAGGGGTAACTGTCAGGCGCATCAAACAACCCCTCTCCCGGCTCGCGCTAATGCGCTCGCCACCCTCTCCCCCAAGGGGAGAGGGGAAAGAAGGCCGTCGCCGTGCCCTACTCTCAAGGCTTGGCTCCGCCGCCAAACCCTGCTTAGAAGCCCCCCATGACCGGGGATACAATGACCGAGCACCAGACCGCCGCGCAATTGCTGCAACAGGGCCTTTTCCACCACCGCCAGGGCCAAGTGGCACTGGCCATGGAGCGGTACACGGAGGTGCTCAAGAACGACCCGAACAATGGCGAGGCGCTCTATTACGTCGCCGTGGTCTGCTGCCAGGAAGGGCAGTTCAAGCAAGGCGCCGATCTGGCCAAGAAGGCGATCGCCAACGGGCTCAATACGGCCAAGGTGCACAACCTGCTCGGCCAGGCGCTCGACCGCCTCGGCGAGCCTTTGGAGGCGATCAAGAGCTTCGACAAGGCGATCGCGGTCGACCCGGACATGGCGGAGGCGCACGGCAACCGCGCCAATATCCTGGTGGACGCCGGCCTGCCCGAGGAGGCGCTCAAGAGCTTTGCCCGCGCGCTCGCGCTCAATCCGAAATCGCCGACCGACCTCCTGAATCGCGGCGCGCTGCTGCAGGACTTGGGGAGGCACGACGAGGCGCTCGCCGACTACGACGAGGCGCTGGCGGTCGTGCCGGGCGCCATCAACATCATGATGAACAAGGCCAACGCCTTGTCGATGCTCGACCGCTTCGAGGACGCCGAAGCCGTCTACGACGCGGTGATCAAGGCGCAGCCGAAGAACGCCCTCGCTTATGCGCATAAAGGCCTGGCGGTGAAGCATCAGGGGCGGCTGGCCGACGCCCGCGCCGCGCTCGAAAAATCGCTGGAGCTGGAGCCCAAGGACGCCGCCAACGCCTTCGCGCTCGGCCAGTTGCTGATGTTGATGGGCGACTGGCGCAAAGGCTTCCCGCTGTTCGAGTCGCGCGCCCATCTGAAGCTGCCGGCTTATACGCCGCTCGATTATCCGCAATGGAACGGCGAGAACCCGGGCGACTTCCGGCTGGTGCTCGTCTCCGAGCAAGGCTTGGGTGACACCGTGCAGATGGCACGCTACGCGTCACTCCTGGCCGGGCGAGGCTATCCGGTGTGGGTGCTCACGCGCGACGTGCTGGCGCCGCTGATGCGCACATTGGCCGGCGTCGAACGGGTCATCACCTCGGCTGAGGAATTGAAATCCGATTCCAGGCGGGTGCTGTGGGTGCCGTTGATGTCGCTGCCGCGCCTGTTGCATCTGACACCGACGGCGATCGCCGTGCAGGAGCCCTATCTTTCGGCCGAGCCGGCGCGCGTGGCGCGTTGGGCCGACAAGCTCAAAGGCCAAGAAAACGAAAAAGCGCTCAAGGTCGGCATCGTGTGGCAGGGCTCGACCGCCGGCAGCGCGGCGCCGCTGGCCGCGCTTGCGCCCCTCGCGACCATCGAAGGCGTGCGGCTGATCTCGCTGCAGAAGCAGCCGGGCGGGACCATCGCGCAGGTGCCGTTCGCGACCAAGATCGAGCGCGTGCTCGACGAGAACGATCTCGGCACCGAGGGCCTCGCCGAGATGGCGGCGGCGATGGCCAACCTCGACCTGATCATCAGCATCGACTCCATGCCGGCGCATCTGGCCGGCGCACTCGGCAAGCCGGTATTTCTGGCGCTGCCTTATGTGCCGGACTGGCGCTGGCTCGCCGAAGGCGACAGCACCGCCTGGTACCCGGCCATGCGCCTCTTCCGGCAGGCGGACGACCGCCACTGGGAGCCCGTATTCGCACAGATCGCGGCAGCCCTGCGGCAGCGGATGGCTGCCGCCTGAAATTGCGGCTTTCATCGGCCGGTCATGGAACCATATCTGGGAGACGGTATTACTTGGTGGCGGGACTTCCCGGCACTTCAATAAGGACCTTCCCCCATGAACAACGCCAAATCGACCACGCCCCGGCTGCAGACGCCGACCGACCTCGGCTCCAACGCGACCAAGGACATCGCCGGCGCGATGAACGCCATTCTGGCCGACACCTTCGCCCTCTATATGAAGACGAAGAATTTCCACTGGCACGTCAGCGGCCCGCATTTCCGCGACTATCACCTGCTGCTCGACGAGCAGGCCGACCAGCTCTTCGCCTCGACCGACATCATCGCCGAACGCGTCCGCAAGATCGGCGGCAATACGTTGCGTTCGATCGGCGACATCGCCCGCCACCAGCGCTTGTCCGACAATGATGCAGCTTATGTGACACCCGACGACATGCTCGCCGAGCTGCGCGACGACAACCAGCGCGTCATCACCGCGATGCGCGAAGCGCACGACCTGTGCGACGAGCACAATGACGTCGCCACCGCGAGCCTGTTGGAGAACTTCATCGACGAGGCTGAAAAACGCGTCTGGTTCCTGTACGAGACCGGCCGCAAGGGCGACCCGACCGGGCACTGAGCCCCCCTCGCCGGTTCAAACGACGTCCATCGCCGGCCGCGGCGGTGGACGTTTTTTTACACGCCGTGCCCGTCCATTGCCCCGCCGACGACCGGCCGCCAAAAAGTTCAAACATCCATATAATTGAGCTTTCAAAGCCGGCGCGAGTCTGCAAAAATTCCCTCCAATGCGCACACAACAAACCGCGCAACGACGGAGAGGAAATGGCCGAGATCGTTTTAGGTGTCGGAACGTCCCATAGCCCGCTGCTGAACAGCCCCGCCGAGGACTATCCCAAACACGCACAGATCGACGCCAGCGGCCGCAAGCTCCTCGACAAGATGGGCCAGCAGGTCACCTACGGCGACCTGCTGGCGCAGGCCGACCCGTCCATCAAGGACCAGATCGAGCACAAGGTGCTGGAGGAGCGCGCGGCACGCTGCACCGCGAATATCGCGCGCATGGCGCAGGTGATCGAGGCGGCGAAGCTGGATGCGCTGATCATCATCGGCGACGACCAGCACGAGCAGTTCCTCGACGACAATATCCCGGCGATGCTGATCTACTCGGGCGAGACCATCGAGAACAATCCACTGCGCATGGACGACGACGCGCCGCAGTTCTGGCGGCATGCACGCTCGCAATATCACGAGGCCGGAGCATCGCGGGACTATCCGGTGGCGTCGAAGCTCGCTCTGCATCTGGTCGACGAATTGATGGAGCATGGCTTCGACATCAGCCATTCGAAGAAGCTCGGCCGCGAGCATGGCGAAGGCCACGCCTTCGGCTTTGTGCACCGGCGGCTGATGCCGAACCATGTGGTGCCGATCGTGCCGATCGCGCTCAACACCTACTTCCCGCCAAACCAGCCGCGCCCGCGCCGCTGCTATCAACTCGGCCAGGCGCTTGCCGCGGCCGTCCGCAGCGCGCCCGGCAACAGCCGCGTCGGCATTCTCGCCTCCGGCGGGTTAAGCCATTTCACCGTCGACGAAGCGCTCGACCGCCACGTCCTCAATGCGTGCAAGCGCAAAGACGGCGAAGCGCTAGCGAGCATCCCGCCCGAGATGCTCAATTCAGGCTCGTCGGAAATCCGCAACTGGATCACGGTCGCCGGCGCCTGCGAGACGCTTGAGACGGCGTGGCAGGAATACATCCCTTGCTATCGCTCGGCCGCCGGCACCGGCTGCGGCATGGGTTTCGCGGTCTGGAAATAGCGCCGGCCGCTTCCTAGACGCACGATTTAACCAAATGCCGCGTCCCAATTGGCGGCCAATGTCGATCACCAAGCATAAAGCCGCGGCCGTAACCCACTGACATTGGCCGGAAATCTAGCGGCAAGCGCCGCATTAAAGAGGCGCTAACAATACGGGCGGTCTCGCTTCAACATTATATGGCTCTTAACATGCCTGATTGTTATTGAGGTTTATTGCGTTCGGCGGGACCGCATATGCCGCAAGCCCCAAATTTTATGCTCGAGGACATTGCGTTTATCGACGCCCTCTCGACGCCCGAGCGGCGTCGCGAGCCGCGCATTATGGTCAGTGTCGCCGCTCGCTATGCCCTCGCCAACCGGCGCGACTCGCAGGGCAACCGGCGCGAGTTCTCCTGCCGTATCGTCAACATATCGATGTCCGCGATGACGCTGCTGGTGCCGGTGAACGGTGCGGTCGGCGGCCGCGTCATCGTGCATTGCGATGAATTCGGAAAGATGGAAGGCGCGATCGTCCGCGTGCTCGATCGCGGCTTCGTCATGTCGATCAACGCCAGCGACGAGGAGCGCACCAAGCTCGCGGCGAAGATCGACTGGTACGAAAAGAACAAGAACCACGACCTGTCCGACAACAGAGAACACCGGCGGATCATGCCGAAGGATCCGCGCTCCATCCTGGTTCTGGCGGACGGCACTCAGCTCCAATGCTTCATCATCGACATGTCGGTGTCCGGCGCCGCGGTGTCGGCCGACATCCGCCCCGCGATCGGTACGCCGCTCGCCGTCGGCAAGATCGTCGGCCGCGTCGTCCGCCACCGCCCCGACGGCTTTGCCGTGCGCTTTATTCAACTGCAGGAACTTGAGATTCTCGAGCAGCGGCTCATCCAGTCGTAAGCCCCCCGCTCTACGACTCCCGTCCGTAAAGGCGTTCGGCCAGCGGCCCGCCGGCGAAATTCAGCAGATACGCATACATCGCGTCGCCCGGCGCCACGAGGCTGATCAGCACCGAGACCACCGCCGTGCCGATGAAGAACAGGGTACGGACATGGCCGAGGCGCGCTTTGGCGCGGTGCTCGGGCGCGATCACCGCCAAGCGCACGCGCAGCGACAGCGCGGCCACGGCGATCAGGTTGGCGGCATAAAGCCAGGCCGCGGGCGGCAGATGGCCGTAATGACCGACGACGCTCGAGGAGAACGGGATGCTGGTGATGAACAGCAGATAGACCATCGACCAGCCCAGCACATCCTGCGGCACCTCCTCGATCCGGCGCAGCTCGATATTGCCGCGCCACTGCGCCGCCAGCACGAAGAAGCTGATCACATAGGCCAAATATTCCGACCCCAGCGTCTTGAGATGCGCGATCAAATCCGCGCTGTCGTGGATCGGCAGACCCGCCGGCAGCCGGATCTCCAGCACCAAAAGCGTCATGGCGAAGGCGAAGATGCCGTCGGTCAGGGCATCGATACGCGATGTGGGAAAGGTGCGCATGGCACCGCCTCCCCCCTATTAAGCAGCCGCGCGCTTGTTGAACTTCCACAGAGCAAACGCAATGGCCAACACCAGCACGCCGCCGAGCAGCACCGACAAAGGCGATGCCCCAAGCTTCTCGAACCATTGCGTGTAGAAGTGGATGGCACCGAACACCGCGGCGATATTGACCACCCAGCGCCGGTTGACCTTCACGCCCCAGACACCGACCGCGATCAACGCCACCGCCCAGCCGATGCTGAACAGCCAATCAGGAACTACCACGGACGGCCGATCCGCCCGCGTGAGGTTACTCAGCAGCAGCAGACGATCGCCCCACAGCGAGCCGATCCAGAAACCGAAATTGACCATCAGCACGGACGTGCGTGAGGCCATCAAGGCCAAACGCTCGTAATCGGCCCGCAAGCGATGCGACGCCAAGTAGGTCGCCAGCGCGAGCGCGGAAAACAGAACGATCGTGAGCAGCGGTTCGTAGATTGCCAGCGCATACGTGGCGTGCCAGTAGCCGGCCTTGGCGCCGAGACAGGCCCCAAGCGACAAGACGCTCGCAGATATCAAGAGGCCGGAGCGCGCGATCACGCCGCCGACGGCGAGCAACGCCGTCACAATGAGCAGGGCCGCCAACTCACCCTTGGCATAGGTGAGGATCGCGCCGCAGAAGATCAGCGCACCAAGTACCGTGCACATCTGCGCCAGCAGCCACCACTGCTGCGCGCGTGAGAACGTGAGCGCGAGCCCGAGCGCGAAGATCGCACCACCGATGATGAAAGCCGTGAAGACATTCGGCACTAGCGCACCGAGCCCGCCCGCTACCGCCACCACGCCGAAGCCGACAAGAATGTTGATGCCGAGAGACCCGGTGTCATGCGAGGCGAGCGTCTTCAGCCGCTCCGCCTCGGCGGGCGTGAGCTTGCCCTCCTCGACCAGCTTGGAGATGTCGAGTGTGATCTTCATGAATGCCCCCGGCCGCGCAGGCGGCGGGCGGACCCTATCACGAGTCGATCAAAGCCAGCACCGTTGCCGCCGCCTGCATCTCGGTGTGGCGGAAGGCGCGACGCGCCAGCGCGATGTCGTCGCGACCCCATTGCGACATCTGCCAGTCCTCATCGACATGCGCCGCCGCCCAGGCCGCCTCGGCGTCGAGCGCCCGATGGGCGAGCGCCAAGGCCAGCAGCGCCGAACCGGTCAAAGTCGTGACGGTCGAGACAGCGCCGAGGCGCCAGATGTCGGTGGGGATCGCAGCGCGCGCAGCCGCGACCGCTTCGGCCGGCTGTTCGGAGAACATCACACCCTGCACCTGGATGAAGCGCGCGCCGAGAGTATCGCGCGCCCAGGACAGCACCGGGTCCCAGGTCTCGGTCTGCTTCCGCACCAGCCCTTCCGGCGCGTCGGCGCGATAGACCAACAGATCGCTGCCGAGATATTTGGCGATCTCGTCGGCGACCGGCCCCGCCCGATCGGCGACAGCGTCGATCACCGCATTGGCAAGGCGCGTCAGCGGCATCTTGCCGGGGTCGATGACCTCGACCTGCGCATTCCATTCGTCGGCCAGCGCCTGCGCCAAGGCTCGCGTCGGCGCGGCGAGCGGCCGTCGCGCCGGCGTGCGCACCGGCTTGCCGTCGAGCAGCACCGGATAGCCGCCCTCACCTGGCGCGTCGCCGGCGATGGCGTTGGTATAGAAGCGCTTACGCAATGCGGGCCGCGCGCCCTGACGCGCCGACTCCATCGGGTCGAGCGGCTGGTTGACGGAAATCTCTTCAAAGATGTCGCGCATGGTGGACGTCTGCCGAAGTGAAGATCAAAGCGCCGCGACGCGCGGCCACAGCGCGGTGAGCGCCGGATCAAGCGCCGCGAAGGTATCGACCACATGATGCGCGCCGGCCGCGTGCAGGTCGGCGACCGGATGATAGCCCCACGCCACACCGATGGCGGAGGCCTCGGCGGCGCGCGCCATCTCCATGTCGAAGGCTGTATCGCCGATCACCACCGTTTTGTCAGGTGCGATGCCGGTCGCGCGCATCGCTTCCAGCACCATGCCGGGATGCGGCTTCGACGGCGAGGTATCCGCGGTCTGCACGGTGGCGAAGAGGCCTTGCAGCGCGTGCTGATCCAGCATCGCGGCAACGCCGCGGCGTGACTTGCCGGTGGCGATGCCGAGCACGACGTCCGGCCGCTGCGCCAGCGCCTGCAGCGCCTCGCGCGCGCCGGGATAGAGCGGCGCCGTCTCCGTGCCGGCGGCGCGCAAGGTGAAGAAGGCTTCCTTGTAGCGCGCGGCGAGACTGTCGATGGGATGGTCGGCGTCACCGGCGAGACGGCGGAAGGCATCGTCCAGCGACAGGCCGATGATGGCACGCAACTCCGCCGGCGGCGGACAGGCAATCTTGTGGTGGTCGTAGGCCATTTGCATCGCGGCGCAGATCATCTGCTGGCTGTCGATCAAGGTGCCGTCGACGTCGAAAAGGATCAGTTTCATTGCAGAGCGCGTACCCAAGGGTTCTGAGGCGGCGGCCGAACAGGCAGCACGCCACTGCCGGAATTCACATATGGGCATGCATAGCGGCTCCGTCCACCGAAGGGAAATCGCGACGATCGGCCTTGGCCGGTGGCGGTCGTGACCGTGACGGGACCACCTTTGGTGGTAGCAGCGATCGCAGCCGCCGGCCTTCCTTTCGTCCGGAGGTATCACGTTCACGTCATGGTGCATCGCAGCGATATATCAGCACCGTATCACAGCGCGAGACACACGCTTTCAGGCCACGAAATGGCACAAGCGGACGGTTGATACGATGGAACCGAGACGGAAGGATAAGTAGCTTTGAACGTTTCCAAGTCATAGTATCGTGCCAACGGAGTCGACGCCGCCAGCAAGGCGGTGCGAGGGGGGAAATGCCGACCGGACAACGGCGGACACGCAACCGCGGTGAACATGCGACAGCATGAACCGTGGGATGCGTTACGAGGATGGAATGAAGAACACGGACACGGCCGCGCCCGAGTACTTTCATAAAGTCGTCGATTGCCAATATGCGTGTCCGGCGCACACGCCCGTTCCCGAATATATCCGTTTGATCGCGCATGGGCGTTACGATGACGCCTATATGATCAATTGGCAGTCGAATGTGTTTCCGGGCATTCTCGGACGCACCTGCGACCGCCCCTGTGAGCCGGCCTGCCGGCGCGTGCGCGTCGAGAACGAGCCGGTGGCGATCTGCCGCCTCAAGCGCGTCGCGGCCGACAACAAAGACGACATCAAAGCGCGGCTGCCGAAGCCCGTGCAAAAGAAGAACGGCAAGCGCGTCGCGCTGGTCGGTGGCGGCCCCGCTTCGCTCACGGTGGCGCGTGACCTCGCGCCGCTCGGCTATCAGGTCACTGTGTTCGATGCCGATGCCAAAGCCGGCGGCATGATCCGCACGCAGATCCCGAAATTTCGTCTGCCCGATAGCGTCATCGACGAGGAGACCGGTTACATCCTCGATCTTGGCGTCGACTTCCGCGCGGGCAAACGCATCGACAGCCTGAAGGCGCTCATCGCCGAAGGCTGGGACGCCATCTTCGTCGGCACCGGCGCGCCGCGCGGCCGCGATCTCGACATTCCGGGCCGCAAGGAAGCCGCCGCCAATATCCACATCGGCATCGACTGGCTGTCGTCGGTGTCGTTCGGCCATGTCAGCAAGATCGGTAAGCGCGTCGTCGTGCTCGGCGGCGGCAACACCGCCATGGACTGCTGCCGCTCCGCGCGCCGTCTCGGCGGCGAGCAGGTCGACGTCGTCGTGCGCTCCGGCTTCGAAGAGATGAAGGCGTCGCCTTGGGAAAAGGAAGACGCGCAGCACGAGGGCATCCCGATCCACAATTACCTCGTGCCGAAGCACTTCACGCACGAAAACGGCAAGTTGACCGGCATCACCTTCGAGAAGGTGAAGGCGGAATACGACGCCAAGGGCCGCCGCAAGCTCGTCCCGTCCGGCGAGCCGGATCAGCATTTCCCTTGCGACGACGTGCTGGTGGCCGTCGGCCAGGAGAACGCCTTCCCCTTCATCGAGCGCGATATCGGCATCGAATTCGACCAATGGAACATGCCCAAGGTCGACACGAAGACCTTCGCCTCGACGCATCCGAAGGTCTTCTTCGGCGGCGACGCGGCCTTCGGCCCGAAGAACATCATCTGGGCCGTGGCGCACGGCCACGAGGCCGCCGTCTCGATCGACAAGATGCTCAATGGCGAGGACATCGCCGACCGCCCTCTCCCCGCTGTCGAACTGATCAGCCAGAAGATGGGCATCCATGAGTGGTCCTACGACAACGACGTCGCACTCGACCACCGCTACAAGGTGCCGCTGCGCGACAAGGTCGTGGCGCTCAAGGACATCAAGGCCGAGGTC
>JANLJK010000040.1 GCA_029255525.1 Pseudolabrys sp.
GGTTGCGCCGACGATCCTGGACATCGTCCCCTATGCGGCGTTCGGCGCCTTCTACTTCCTGGTTTCCGCCGTCTGGCTTGCTGTCGGCGCCTACCGCAAAGCCCACGCCTAGGCGGCGCGGGCGAGCCCGAGGCAGACGTCGGACTGCAAACGAATGCCCGGCACGAGGCCGGGCATTCGCCACATGGCCGTCCATATGGCCGTCAAGACCGCACTATCCGGATTGCCATCTGGCGCTTCGTCCGCCCGCCGCGCCGATAGCCCGCACCTCGCTGTCCCGGCCTCCCATGGCCAAATTCACAGGGGTGGGCAGCACTCTCCCCTTCACCCACAAGCTCTTGGGGGTGGCTAACGTCCTGAGGGCGTTTCGAGAATCAGCGACTCTGGAACCGGCTTTGCCGGGTTTATCCCCTGTCTGTCCCCCGTTCGGGCCTCTCGCGATCTTTGTTGTGTAGAACGCGGAAGCCCCAATTTTCGGTCGTTTTTCCGTCACCCAGGAAGGCATAAAAGCCTGCTTCCGCGCCCAGCGAAAAACGCTTTTCCGCGCCCTCCGGCGGCTCGATACTGCGCTTGGTCACGCCAGCCGTTGTCCCCACTTTTCATCGAATAGACACAAGATTTAGTGTTTGATTCAGATTTGATGACTATCTCTTGTTGACGGGTGCGGCGAGTCCACTTAGCTTTCGGTTCTCCGGTGCGGGTGAGTTTCAAGTTCCCTCCGGAACCTCATGAATGGCTCAGAGAAGCGCTCACCCACGCCGGAAATGGCGTTTTGGGGCCGGGCCTGTCTGTGCCGGTGAACCGAAAGCGCGACCGGAAATACCCGGCACGGGACGGCGAAAGTCCCGGCCGGACACTAGGTAACTGGGTAGGCGTCGAACGGCGTAGCGAGCGAACAACAGGCGGACCGGGACAGGGCCGTCAGGATATAATCAGGCGGCACACCAACCGCCTGGCCAATTGAAGGGGCTAGATACAATGCGGATCGAACGGCGCTACACCCAGGATGCAAAAGCGGCCTACGCAGGCATCGGCTTTCGGCTGACCACGAGCGAGATCAAGAATCCCGATGGCTCGGTGGTGTTCAAGCTCGACAATGTCGAGGTGCCGGAATTCTGGTCGCAGGTCGCTTCCGACGTTTTGGCGCAGAAGTATTTCCGCAAGGCCGGGGTGCCCGCGCGCCTCAAGAAGGTCGAAGAGAACTCCGTCCCCTCTTTCCTGTGGCGTTCGGTCGCCGACACGGAAGCGCTCGAGGCGCTGCCGGAGAAGGAGCGCTATATCGGCGAGCATTCGTCGAAGCAGGTGTTCGATCGTCTGGCCGGCACCTGGACCTATTGGGGCTGGAAGGGCGGCTATTTCGACACGGAAGAAGACGCTCAGGCCTTCTTCGACGAGCTCCGTTACATGCTGGCGACGCAGATGTGCGCGCCGAATAGCCCGCAGTGGTTCAACACCGGCCTGCACTGGGCCTATGGCATCGATGGCCCGAGCCAGGGTCACTATTATGTCGATTTCGCCACCGGCAAGCTGACGCGCTCGAAGTCGTCCTACGAGCACCCGCAGCCGCACGCCTGCTTCATCCAGTCGATCAATGACGACCTCGTCAACGAGGGCGGCATCATGGATCTGTGGGTGCGCGAGGCGCGCCTGTTCAAATACGGCTCCGGCACCGGCACCAACTTCTCCAACCTGCGCGGCGAAGGCGAGCGTCTCTCCGGCGGCGGCAAGTCGTCGGGCCTGATGTCGTTCCTGAAGATCGGCGACCGTGCCGCGGGCGCGATCAAGTCGGGCGGCACGACGCGCCGCGCGGCCAAGATGGTCATCGTCGACGTCGATCACCCCGATATCGAGAAGTACATCGACTGGAAGGTCATGGAAGAGCAGAAGGTGGCGGCGCTCGTCACCGGCTCGAAGATCAACCAGAAGCACCTCAAGGCCGTGCTCAAGGCCTGCGTCAACTGCCAGGGCTCTGGCGACGACTGCTTCTCGCCGGAGAAGAACCCCGCGCTCAAGCGCGAGATCAAGCTCGCCCGCAAATCGCTGGTGCCCGACAACTTCATCAAGCGGGTGATCCAGTTCGCCAAGCAGGGCTACAAGGACATCGACTTCCCGACCTACGATACCGACTGGGATAGCGATGCGTACCTGACGGTCTCCGGCCAGAACTCGAACAACTCGGTGCGCGTCACCGATGCGTTCTTGAAGTCGGTCGAGTCCGACGGCAAATGGGACCTGACCTTCCGCAAGAACCACAAGGTCGCCAAGACCGTCGACGCCACTGAGCTGTGGGAGAAGATCGGCCACGCCGCCTGGGCCTGCGCCGATCCCGGCCTGCAGTACCACACCACCGTCAACGACTGGCACACCTGCCCGGCCTCCGGCGAAATCCGCGCGTCCAATCCGTGCTCGGAATACATGTTCCTGGACGACACGGCGTGCAACCTCGCCTCGCTGAACCTCCTGACCTTCCGCGACGTCAAGACCGGCAAGTTCGACATCGAGGGCTACGAGCACGCGGTCCGTCTGTGGACCGTCGTCTTGGAAATCTCGGTGCTGATGGCGCAGTTCCCGTCGAAGGAGATCGCGCAGCTCTCTTACGAGTTCCGCACGCTCGGCCTCGGCTACGCCAATATCGGCGGCCTGTTGATGACCTCCGGCATCTCCTACGACTCGGACGCCGGCCGCGCGCTGTGCGGCGCGCTCACCGCCGTGATGACCGGCATCTCTTATGCGACCTCGGCCGAGATGGCCGAGAAGCTCGGGGCCTTCCCCGGCTACAAGAAGAACCGCGAGCACATGCTGCGCGTGATGCGCAACCATCGCCGCGCCGCGCATGGCGAACGTGCCGGCTACGAGAAGGTGTCGACGCCGCCGGTGCCGCTCGACCACGCCTCCTGTCCCGACCAAAATATCGTCGCGCACGCCAAGGCGGCGTGGGACAAGGCCCTGGCGCTCGGCGAGAAGCACGGCTACCGCAACGCGCAGGCTTCCGTCATCGCGCCGACCGGCACGATCGGCCTCGTCATGGACTGCGACACCACCGGCATCGAGCCCGACTTCGCGCTGGTGAAGTTCAAGAAGCTGGCCGGCGGCGGCTACTTCAAGATCATCAACCGCGCGGTGCCCGAGGCCTTGCGCACGCTCGGCTACTCGGAAGCGCAGATCGCCGAGATCGAGGCTTACGCCGTCGGCCATGGCGGCTTGGCACAGGCCCCGGCCGTCAACCACACGACGTTGAAGGCCAAGGGCTTCACCGACGACGCCATCGCCAAGGTCGAGAAGGCTTTGCCGACCGCCTTCGACATCAAGTTCGTCTTCAACAAGTGGACGCTCGGCGAGGACTTCTGCCGCGACGTGCTCGGCATTTCGCCTGAGGACATGGCGTCGGCGACCTTCGACCTCCTCTCCGCGCTCGGCTTTTCCAAGCGCGAGGTTGAGGCCGCCAACATCCATGTCTGCGGCGCCATGACGGTGGAAGGCGCACCGCACCTTAGGCCTGAGCACTATCCGGTGTTCGACTGCGCCAATCCGTGCGGCCGGACCGGCAAGCGCTATCTCTCGGTCGAGAGCCACATCCGCATGATGGCGGCGGCGCAGCCTTTCATCTCCGGCGCCATCTCCAAGACCATCAACATGCCGAACGAGGCGACGGTCGAGGACTGCAAGTCGGCTTACCTGCTGTCGTGGAAGCTCGCGCTCAAGGCCAACGCGCTCTACCGCGACGGCTCGAAGCTCTCGCAACCGCTCAATTCGCAGCTCATCGCCGACGAAGACGACGAGGACGACACGATCGACACCTTCCTCGAGCGTCCGATGGCGGCCCGCGCCACCGGCCTTGCCGAGAAGGTGGTGGAGAAGCTGGTCGAGCGCATCGTCGTCATGCGCGAGCGCGAGCGCATGCCCGACCGCCGCAAAGGCTACACCCAGAAAGCCGTCGTCGGCGGCCACAAGGTCTATCTGCGCACCGGCGAATATGATGACGGCCGCCTCGGTGAGATCTTCATCGACATGCACAAGGAGGGTGCGGCCCTTCGCTCGATCATCAACAACTTCGCCATCGCGGTATCGCTCGGCCTGCAATACGGCGTGCCGCTCGACGAATATGTCGATGCCTTCACCTTCACCCGCTTCGAGCCGCAGGGCCCGGTGCAGGGCAACGACTCGATCAAATACGCGACCTCGATCCTCGATTACGTGTTCCGCGAGCTCGCGGTCTCGTATCTCGAACGCTTCGATCTCGCGCATGTCGATCCGAGCGAGTCGAGCTTCGATGCCCTCGGCAAGGGCGAAGCGGAAGGCAAGCCGACCTCCGCCTCGCAATATGTGTCGAAGGGTCTGACACGCTCGCGCACCGACCGCCTGCAGGTGGTGCACGGCGCGGCCGCCGCGGCGGTTAGCGGTGGCGTCGTTACCGCTTTGCACGCCTCCGGCGCGACCGCGCTGAAGGCGGAGCCGGAAGCCAAGCTGTCGCCGGCCGAGAAGCTGGAACTGCGCGTCGAGGAGATCGCCGAGGTCAACGCGCATGACGCCAAGCTGCACGCCAAGGCGGCGGCGACCGAGAAGCGCGCCGAAGCCCGCGCCAAGGGCTACGAAGGCGAGGCTTGCGGCGAATGCGGCAACTTCACGTTGGTGCGCAACGGCACCTGCATGAAGTGCGACACCTGCGGCTCGACGACGGGCTGCTCGTGATGGTCTGACCAAGGCACGGCCGGGCGGCACAAGCGCGAAGCTTGGTCTTCACGCAAAATCGCCCCGGCCCGCCACGGCCATAAGCGACGTTATGTTAAGGCGAAGGCCGGGTTGACCGCGACGCATGCGAGCGCGCGGTTCACCCGGCCCAAGCTAATGTAAAAAGCCACTGTAAAAAGATGATGTGAAGAGGTGCTACCCGTTTCTTGACGATCCATCGCGGCGGTTGCCCGCGCACAGCAGGAGCCGATCTTGTCGAAATCATCGTCGAAGCAGACCCAGGAACAGGCCGAAGCGCGGTTCAAGCGCAAGGATCAGCAGGCGCGCGACGCCAGCTCGGCCATGGCGGAATACGAGGCCACGCAGGCCGCCACGCGCAAGAAGACCGAACGCCTGCGCGCGCTGCGCCTCGCCAAGGAAGCCGAGGACGCGAAGGCTGCCGCGCTCGCGCCGCCGCCGGAGCCGAAGAAGAAGGCGGGGAAGAAGAAGGCGTGAGCTTTTTCGGATCGTAGGGTGGGCTAAGGCGCGAAAAGGCGCGGAGGGCTACGAAGGCGAGGCGTGCCGTGAACGCGGCAACGGAGCGTGGGTGGCGCAACGGCATGTGTGGAAGTACGACGGCGCTCGTGAGCTACCTCAATTGGAAAACCTTCCGGCTCTTTAGTCAGCGAGTTCTGGTGCGGACGCTTGAGGACAATTGCGATGGCTGAGCCTGAAGACGAGAACAAAAGCGGGGGCGCCCTCGTTAAATATCGATCTTGGCCTCGGAGATCTAATTCCGAAGGACATCGTAAGGCAGGCCTATAACGAAGGCGCCTCCGAAACAGTGAAGCAGGTAGGAAAGCTCGGCACGGAGCTTCTTAAGACAGCGCGTCTCTTGCTCGCCCCTCTGCAGATCGCGGCCGCCTATCAAGACCGCTTTGAGAAGATGGTCGAACGAATTGCGAAAAAGGTTCCGCCTCAAAGGCGGATCGAGCCCCCGGCTGAGTTGGTCGGACCAGTGCTGGAACGATTGCGATATTTGGAAGACAATCATCCACTTTGGTCTATGTTCGAAGAAATACTCACTCGCTCCGTAGATACTGAAAGGAATGCAGTTGTTCACCCAGCCTTCCCTCAGCTTATTTCTCAGTTGAGCCGAGACGAGGCCTGGATTTTATTTAAGCTCCGAAAGGTGAAGCTATTCAACGTAGTCGATACGCTCGACTTCGATAGATCACAAAACCAATTTTTTAATCGCAAAGTTGAGAAAAGCGAAATCCCGAGCGCTGAGCTGTTCTATCCTGAACAGATCAATCTTTATTATGCCCATCTTGAATCGATGGGGCTCGTTACTTGGCCCGTTGAAAAACAAGATCCCATTGTCGCTAACGGAGTGCAAACTGGCTTGCGCCGACACAGTAATATCAGGTTCACCGACTTCGGCGCTGTATTTGCTGAGGCGTGCATCCCTGAAACTGGCTTCGAAAATTTCGGAAAGAACAGACCTAGGATGGGTTGAGCGCAGCGAAGCCCATCACTTTCGGCCGTGATCGTCGGTGGGTTTCGCTTCGCTCGATCCACCCTACGGCGCTTTGTCACGCTGCAGCGATGTAAGACGTGGATGGCCGGGACACGCCCGGCCATGACGGTGTCAACTGCGCGCATGACCATTTCGGCAACGAGCGTCCGCTTCGATGAAGACTCGATGTGAGTCGACCTCGCGGACGGCCGAGCGCATCGTCTAGGCTGGCCAGAGGCGTGGAACGCGCCCTATCCACCAACCGAATTCAACATCTATGCGAGTGGGTCGGTGGGTTTTGCTTCGCTCAACCCACCCTACAAGCCGCCGCTACTCCGCAGCCGCCATCGCGCCCTTCGGGCTCACCATCGTCACGATGGCGTCGGCGCTGTCCTCGACAAATTCCGCGTCGTGCTTGAGCGCTTCAAAGCTGCGCGGCGCTGGGATCGCTTCGCCATCGGCGCGCATCGCGGCGAAATGACCGGCCAGCGCCTCGGCCCCGTTGGCCACCGCCTCCTCGAACGTATCGCCGGCCGAGATGCAGCCCGGCACGTCGGGAAAGCTCACGCCGTAGCTCGTGCCTTCGTCTTTGTGTACCAGGGCGATGTAGCCAGCCATCGTTATCGCGGTCCCTTCAATCCAGCCTGACGATAGATGGATTTCACCGTCTTCGGATGCAAGTCGCGGCGCGGATGCGGGATCGTCACTTTGCCCGGCTTCACCGGATGCTTGAAGTGATGATGGCTGCCGCTCGCGCCGATGAAGCGCCATCCGTCCGCTTCGATGTCGCGGATGATATCACGCGAATCCTTGCCCACCGAACGCCCTCGATACACCTCAAGGTTGCACAACGTTGTCGGCCGGGCAAGCGCCGATCGAGTCCGGCGATGCGCGGCGACTAGCTCATTTGCCAAAATATGACTTTTTTCTCATTTTTCTCTTGCGCTCTTTCTCCTTCTATGCCTAAATTCCTCCACGGCGGCGTTGTTCCCCCGTCTCACTTCCACCACGAAGGCGCGATTGATGGCGCGCACGGGCGCCTTCGGACGGAGACATCACATGCGGCGGTTCATCCGCGGCGCCTTGGCCGGCGCGCTCGCCGCGGCGCTGGTTCTCACAGGCGCGCCTGTGGCGTTCGCCGCCGCCGACAAGCCCGCTGCACACAAGCGCGTGCCGCACAAGAAACGTCATGTCACCCGCCATTGGCACGGCTATGGCTTCCTGCCGGGCTATCGCCCGCCGGAGGTGATCGAGCGCCAGCGCGAGGCACGCTATTGGCAAAGCCATCCGTTTTACGGCCCGGCCTGGCCGCGCTTCTATCGCGGGCGCTGGAACGGCGGCGGCTCCGGCCCCTGCTACACGCAGACGCCGATCGGGCCGGTGTGGACTTGCGGCAAATAGGTTTCCGGCGTGGTCCTACTCCACCTCGACCGGCGCCTGTTGCTTGAGCCGCTGGAGAAGGCGCGACAGCCCCAGACCGCGCCACACGCCCGCGGCGATGCCCTTCGGCGTCAGCCGCAACAGATTCTCGTGGTGCTTCATGCCCTTGCCGCCGGGCACCAGGCCGAGCGGCCTGACGAGGCAGTAATCGCCATTCGACATACGCACGAGTTGCGCGTCTTTGAAATAATCCCGCACGCCCATGGTGTGCAAAATGCATCGGCGCGTGATTCGGTCAAACCCGCCGGCGGCTTGACCTTTATCAAAGCCCCTGGCCCGCTTTACCGCTCCCATGATACACGCACGCAGGGAGTCCCGCATGGCCATCGCTCAGGCGCACACACGGCTCAGCATCAGCGGCCTCGGCTGGGGCTTTTCCGCCGCGCTCGTCGCGCTGTTCGTGCTGTGCATGCTCAGCGCCCTGTTCATGCCGATGCGCGCCGCGCACGGTTGGGTGACGTTGCTGTCGGACGCGCCGATCCACTCGACGCGCATCTGGGCCGAAGGCCTGATCTGGAGCGTCGTCGTCGGCTGGCTGATCGCGCTGGTGCTCGGCACCGTTTACAATTGGATCGTCGCGCGCCGCGCCGTTGCCTCCCTGCCTGGCTAGCGCCCGTCGCCCGCAAACCCTTTCGTAACGATAACAGCCCTAGCCTCCCGGCATGGGCTCCGTCGTTCGCTTCTCCCGGTCGCGTGCCGCCGCGCGGCTTGCGCCACCGCCGCCACAGCGCGGCGGCCGTTCCTATATGTCGGCGCTGATCCTGCTCGGCGTCGTCTGCGTGATCGCCACGACGATCGCCAAGCCGCGCGCCCCCACCAGTCAGGCGCCCGGCGCCGCGCTCGCTTCGATCCGCGTCGTCGATGGCGACTCCCTGCGTGCCGGCGAGCAGAACATCCGCCTGATCGGCATCGATGCGCCGGAGCGGGCGCAAACCTGCCGCGACGCGCGCAAACGCGAATGGTCTTGCGGCGCGGCAGCGGCGGAGCGGCTCGGCGCGCTCGTCGCGCGCGGCACCGTCACCTGCGCGCCGCGGGGGCGCGATCGCTACGGCCGCACGCTGGCCGTCTGCGCCGCCGGCGATGTCGCCGATCTCGGCCAGGTGATGGTGCGCGAAGGCTTCGCGGTGAACTATGCCGACGACACGCACGGCTATGTCGCCGAGGAGAGCGAGGCCCGTGCCGCCGGTCGCGGCCTCTGGCAAGGCGCCTTCGAGCGCCCGCAGGATTGGCGCCGCCGTCACGCCCGCGCCAACTGATCTAACGGATGTAATGCCCCGCCCAGCCGAGGAATGCGGCGAAGCGATCCTGATTGATCACGAAATAGATGAACGCCGCGACCGGCGTCATGGGCAATCCCCAGCGCGCGCTCGGCGTCACGTCGTGGACCGCGTCGGCATGCGCGCATTCAATAGTCGCAAGACAGTTCCCTGCTCGAGAGCCGTCAGTCTAGCCACCGCCCCAGGACGGCGTCACGTTTTCGCGCTCGACCGGCGTGCTCACCACTTCATGGCACGGCACGCAAACGAAACCGCGCCATTCCGGCCGGCCGATGACGCGCGGCATCGCATGCGACAACGTCATCAAGGCGCCACAGCGCGGACATTTGGGAAAGGTGTAGAAGTGGCTCATAGCCAGTCCAATAACGCTGGGGCGTCAAGTGCGGGCAGCGGCCGACGCGCTGGCCGCCGACGTGACTTCGACCGTCACGACCTCGCGGCATTGCGTGCAGGCGAAGCTGCGCAGCTCGGGATAGCCGAACGCGCTGGGCCAGACGCGGGCCAACCGCATCGGCGCGCCGCAGCGCGAACAGAAATCAGTGTGAGGAGCATTGCTCATGCCCCAACACATGGCCGTGCGCGCCGGCTTCGGCCATTCCGGGCAAACACTTAAGGGGGGCCCGCGTGTTTATCCCGGCACCGCCTCTGGATTCCGGATCGCGCGCCAGGCGCGCGTCCGGAATGACAGAACGGAGCTTAAGCCGCCTTGCCGAGCGGCACCGCGCCGGCATCGTAAGCATAGACCCAGTCGGCGTTACCGCCCTGCTTGAGCCACTCATTGCCACGCGAGCCGATCTGCACGCGCGCCGTGCGCTCCTTGCGCGCCTCTTCGTAACGCTTGAGCGCCGCCGGCACGTCGGCGTCGGTGACACCTTTCAGCGCACGGCCGAGCACCACCGCATCCTCGATCGCCATGCAGGCGCCCTGCGCCATGAACGGCACCATCGGATGACAAGCGTCGCCCAACAGCGTGACACGGCCGACCGACCACGCCGGCAGCGGATCACGAATATAAAGCGCCGACTTGGTCACGCTGTCGGCGGCATCAAGCAAAGCGCGCGCTTCGGGGTGGAAATTGGCGTAGGCCTTGCGCAGCTCGTCGACGTCGCCCGGCATGGTCCAGGATTCGTGGCGCCAATCATCCTGCGACGTCGTCGCAAAGACGAAGATCTCC
>JANLJK010000041.1:0-8259 GCA_029255525.1 Pseudolabrys sp.
ATTGCCGTCTCGCCACGCTGGGCGCGGATCTCGTTCTGCGCCGGCATCGGCAGCTCGTCGATGCGCGGCATGCGCTGACGGAGCGGACGCTCCGCCTGCGGCGGGATGAAAGCCTGCGCCGGCGGCGGCTCGTGCGCGACCGGGGCTTCCGGCTGCGCGGGCTCGAACAGCGACGGCTTCATGGTCGGCATCGGGCGGATCGAAACGTCGTCCATGCCGGCAGTCGGCAGGAGGGCGGCAGCAACCGCGGCATGCGCGGCGGTCTCGACCGACGCGGCAGCCTGAGTGGTCGCGGCGGTCGGGATCGGCGCCTGCATGCCGGTCGGGGCCGCACGCTCGACACGTTCGGCAATGCGACGCGAGTCATTGCGCAGTTTGCCGGCGAGTTCCTTCAGCGCGCTCTCGGCCGGAGCCGGGGCGGCGACGCTGGGCAACGGCAGGCTCATCTTGCCGGTGTTGTCGATGCCGGTGGCGACGACGGAGACGCGGATGATGCCATCGAGGCTTTCGTCGAAGGTGGCGCCGACGATGATGTTGGCGTCCTGATCGACCTCTTCGCGGATACGCGTCGCGGCTTCATCGACTTCATACAAAGTGAGATCCTTGCCACCGGTGATCGAGATCAGGAGGCCGCGCGCCCCCTTCATCGAGGCATCATCGATCAGCGGGTTGGAGATCGCGGCTTCCGCCGCGGTCATCGCACGCTTTTCGCCGGAGGCTTCGCCGGTGCCCATCATCGCCTTGCCCATCTCGCGCATGACGGCACGGACGTCGGCGAAGTCGAGATTGATGAGGCCTTCCTTGACCATCAGGTCGGTGATGCAGGCGACGCCCGAATAGAGCACCTGATCGGCCATCGCGAAGGCGTCGGCGAAAGTGGTCTTTTCGTTGGCGACCCGGAACAGGTTCTGGTTCGGGATGATCAGCAGGGTGTCGACCACCTTCTGCAACTCGGCGATGCCCGACTCGGCGTAGCGCATGCGGCGCTGGCCTTCGAAGTGGAACGGCTTGGTGACGACGCCGACCGTGAGGATGCCCAGCTCACGCGCGGTCTTGGCGATGACCGGCGCGGCGCCCGTGCCCGTGCCGCCGCCCATGCCGGCGGTGACGAAGACCATGTGCGCGCCGGAGAGATGATCGCGAATTTCGTCGAGCACCTCTTCCGCCGCGGCGCGACCGACTTCCGGCTGCGAACCGGCGCCAAGGCCCTCGGTGACCTGGCTGCCCATCTGGATGATGCGCTGTGCCTTGGACATCGTGAGCGCCTGCGCATCCGTGTTGGCGACGACGAAGTCGACGCCCTGGAGGCCGGCGGTGATCATGTTGTTCACCGCGTTGCCGCCGGCGCCGCCGACGCCGAACACGGTAATGCGCGGTTTCATCTCGTGGATGTCCGGGATCGTCAGGTTGATCGTCATGTTTGCCTCTTTATTGCACGGGCATGGGATGTGAGAGGGTCAGAAGCTCTCGCGCAGCCATCGCCCGACCCGTTGCATGTAGCCGCCAGTTCCAGTCATCAGATGCCGCGTACGACGCGGTTCGAAATGTTCGAGATGGGCCGCCTGCGGGTAAACCAAGAGGCCCGCGGCCACCGCGAAGGCCGGCCCCTTGGCCGACTCGGGCAAGCCGGCAAGCCCCAACGGGCGGCCGATACGCACGGGACGCTTGAGAATCTTCGCCGCCAGATCGGCGATGCCGGAGAGCTGGCTGCCGCCGCCGGTGAGCACGACGCGGCCGCGCGGCTCCGCCGCGAAGGGCGAGACGGCCAGACGATCGCGCATCATTTCCAGGATCTCCTCGACCCGGGGCTTGACGATGCGCGTCAACGCCGCGCGCGACACGAATTGCGGCGGCTCGCGCTCATCATCCCCGAACGGGGGCACCGTAATCATGTCACGCTCGTCCGACCCACCCATCAAAACACTGCCATAGATCGCTTTGATTCGCTCAGCGTCCGCAATGCGGGTGTTGAGACCGCGGGCCAAATCCATGGTGACGTGATGACCGCCGAGCGCGAAGCCGTCGGCATGGACGAAGCGGCCGCCGGAGAAGACCGCCGCCGTGGTGGTGCCGGCCCCTAAATCGATGACGGCGGCGCCGAGATCGGCCTCGTCGTCGGCCAGAACGGCCAGGCCCGCCATGTAAGGCGAGGCGACCATGGCCTCGATCGACAGATGGCTGCGCTCGACCGTCAGCATCAGATTGCGCACGGTGGCGACATCGGCCGTCACCATGTGCATGTCGACGCCGAATTTGTGGCCCAGCATGCCGCGCGGCTCGCGGATGCCGGCGGCGGCATCGAGCGAATAGCCGATCGGCAGCGAATGCAGGACGGCGCGGCCATCGCGCACCGAATGACGCGAAGCCGCCGCCAGAACGCGAGCGATGTCGCCATCTCCGACCGTCCCGCCGGTCAGGTCAATATTGGCGATGAAGCGCTCCGAGCCGAGACGGCCGCCAGACAGCGACACGACCACCGACTCGAGCTGGAGATGGGCGGAGTTCTCGGCGATATCGATCGCCGTGCGCACCATGGCCTCGGCTTCGGCGAGGTCGATGACGCTGCCGCCCTTCATGCCGCTGGCCGCGGTATGCGAGAAGCCCAGCACCCGAACGCCATGCGAGCGCCGGCGCAGCACATCCTGCGGCGCCTGCGGATGGAGCCGCGCGATCATGCAGACGATCTTCGAGGTGCCGATATCGAGCGCCGCGACCACGGCCGAGCGCTTCGGCGACACCGGCTTCATCTTGGGCGTGAGGCCAAAACGAACGACGTTGCTCATGCGCGGGCTCCATTCGCGGAACGCGCGGCTCTATCGTCCCCTCTCCCCTTGGGGGAGAGGGACAGGGAGAGGGGTAAACAACATGCGCGGAGCGAGGGACTTACCCCTCTCCCCAACCCTCCCCCCCAAGGGGGGAGGGAGCACGCTGTGCCTGCGGCACACGCAAACTTCGTCTCAAGAGTCAGCGAAGCCATCATCATGCCTCGCCTCCCTTGCCGCCGATCTTCTTGCGCGCCTTTTCGGCGGCCTTGAGGGCGGCATCACGCACGGCAAAGGCGGCATCCGACTGGCGCACAGTGATGCGATCGGCGAGGCGGAGATCGACGGCGACGATGTCTTTCGACAGCAATTGCTTGGACCGGTCGAGGTCGACCAAGGTTCCCAGTGCGCGATCGGGCGCATGCTCGGGCAACAGCACGTCTATGCCGTTCTTCAGATGCAGGGTCCAGCGTCGCTCGGCGACCAGAACCGCGGCCTGTACCTGCCCCGCGATCGAGGGGAAGCGCTTGACCATCGCCAGCATGTCGGGGGCGGCGCGCTCCGCGCCCCTGCCGACCACCATCGGCAGCGCGGCGAAGCGCTCCGGCACGAAGGTTTCCAGGACCGTGCCGTCCTCCGCGATGAGCGAGATGCGGCCGTCCTTCTGCCACAGGGCGAAGGGCTTGCGCTCTTTGATCTCGATGCGCAGGCGGCCGGGATAAAGCTTCAGGACGGTGGCTTCCGAAATCCAGGGATTGCTGACGAGGCGCGTGCGCGCCTGCGCCGCATCGAGGAACACCAGCGAGGAGGTCTCGGTGACGCCGGCGATTTCGAGAACCTTCTGGCGGCCGAGCTCGCGCTCGCCGGCCAAAGCCACCTCGGAAATGCGGAAGCCGACCGTGTTAGCGACCGCATCGCACAGATCCTGCACATTGGCCGCGATGTCCGGGCCATGGCCGCCGCGCACGACGCCATAAGAGACGCTGGCGAGCAGCAAGAGCGCCACCGACGAGGCCCCTGCCCCGCGCGGAATGTTGAGATTGACCAGGGCCTCGCCCCAACGACGCACGGTGCGCGTCCAGCGCGGCGCCGCGACCGCCCAATGCGGCACGGCGACGGCCGCAGCGCGGCGCCTCTTCATCGCTTTCGGCGCGTGAGCGTTGTGTGCGCGAGCATCCATCCCGGGCGGCTCTTAGACCCCAATGCCCGCCGAGGCGGGCTTCGTGAAGTTCCCCGGCAGCCGTGCGCGCATAGCCCCACCGGCAAGCGCGCGCGACGCCGCCAATGGGTAGTCTTCGGACCATTTGGTAAACGATTAGTAAAAGTTTACGAATTGTTTGGGGTAACCGGGGGTGGGGCCACGCCGCGGCTGGGTGCCACGCTCTGTTGCGCCCACACTGAACGCGGCGCGCTGCCCGCATTGCGCCGGACGACATGGATGCCGTTCCGCGATGAACTGGCCCGGCGGACGGCGCGGCTTCCCTTCATGTCATGGGGAGGGCCAAGCGCGTATCACCGCTCCAGCGACGCGTCCTCGACCATCCACGACACCAGCGCTTCGAAGCTCATACCGGCATACGCGGCAAGCTCCGGCACCAGCGAGGTCTCGGTCATGCCGGGTTGGGTGTTCACTTCGAGGCAGGCGATGCCGGTGATGCCCGGCTTGCTATCGTCGTAGCGGAAGTCGGCGCGCGTGACACCGCGACAGCCGAGCGCGCGATGCGCTTCGAGCGCGAGGCGACGGCATTCCTCATAGACGTCCGCCGACACCGGCGCCGGCAACAGATGCTTGGAACCGCCCGGCGCATATTTGGCCTCGTAATCGTAGAACTTCGTGGCGGAGACGATCTCGATGACGGCGGTCGGCTTGTCGGCCACCACCGCGCAAGTGAGTTCCTTGCCGGGGATGAACGGTTCGACCAACACCTTGTCACCGAGCTTCCAATCCGACGCCGTCAGTTCCTGCGGCGGATGCGCGTGATCCTCGCGCACGATGAAGACGCCAACGCTGGAGCCCTCCGCTACCGGCTTGATGACGTAAGGCGGCGGCAGCAGATGCTGCTTGGCGGCCTTAAGACGACTGACCACCACCCCGCCCGGCACCGGCACACCGGCAGCCTTCAGCACGGTCTTGGCGATGTCCTTCTGCATGGCGACGGACGAGGCCATGACGCCGGAATGGCTGTAGGGGATGCCGAGGATTTCCAGCATGCCCTGCAAAGTGCCGTCCTCGCCCGGGCGCCCGTGCAGCACATTGAGCGCGCAATCGGGCTTGAGCTCGCGCAGCGTGAAGGCGATGTCGCGGGTGACGTCGACCCGGCTGACTTTGTACTTGCCGGTGCGCTCCAGCGCATCGGCGCAGGCCTCGCCGGAGCGCAGGGACACCTCGCGTTCGGACGACCAGCCGCCCATCAGAACGGCGACGTGTTTCTCTGCGGGAATGGCGGCTCTCCGAATCGTCTCTGGCGTTAAGGGGAATGTTAGGGTGTCCTAGCCGAAATATCGCGGTCCGCAAACAGCGGACCCGCGGCAGCGTTACCAGGGCTTGGCTACCCAAGCAGAATGAGGCGGACGTGATCGAAACATGGCTTGATTCCCCGGCGGCGGGCATCTTCGCGGTTCTGATCGCCCTCTATGGCGCGACCGGCGCGGTGATCGCCTGGGTCGCCTTCGGCCCGGTGATGGGACCGGCCGTGCGGCGGCGGTATGAGGGCGTCGTCGCGCCGTTCTTCGGCGGCATCGCCCTGCTGTTCGCGCTGCTCACCGGCTTCCTCGCCAGCGACATCGCCGACCGCAACCGGCAGGCCGCGCGCACGGTGCAGGCGGAAGCCGGCGAACTGCGCAACGTGTTCACGCTCAGCGTGGCGGCGGCCTCCGACATGCGCGATATCCGCGCCGCCTGGGGCAATTACGTGAAGGCGGTGATCAACGACGACTGGCCGGCGATGGAGCACGGCACGCAGGCGGCGAGCGTGAACGCCGCCTACGATGCGCTCTTGCGCGAGGTGAGCGACCCCAGGATCGCCACCGAGGCCGGCGCGGCGGTGCATGCGGCGCTCTTGAACGCGGCGGTGCGCGTCGGCACCGCGCGCTCGGACCGTCTCGCGCTCGCCTCCGACCGCACCAATGAATTGAAGTGGATCATCGTGCTGCTGCTCGGCGTCATGACGCAGATCGGCATCGCGCTGGTACACCTGCACAAGCGCCATGCGCAATCGGCGGCGCTCACCGTGTTCTCGGTGACGGCGGTGATCGCGATCGGACTCATCGCCATGCAGGAGCGGCCCTTCGCCGGCGAGGTGCGCATCGCACCCGTGCCTTTGCTGGAACTAACGAAGCTGCAACAGCCGGGAGGCTGATCAGGCCGCGACCGGTTCGGTCAGGCGCGGCCCGTCATAAAGCCAGGCGAGGCAATCACAGACATCCCGCTCGGATCGCCGCGCGAACGCGTCGATCCAGACGTCGCGGGCGATGCCCTCGGCGTGATAGCCCTCCCATAAATGCCGGCCTTCAAGCTGGACGCGCGCCGTACGTGTCCCCCGCGCCCGCTCGTAATGGCGGAACGCACCCGCAAAGTCGCCACCGGCCTGATCGACGCACTCCGCCAGACACACCGCATCCTCGATCGCCATGCAGGCGCCCTGCGCGAATGTCTGCAGCGCCGGATGCGCGGCATCGCCCAGAATGGTGACGCGGTTATCGCTCCAGCGCCGCACCGGATCGCGATCGGCGATCACCCAGCGGCGGTTGAGATCCATCTTGTCGAGGAGCGCCTTCATCACCGGATGCGCGGTCTGGTAGGTACGCTCGACTTCCGCCGTGTTGAAGGCGCTGTCGCCCCTTTCGCCGAAGGTGTCGGTACGGAACACGGCGACGATGTTGAACAGCGTGTTGTGCCGCAGCGGATAGTGCACCATGTGGAAGCCGGGACCGATCCACAGCGCCGAGATGTCGCGGTCAACCCCTTCCGGCACCGCGCTCATCGGCACAATGGTGCGGTGCGCGACATAGCCGATCGGCTTCGGCTCACCGTCATTGACGACTCGCGCGCGGATGCCCGAGCGCAAACCGTCGGCGCCGATCAGCGCGGCGCCGGCGATAACGCGGCCATCCTCGGTCGTGACCGTCACGCCCTCCGCTTGCTGCGCGAAGCCGGTCACGGCGGTGAGCGGCTCCAGCGAGATGCCCGCGGTGGCGCGGCAGGCATCGAGCAGCACCTGATGCAGGTCGACGCGATGAATGACGATGTAAGGCGCGCCGAAACGTTCGCGCAACACCGGATCATTGGGAATGCGCGTCAGCGCGCGACCTGAGAGCGCATCGAACATGATACACGCCCGCGGCAGGATCGATTGCTTGAGCACCGCATCGGTAATGCCGAGCCGCTCGAACATCGGAAACACGTTCGGCCCAAGCTGGATGCCGTAGCCGATCGCGCCCAATTCGGCGGTCGCTTCCAAGACGCGCACGCGATGGCCCTTGCGGCCCAGCGCCAGCGCGACAGACAGGCCGCCAAGGCCGCCGCCAGCGACCAATATCGGATCAGAAGTCGTCATCTCGTCACCTCCCAAAGTCTTTTTTGTTTTTTGGCAGACGCGTCTTGTACCGCGGCGCGCTATTTTACGCCAATGCGTTTAATCTCCCAATCGAGTTCGATGCCGGAATGTGCGCGCACCCGCTCGCGCACCGTCTCGCCCAGATTCTCGATGTCGGCCGCGCTCGCATTGCCGAGATTGATGAGGAAATTGCAGTGCAGCTCGGAGACCTGCGCGTCGCCCACCTTGAGGCCGCGGCAGCCGGCTTCGTCGATCACCTTCCAAGCGTTCTTGCCGGGCGGGTTCTTGAAAGTGGAGCCGCCGGTGCGGTTACGCGGCTGGCTCGCTTCGCGCTTCTGCTTGATCGCGGCCATCTCGGCGGCGATCTCATCCGGGTTGCCGGCTTTGCCCTGAAACACGCCGGCCGTGAAAATGATGTCATCCGGCACCGCGCAGTGCCGATAGGTAAAGCCCATGTCGGCATTGCTGAAGGTGCGGAGATTGCCGTCGCGGTCGACGCCGCGCGCTTCGATGAGGATGTCCTTGGTCTCGCCGCCGTAAGCGCCGCCGTTCATACGCAGCGCGCCGCCGATGGTGCCGGGAATGCCGGAGAGGAAGGCGAGGCCGGCGACGCCGGCCTTCTGCGCCGCGCGCGAGACCATGACGTCGAGCATGGCAGTGCCTGCGGTGACGCGCTTGGTCGCATCATCAATGGTGACCTCGCTGAACCCGCGGCCGAGGCGGATGACCACGCCTTCGACGCCGCCATCGCGCACGATGAGATTCGAGCCGGCGCCGATGACGGTGACAGGCACATCGCGTGGCGCGTTGCGGAGAAAATACGCGAGATCGTCCTCGTCTTCCGGCATGAACAGCGCCTGCGCCGGCCCGCCGACGCGGAACCAGGTGAATTCGCCGAGCGACTGATTGGCGAGCAAACGCCCGCGCAATTGCGGCAGGCG
>JANLJK010000041.1:8359-10060 GCA_029255525.1 Pseudolabrys sp.
ACCTCCTCCCATGGAATTGCGGAGCTTGGATCGGCTTCATGCTCCGCGAGCCGCCGCCGGACCTCCAGCAATTGCTCGGAGGTGAGAGGCTCGAGATCATCGGCAACTGTCAGGTCGCTGGAATCGACGCTGTCCCGAAGTCGATCAGCCAGCTCGAGGCGCTCGGACGGGCTGAGCCGCATTAGTTCGTCCCAAATCGCCTTATTCATGGGTCACCTTTGCCTCGGTTCAGAATAGTCATCGAACCAGGCTTTCGCAACGTGGCTCCTCACCCCGGCGCGGCAAGCTCGGCCGGCAGCGCGTAGGCCCATTGCGTGATCGAGCCGGCGCCGAGACAGACGACATAGTCGCCGGGCTTGGCCAGCCCCTTGATCAGGCCGGCGAGCTTTTCCGGCGCTTCCAAGGGTATCGCGTGACGATGGCCGTGCGCGCGCAGGCTTTGCACCAAGGCATCGCGGTCGACGCCGGGGATCGGCTGCTCGCCGGCCGGATAGACCGGCGCGACGATGACCGCGTCGGCATCGTTGAAGCAGGTCGAGAACTGCTCGAACAAGTCATGCAGGCGCGTGTAGCGATGCGGCTGCACGACGGCGATGACCTTGCCCTTCACGCTCTCACGCGCGGCGCGCAGCACGGCGGAAATTTCCACCGGGTGATGACCGTAGTCGTCGATGATGGTGATGTCGTTCCACGTGCCGACGCGCGTAAAACGGCGCTTGACGCCGCCGAAATTGGCGAGCGCCTTGCGGATGACGTCATCCTTGATGCCGAGCTCGCGCGCCACCGCCACCGCCGAGGTGGCGTTGAGCGCGTTGTGACGGCCGGGCATCGGCAAAGTAAGCTTGTCGATCGTGTGCGTGACCGAACCGTTGCGATCGCGGAACTGGATCGAAAAGCGTGAGGCGCCGTCGTGGTGATCCAGGTCGACAAGCCGCACGTCGGCCTGCGGGTTCTCGCCGTAAGTGAGCACGCGACGGTCTTCCAGCTTGCCGACCAAGGTCTGCACCACCGGATGATCGGTGCACATCACCGCGAAGCCGTAGAACGGGATGTTCATGATGAAGGCGCGGAAGGCGTCCTGTACCGCCTCGAAGGTATGGAAGTGGTCGAGATGCTCGGGATCGACATTGGTGACGATGGCAACGTCGGCCGGCAGCTTGAGGAAGGTGCCGTCGGATTCGTCGGCCTCGACCACCATCCAGTCGCCGGCGCCCAGCCGCGCGTTGGTGCCGTAGGCATTGATGATGCCGCCATTGATCACCGTCGGGTCGAGCCCGCCGGCATCGAGCAGCGACGCGACCATCGAGGTGGTCGTGGTCTTGCCGTGCGTGCCGGCGATGGCGACGCAGGACTTCAACCGCATCAGCTCGGCCAGCATTTCGGCGCGGCGCACGACCGGCAGACGCTTGGCCCGCGCGGCGACGAGTTCGGGGTTGTCGCGCTTGATCGCGGTCGAGACGACGATGACGTCGGCGCCGTCGATGTTGTCGGCCTTGTGGCCGACGGTGACCTTGATGCCCTTGTCGCGCAGGCGCTTGACGTTGGCCGAGTCGGCGACGTCCGAGCCGGTGACGGTATAGCCGAGATTGGCCAGCACCTCGGCGATGCCGCTCATGCCAATGCCGCCGATGCCGACGAAATGCACCGGTCCGATGTCGCGCGGCAGTTTCATTGTATCGATCCCTAGCCTCTCCACGTCAT
>JANLJK010000042.1 GCA_029255525.1 Pseudolabrys sp.
CTCGACGCCGATTTCGCAATGATGAACTGGTACACCGCGACGCATCCGGAATCGGTGTTCAAGCGTTACCTGATGGCGGCGCGCACGACGCCGGAAGCGCGCTACGGCCTGCGCGACAACCGGCTGACGGTGCGCTGGCCAGATGGCCGCAGCGAACAGCAGGTGCTGAGCGCGTCGCAAGTCGAACGGGCCTTGGAAGAGATTTTCAATTTGCCGGTTGCGCCCGAATGGCGCGCGGTGATCGCGCGCTTCGCACCCCTCTAAGGGTCAAGGCGGTGGCTCGGTCAACAGGTTCGGTTTCGGCCGGCCGCGCAGGTCATAGACGCGCGCATAGATGACGCCTTCGCGTTCGATGCTGGCGATGATCGGCCGCGCGATATCCTCGCAATAGAACGTGCCGAGCGACATGGCGAAATCGGCGCGCTTCTCTTCCCAGGTCGTCTCGAACTGTGGGCCCAGTTCGACATCGGCAGGGGGCTGTGGCCCGCAAATCGCCACCACCCAGCGCCGGCCTTGCGGCGCCTGTTGATGCGTCGCCGCCAGATAGCCGTGCAGGCCGGCCGCGGCTTGTTTGAAGGCGAGGCCCCAGTAGTCGAGCATGTAGCGATCATGGGCGGCGCGCACGCCGCCCGAGGCCCAGTTGAAAGCCGTGTATTGATAGGGGTGCAGACGGATCAGATCGCTGATCGGCAAGGCCACGCCGACAAGCACCACCGCGGCGCAAGCCGCCAGCGCCGCGCGGCCGCGTGCGCTGGCCCAATCGACGATCCAGCCACCGGCCAGGCCACCCAGCACCGCGAAGGGTGGCACGACGAACACGAAATGGCGCAGACCATTGTACAGCGCAGGCCGCATCACCATCGCCAGGACGACCGGAAAGAATGCAGCCAGCACGACCGTCAGCAGGCAGGCGCGGCGATTGGCCGGCGTGCTGCCGCGCGCGACGACGATCAGCGCACCGATGGTGCCCGTAACACCCAGAACCAGCATGATCTCCGGCAGCTTCAGCGAGAACAGGTTCGGCAGATAGCTCGCCGGCATGTCGGGAACGGAGATCCGCACGCCTTGATACAGTTCGCGCCAGGGCTTCTCGAAGAACTTGTCGAAATATTCCGCCGCGCGCAGCGGATTGAGCGGTGACAGGATCGACCAGGGCCAGAGCAGACCCATGATCAGATAGCCGAGCGGCAGCGCCGGCAGCAGCGCGACGACGAATTGGCCGAAACGCGCCGAGGCTTTGCGCAGACCGTGACCATGCAGGTCGACGGCGATGATCAGCAGCAGGCCTGCGGTGACATAAGGGCCGGCGACGACCGCAAGGATGCGCGAGCCGAAGGTGGCACCGAGGCCGAGCCCGACCAGCACCATCGTGCGCGCATTGGGGTTCGGATATTCATCGAGTGCGCGCACCGCGCCGAACAGCAGCAGCACCATCGCCACGGCGAAGGGCGCATCCTTCGCGTTAATGAACATGTGGCCGTAATAAATCGGACAGGCGGCGAGCAGCGCGAGCGCGATGACGCCGGCGATGGGACCGCCGAGGCGGCGCGTCAGACGCCATGTGATGGCGAGGCCGACGATGCCGACGGCGGCACCGACCAGGCGGCGGGTTTCGAACAAGTCGTAAGGCAACACTTTGGCGGCCAGCGCCGCCGCCATGTCGAAGCCGCCACCGTATTTGTAGAGATTGACGAAAGAAAGAGCGCGCGCGTCGGCAAAGCCCGAGCCATAGAGCTTGAGCAGCAGATCGCCGTATTGCGAGTGGGTGTAGTCGTCCCAGCCGAGACCGTAGTCGCGGAACGTGAAGACGGCGACGATCGCGACCGCCGCCAAAATAGCGATGGCCGCGCGGTCGGCCCAGAGTGTCGTCGGCCGCGCGGCCATGGTCGTTGAGATCAAGTTGTTACTTCGTGGCTGCGGCAAACAGCTCTTCGACGTATTCCCAGTTCACGAGGTGATCGAGGAACGCCTTGAGATAATCGGGGCGACGGTTGCGATAGTCGATGTAGTAGGAGTGCTCCCACACGTCGCAGCCGAGGATTGGCGTCGCGCCGTGCACCAACGGGTTCTCGCCGTTCGCGGTCTTGGTGACGATGAGCTTGCCGTCCTTCACCGCGAGCCAGGCCCAGCCGGAACCGAACTGGGTGACGCCGGCCTGGGTGAAGTCTTCCTTCATCTTGGCGAGGCTGCCGAGATCGCTGTCGATCTTGGCCGCGAGCTTGGCCGGCAGCTTGTCGCCGCCGCCGTTCGGCTTCATCCACTTCCAGAAGTGCAGGTGATTGTAGTGCTGGCCGGCATTGTTGAAGAGGCCGGCGTTCTTGCCGAACGAGCCCTTCACGATTTCCTCGAGGGACTTGCCTTCGAGCCCGCTGCCTTCCAGCAGCTTGTTGCCGTTATCGACATAGGCCTTGTGGTGCTTGTCGTGATGATACTCCAGCGTCTCGCGCGACATATACGGCGCCAGCGCTTCGTAGGCATAAGGCAGCTCAGGCAGTTTGAACGACATTGCGTCCTCCTCGATCAACAAACGATCAGTTCGGAATAGTCCGGCTTCGGAATGAAACCGGTACGTCCCCAGGCGAGTTCCTTGGGCAGGTTAATTAGGCGCTGGCGCTGACCGGAGCAACCGGCGGGCCGGCTGCGGGATTGGCATCCTGACGCCTTCAGCCGAGGCCGAAGGACCATAACCCAGGTGGTCTACACCAGGTCGACAACAGCATTAACAAAGTGTGAGGGCATTCGATGATATTTTAAGTGTTTAGTTGCCGCGGGCGCGAATAAGCGCGAGAATCATCAATCAGATTAGTTAGTTAGCTAGGGCTTAGGCGGGCTGACCGCGCACCTGGCGGACCATCGGGAGCTTTGTGCATGGCGATCCTGTTATATGTCCTGGGGGCCATTTGCCTGCTCGGCGGGTCCGCCCTCGTCGGGATGGGTTTTCCAGATCGCGAATTCAGCTTCGGCAACACCCTCATCAGCGCAGGCACCACCACCGCGATGGGCGGCCTGATCCTCATTGGCCTCGGCGCGGTGGTCGGCCAACTCCGGAAAATCGCCAATCTCGATAGCGCGCGGGTGTCGGCTCCGCCGGCCATGCCCGAAATCTTTGAAGCGCCTGCGCCGGCCCGGCCGGCGTCAGGCCGCATTCCGTTTCCGCCCAAGCCGAAAGCCGAGACGGGCCGCGATAACCGCCCAGCGGCGATCGCGCCTTTGCCCGCAGCGCCCGAGGAAGAACCGCCCGCCGCCTTTGCCGCCCCGACCTTGCCGAATCCGGACGAGCCGCCGGCCGTGACCCCGGCCGTAACCGATGAGGCGCCGCTGTCGCCTCCTCAGTCGGCCGCGCTGGACCTGGACACTCTCGACCGGTCCGAGGAGGTGTCTGAAAAGGCAGCCGAAATTCCGGCGGCCAAGCTCGATTGGCTGACGCCGCCGCGGTCGACGCCTACGCCGGCGCGTGACCGCTTCGCGGCGATGTGGCCGTCCGAGAGCAAGGCCGAGAAGGAACTTCCCGCGGCTGAAGAACCGGTCGACGCGGACGAGCCGCCGCCGGCTGAAGCCGCGCTGGAAACCGAGGCCCCTGCGGCCGTTCCCGTTCCCGTTGAGGTCGCCGCCGAAGTCCGCAATGTGGCGATCCTCAAATCCGGCGTGGTCGACGGCATGGGCTACACGCTCTATGTGGATGGCTCGATCGAAGCCGAGTTGCCGCAAGGCACATTGCGCTTCGCCTCGATCGACGAGTTGCGCCGGCATCTGGAAGAAAACGCCTGAGGTCGGGAAGGGGTCTTGCGTCAGGGCCCTCCGGACGCGCGCCCGGGCCGGCCGGCCCCACAGGGCGATGCCGTTTCACGGCTACACTACAGTTTTGCCTGACCGATGGCGTTGTTTCTCTTGCCGCCATGAAAAGCGATAGTATATTTCAAATATAAGATTCTGTTTTCCTCGTTCGAAGTGTTTCATTCGACTCTTCGGAACGGCAAGCCAAAAAGCCGTCCACCGACATATCGGATCTCGGACGCCAATATTAGGGCACGTCGATGAGCGACAGCATGGCCAGCGGCAACTACATCGAGCTGACGGCGGAAATCGTGTCGGCCTATGTGAGCAACAACACGGTGCCGGCGTCGGAAATCCCCGCGCTCATCAACCAGGTCTATGCCGCGCTCAGCCGCGTCTCCGGCCGGCCTGTCGAGGTTGCGCTCGAGCCGTTGAAACCGGCGGTTTCGCTGAAGAAGTCGATCACGCCGGAATATATCGTCTGCCTGGAGGACGGTAAGAAGTTCAAGTCGCTGAAGCGGCATCTGCGCACGCAGTACAATATGACTCCCGAGCAATATCGCGACAAATGGGGCCTGAGCGCCGACTATCCGATGGTCGCGCCCAATTACGCCGCCGCCCGCTCGCAGCTCGCCAAGCAGATGGGCCTCGGCCAGCAGCGCCGCCGCCGCTCCCGCTAAGGACGACGCGCGGCTGATGACCGCGCGCAGGCCGGCATCGGCTTTGCGCGGATTCGTTTTTGAATGCGGTGCTCTTTCAGGGACTTAGCGGTCCTAAAAAGAATTTATCCCCAAATTCTCGGGCGGGGCGATACTGTAGGCAAATGGTCCTGCAGGAGCGTGCCGCCATGTCTTGTTTCGATGCCCCGCCGCAACGATGCCGCCGCAAACGCAAAGCCTCGCCGGTGCCGGCCGCGCGCATCCGCCGGCAGATCGAAGCGGCTGTCGCGCTGACTTTGGTTGGGCCGGAACCCGCGGGGCCAAAGACGTCCGCTGCGCCGCGGGTCCGCCAGACCGTGATGTACCTCATGCGGGTCGTCTTCGGCCTGCGCTACGGCGTGATCGGCCGGCTCTATGGCCGCGACCATACGACCGTGATCCATGCCTGTCGCGTCATCGAAGAGCGGCGCGACGATCCCGACGCCAACCGCGTGCTGCAGGCGCTCGAGAACCTCAGCCGGTCCATTGCCGATGAGGCCACGGCGCGGGTGACGCCATGAGCACCAAGCATCGCGGCCGCGTGGCGCCAGCGCCGCAGGCACCCGACATCAACCGCTTTCGCGCCCGGCATCTGGCGCTCACCGCGCAGAACGTCTCAACTGAACGGGGGATCGCCACCGTCGCCATCGACGAGGCCGAAAGCCCTTTGGTGTGGCTGGCGCGGCGGCGCGGCCGCGACGGCAGGCCCCTGATCGCGCCGCATCAATTGCAGGCCGGCGAGCGCCTGCGGCGGGATTTCACGAGAGCGCAATTGATGCCGAACACGACGTCGCGCTGGGACAGCCCGACCATGCGCGGCCAAACCGGAGCATCGGATGTTTCGGCCGCCGATGTCACGGTCATTGCCCGGCAAGATGTCCATCGCGCGCTCGACGCGGTCGGGCCGGATTTCGCCGGTCTGTTGCTCGACGTCTGCTGCTTCCTCAAACGGCTGGAGGATGTCGAGCGTGAGCGCGTCTGGCCGGCGCGTTCGGCCAAGATCGTATTGCAGCTCGCGCTCACGCAGTTGGCGCGGCATTACGGCTATGGCGGTGAAGCGACGGGTGCGGCGCGGGCCCGTCTGCGCATCTGGCTTGCCGACGATGCCGGCTTCAGCGTTGGCGATTAGACCGCGGCCGCAAGCGCCGCGTCCGCGTCGACCCGGATGCGTTCGACCATCGAGCGCAGGCCGTTGGAGCGTTGCGGCGTCAGATTCTCGCGCAGGCCGAGCTGCTCGAACACGGCCGGCGCATCGGTGGCGAGGATCTCGCGCGCGCCTTTGCCGGAATAGAGCGCGAACAGGATGGCGATCAGCCCGCGCACGATGTGGGCGTCGCTGTCGCCTTCGAAGGTCAGCACCGGGCCGTTGCCGTCGTCGCGCTTCACATGAGTGACGAGCCAGACCTGGCTGGCGCAGCCGCGCACCTTGTTGGTCTCGGTATGATCGGCATCGGGTAAAGGCGGCAAAGCGCGGCCGAGCTCGATGACGTAGCGATAGCGGTCATCCCAGTCGTCGAGCAGCGCGAAGTTCTCGATGATCTCGTCGATGGCGGTCATGTGCCTACAATGGGGCCTATACAATGCGGAAGCCCCCGATTGGGGTTCGATTGTTATATAGGCGTCCGCGCGGCGATGAGCAAAAGCGCCGCCCGGCTTCCGGGCGGCTGCGAATTACGCCTGCGGCCGGCCGCTGCGGGCCTCGCGGCGCGGCGGCAGCGGCACGGGAGCGTGCCAGGCCGGCGCCATGTCGGCGGCATTGAGCGTGCCATTCGCGGTGCCCTGGGGCGCCGCCTTGCCCTTGTCGGCCGACGGCTCGGCGAGCTTGTTGCTGATGAACTCGTAGAGCGTGCGCGCCCCGGCTTCCGCCTTCTGGCCGATCGCGACGGCGACCTTGCCGCCCGCCACGCAGGCGTCCGGCTGCCGCTCGCAGAAGCCGCGCGCGTCCGAGACGGCGGCGCTCGCCAACGTCACGGCCTGCACGGGGTCGATCTGCGCATCCGGCGCATCCGACTTGGAGCCGACATTCGGCAAGAGCACGCAAACGACGCCCAGCCAGAACGCCATCCGCAGGATGAAGAACATGACCCGATCCCTGTTATCCCCGACGGCTTTCTGCCGCCTTTGAACTAAACCGTACCAGACAGGGCTGAAACTGTCGTTGGCGTCGATCCGACGTTTTTGGACAAAGTCTCGGCAAATTTGCCTCAAATTTGAAATGATCTTGGCAAGAGAAAGTTTGTGTTCGTCGCGTTTTATCGGGCCGACGCGCGCATTTGTGGTTACTGGCTGGTAACGACCGCGCGTTTTCCCATTTTGATGCAACCATACTGCAACCGAAATTTCACCATGCCCGGCAAATGGCGGGCATCATTGCCCGCGCCTGTGACCGCATCCGCACCCCTTAGTGTTCGCTTAAGTCGGGCGAGCCTAGGATTTCGTCACGAAAAAGGGGCGCGTCTGTTTCAACAAGACGTGGACAGGGACAGTGAGTTTCCTCACGCCAGTGTGGAGCTATGTGGATGCTTTGGTGCACCCGGCCGCGCAGCAAGATGCGTTGACCGCGGCGCGCCACCGCGCCTTCATTGCGCCGCGCCTCATCGGCAGCTTCATCGCGCTCGCGAGCTTTCCGGTTTATCTCGCCTTCCGCGGCGTGCCGAACCTGCTCGAAGTCGCCGTGTTCGGCTGGCTCGTGGCGCCGATCCTCACCGCTTATTTCCTGTCGCGCACCGGCCGTTATGAGAGCGCGCATGTGCTCTCGTCGCTGGCGCTGACCGGCCTCGTCACCGTCGTCGCCTGGTGCACTGGCGGCATCGCTTCATTCGCCGCGATCTGGCTTGTCGTCGTGCCGCTCGAAGCCGCATTGTCGGCGTCGCGCCGCGTCGTCGCGCTCGCCTCGACCATCGCACTGATCGGCGCCGGCCTGCTCGCGATGCTCAGCGCCTTCAACCTTCTGCCGCCGCCGGTCGCCATGGCCGGTGAAACCGGCGCGCTGGCCGCGCTCGGTGTCATCTCGGCGGCACTCTATGCTACGGGCCTGGCGTTAGGGGCCGAACAGCTCGCGCGCACGAGCTTCTGGCTGCTTTATGCCGAGGAAGACCGCTAGCGCCTGCTCGCACGCAATATGACCGACGCGATCACACGCCACGGCCGCAACGGCGCCGTGCTGTTCGTGTCGCCGGCGGCCGAGCCTTTGTTCGGCGTGCGCGCCAGCCAGCTCCTCGGCCATGGCATGTTCGACCACGTTCATATCGCCGACCGTCCGGCCTATCTCACGGCATTGGCCGAAGCGGCGGCGCAGGGCGAAGACCGTTCCGTTGAATTCCGCATCGTGCGCGGGGATGCCGTGGAAGCGAATGCCGGCACTTCCGCCTGGGTGGAAATGCGGTGTCGGCCGCTCGATCCGGCCAAGCTTGCGAAGGACGGTGAACGCGAAGTCGTCGCCGTGCTGCGCGACGTCAGCGAGCGCAAGACGCAGGAGCGTGCGGTCGAGATCGCGCGCGCCGAATCCGAGCGCGCCAATGCCGCCAAGAGCCGCTTCCTCGCCACGATGAGCCACGAGCTGCGCACACCGCTCAACGCCATCATCGGCTTCTCGGATATGCTGACCAATGAAACCCTGGTGCTCGATGCGGACCGTAAGGTCGAATATGCCCGGCTGATCAACGAGTCCGGTCATCATCTCCTGTCGGTGGTCAACGGCATCCTCGACATGTCGAAGATGGAGACCGGCAATTTCGAGATCACGCCTGAGCCGTTCGCGCCGGCGCCGGCACTGACGAACTGCTGCGACCTGCTCGCGCTGAAGGCGCGCGAAGCCGGCGTCGAGATCAAAACGCGCATCGCGCCGGCTTTGCCGGAGTTGATGGCCGACCGCCGCGCATTCAACCAGATCCTGATCAACCTGGTGTCCAACGCGATCAAGTTTACGCCGCGCGACGGCCGCGTGTCGGTCAGCGCGTTCACCGATGGGACGAGGCTGTCGGTGGTCGTTGAAGACACCGGCGTCGGCATCGGCGAAGACGATCTGCCGCGCATCGGCGAAGCCTTCTTCCAGGCGCGCGCGTCCTATGACCGCCGTCACGACGGCACCGGCCTCGGTCTTTCGATCGTGAAGGGCTTGGTGCGACTGCACGACGGTGATATCGACATCGCCAGCCGTCTGGGCAAAGGAACGCGCGTCACCGTGCGTCTGCCCATCGAGGGCGAGACCGGCCGTCGGCCGGCTGACCCGATCAAGCTTGTGACCGATAAAGCCAAAGAACTCGCGACTGTTGCCAATGTCCGGATCAAAAAAAGTGCGTAAGCGGCCCCCCCGCGCGGAAGTCGTCGAACCCGGCCGCGGCGCCAAGGTGGCGGCCGCGATCGCTAATCATCCGCGCGAATTCGTCGGCCTCGTCATGGCGTCGGCGGCGACCGTCGCGATCTTTGCGAATGCTTTGTTCCTGCAGAAGGGGCCGCATCCGGCGCCGATCTTCGCCACGCGTCAGCCGGCACCGGTCGCCGTGCCTCTCGCGCCGCCGCGACCGCAGGCCGCGCCGACCAATATCGTCATCACGCCGCCGGCGACCGACACCACATCGAACCGTGCGCAGATCATCGGCGACATCCAGCGCGAATTGAATCGCCGCGGTTACTATGACGGCGTGGCTGACGGCATCTGGGGCGTCAGAACCGATGCCGCGGCGCGCGATTTCGTGTCCGCGACCGGCGCGAAAGTGAATGTTGAGGCGAGCGACGCGCTGTTGCGCGCGATTCTGTCGTCCGGCGCGAAACGCACCGCCGCCGAGCCGGCGCGGACCAACGACCCGATCGCCAATCTGATCGCGCCGTCGAAGCGTGTGCTGGCCGTGCAGCGTGCGCTCGCCGACTTCGGTTACGGCCAGATCAAGCCGACCGGGCTTTATGACCCGGAGACACGGATCGCCATCGAGAAATTCGAGCGCGATCGCCGTTTGCCGGTGACCGGCCAGATCTCCGAACGCGTCGTGCGCGAGCTCGCGGCGATGACGGGCCGTCCGCTCGAGTAATGGCCGCTGACGCGCCTGCGTGCTAGGCAGGGCTGATGCGGTTGAAATCCAGCATATGGGTGTCGGCTTACGTCCGGCGCTGTGACGTCGAGGGCGCCTTCGCGGCCGTGCGCCGGCGCGGCGCCGAGGAAGCCGGCGCGATCTTCATCAAGCTCAATCGGCTGGACGGAACCGGCGTGCTCTATGGGCCGGCGGCGCAGGCGATGATCGACGAAGCGCGGTCGTCCGACCGGCTTTTTTCCGTGCTCATGGGGCAGGGTGCGCCCACGGCCGAGGCCGACATCGAAGCGCGGCTGACGCGGGAATTGAAATTCGACAGCGACATCTGGATCGTCGAGGTCGAGGACCGCAAAGGCCGTCACTTCCTCGACGATGCGCTGGTGTGAACGGCTCAGCGGCCGTTGTTGCCGTTGTTCTTGAGACGGCCGGCCTGCTCGGGGCGCGGTGCGCTCCGGGTTTCGCCCGCGGAGGGGCGCGCGCGGCGGC
>JANLJK010000043.1 GCA_029255525.1 Pseudolabrys sp.
GCCGACGTCCGGCAATTGCTCGAACAGCTCGGCCAGCAGCCAGAGCAGGAAGGTGGCGTAAAGCTGCGGGTTCTCCATCAACTTGTCGGCGGCGAGAATATTGATGATGCCGCGGCCGTCGCGGTCGGTCTTCATCAGATCGTCGATATTGAGCGCCGGCTCGCCGAAGAATTTCGCGCCGCCCTGATTCTCCAGCACCAGCAATTGCCGCTGCACCGCGCCCACGGTGGCGGCGGCGACATTGCCGTATTTAGCGCCGATCTCCTTGGAATTCTTCGACAGGTAGGACAGCAATTCGCGCAGGTCCTTGAGGTCAACCAGCCCCTTATTGGCGGCGTCCTCGGCGCCGAATTCGTCGTCCGCGAACTTGAAGGCGACGTTGATCAGGCCTTCCTGCACCTCGTTGAGGTTGAGCATGCGCGACAAGAGCAGCGGCCCCATCTCGAACACGCTGGTGCGGATCGGATGACCCTGCTCGCCGAACAGGTCCCAAAACACAACCGAGAACTCGTCGACCTGATATTTGAAGCCGACGTCGGTGGCGCGCTTGACCAGGAAGTCCCTGGCCTCGCCGACCGCGCCGATGCCGGACAGGTCGCCCTTGATGTCGGCGGCGAAAACGGGGACGCCAGCGCGGGCGAAGCCTTCCGCCATCACCTGCAAGGTCACGGTCTTGCCGGTGCCGGTCGCGCCGGTGACCAGGCCGTGCCGGTTGGCGAATTTCAGCGCGAGATATTCCGGCTTGCCGCTCTTACCGACGAAAATCTTGTCGTCCTGGAAAAGGTCTGCCATTGCCCGCGCCTTTGCTTCTCAAACCGAATGGTAATTGTATCGCAATCCCACAAAAAAGAAGAGCCCGCAGCCGGGCTCTTCTCTCCGTCCACACGCGGGCGCGCCCACGTGAGAATCAGTGTCGGATCGTCAGTTGCCGACCGTGTCGGTCACGCACTTCTTCATGTGGCTCGTCTTGGCCGCGCCGGCCAACTTCTTATCGGTCGAATCCTTCTCGCAGGCCGCGGTCGCGTCCTTCTCGCATTTCGTCATGAAGCTGGTGAGCGCGGCGCCCGCGAGCTTCTTGCCGGCCGCGTCGCTCTTGCAGGTCGCAAAGGCACTGGTCGCCATCAGCGACAGGGCGGCGGCGGCGATAACGAGCGTCTTCATGCTTAGTCCCCTGGATTGTGGATGCGCGGACCGCAATCGAGAATTGCGGGCGCCCAATGAAGCCTAGAACCGAACCGCGTGCCATTCCAGCAAGCCCGCGCGCGCATCCGGCATGAACGAGTCAACATAAGCATGCTCGGCGCGACATTTGTCGACTTTATGACGCCGCACCGCACACACTTCCCCATTGCGTTACCTCCGGCAATTGCGCAGGTTTTGGCAGGGGGATCGGGGGGCTTCGCTGCGGCGCCCCCGGATCGGATTTGAGGGGCTTTGATGCTTCAATTGCAGTCGGCGCTTGGCGTCGTAGCGCTGCTCGCCTTTGCTTTCGCCATCGGTGAGGACCGCGGCGCGGTACGCTGGAAAAGCGTCGGCGCCGCCCTCCTCGTCACCCTGCTCACCGCCGTGCTGCTCTTAAAAGTCCCGCAGATCGCCTTTGCCTTCGAAGGCCTGGCGCGCGGCGTCGATGCGGTGAGCGCGGCGACACGCGCCGGCACCGCCTTCGTCTTCGGCTATGTCGGCGGCGGCACCCTGCCCTTCGACGTGAAATCGCCCGGCGCGGATTTCGTGCTCGCCTTCCAGGCGCTGCCCATCGTCCTGGTAATGAGCGTGCTGACCACCTTGCTGTTCTACTGGCGCATCCTGCCGCCGATCGTGCGCGGCTTCTCCTGGGTGCTGGAGCGAACGTTGGGCGTGAGCGGCGCCGTGGGCCTGTCGACCGCCGCCAATATCTTCCTCGGCATGGTGGAAGCGCCGCTGTTCATCAAGCCGTATCTCACCAGGTTGACGCGCGGCGAACTGTTCATGGTGATGACCGGCGGCATGGCCGGCATTGCCGGCACGGTGTTCGTGCTCTATGCGACGATCCTGCGCAACGCCATTCCCGACGTCGCCGGCCACATGATGATCGCCTCGATCCTCGCCGCGCCGGCAGCGCTGCTGATCAGCCAATTGATGGTGCCGACCAAGCCGGAGGACGCCAGCGATCTTGGCAAAGTCGAGATCGGCAAGGTCGCCGACAACACGATGGACGCCATCGTGCGCGGCACCACGGCCGGCCTTGAGCTCCTGCTCAACATCACCGCCATGCTGCTCGTCCTGGTGGCCTTGGTGCATCTCGCCAATGCGGCCTTGGGCCTCGCGCCCGACGTCTTCGGCGCGCCGGTCACCTTGCAGCGCATGCTGGGCATCGTCATGGCGCCGGTATGCTGGCTGATGGGCGTGCCGTGGGACCAGGCGGTGACGGCCGGCTCGCTGATGGGCATCAAGACCGTGCTCAACGAATTCATCGCTTATCTCGAATTCGCCAAATTGCCGCCCGACGCGCTCGATCCGCGCACGCGGCTGATCATGCTCTATGCGATGTGCGGCTTCGCTAACTTTGGCTCGCTCGGCATCATGATCGGCGGCCTGTCGGTGATGGCGCCGGAGCGCCGCGCCGACATCATCTCGCTCGGCGGCAAGTCGATCGTCTCCGGCACGCTGACGACCTGCCTGATGGGAGCCATCGTCGGCGTGCTCACTTAAGGCGCCCTCACCGCGTCCAGCAGCCCGCGCAGATAACCGATCTGCCGCGCGGCACAGCTCGGCCCGTCCGGCTCGAAGATGAAGGGCTCGACGGCACTGCCGCCACGATAGTCCATCTCCACCAGCGCCGCGACGATGGGCGCGAAGTCGAGATCGCCGTCGGCCGGCCCGCGCCGGTTCGGTGCGCTGAAATGCACATGCGCGATCCATCCGCCCGGCAGGGCACGGCGGATGGTATCGGCAACCGATCCCTCCTCGCCTAACGCCGCGGCGGCCGCATCGATCATCGTGCGCACGGCCGGGCTACCGATCGCATCGACCACCGCGACAGCCTCGCGCAGATTGCGGATCATGATTGCTTCCGCTTTCACCAAAGGCTCTAGGCAATAGACGACACCCGCCGCTTCCGCCTCGGGCGCAATCGCCGCGAAACTGTCGATACCGCGCTTCTCGCTGTCGTCGTCCTCGACCAGCCGCGCCAACGGCGAACCGTGAACGAGAATGCACGCGCCGAGATCGGCCGCGAGCCCAATCAGCCGTCGCATGATGTCGATGGTGCGCTGGCGTAATGCCTCATCGGCCGTGGTGATCGATAGCCCCTTCGGTTCCCACAGCAGCGCGTGCAGGCCGGTGATGGCGATGCCGGCATCGGCCGCCGCGCGCCGCAGCGCCACCCGGCGCGGCGCCGGCAAAGCCCACGCCGCCGCGCCCAAGGTAAAGGGCGCGACTTCGAGCCCGTCATAACCGAGCGCCGCCGCGAATGTGCACTGCCGCTCGAACGGCATGTCGCCGAGGACTTCATTGCAGAGGGAGATGTGCACGGGCCCGCCATCACGTTGCGTCGCAGCGACGACACAGGATTACATGAAGACAACCACCGTCGACAATGCGGCGGACGTTTCGCATCAACGCCGAACATGCGACAACTCACCTCTTGACGCGGACGGTTGCGTCACGTTGATGCGCAAGAAAATCAACAAAAACCAAAGATACACAGGGAGGATTGATAATGACTCTAAACTATATGGCGCGGCGCGTAATGTCGTTGGCGTTGCTGGGCGCGGCGACGGCCGCTATCGCGCCCGCTTCAGCGCAGGAATGGCCGAGCCGCCCGGTCCGCATCGTGGTACCCAACGGCCCCGGCGGCGGCACCGACATCGTCTCGCGCATCCTCGGCGAAGCCTTGTCGAAATCGCTCGGAGCATCCTTCGTGGTCGAGAACAAGCCGGGCGCCGGCACGACGCTCGGCGCCGAGGCTGTCGCCCGCGCGCCGGCCGACGGCTATGCCATCCTGATGATGAGCAACGCGCATGCCGTCTCCGGCGCCGGTCATCCCAATCTCAAATATGAGCCGGTGAAAGACTTCCGCATGGTGTCGATGGTCGGCACCGTGCCGCTCGTGCTCGTCACCTCACCGAGCTTCCCGCCCAAGACGGTGAAGGAGCTGGTCGCTGCCGCCAAGGCCGAGCCGGGCAAATACAATTTCGCCAGCGTCGGCGCCGGCACAACGCAGCATTTCGCCGGCGAGCTGTTCCGCGTGCAGGCCGGCATCGACATCAAGCACGTGCCTTATCGCACCACGCCGGCGGCCATCACCGGACTGCTCTCGAATGACGTGCACATGACCTTCGAGCTGATGCCCGCCGTGCAGGGGCAGATCGCCGCCGGCAAGTTGCGGGCGATTGCCGTGACCTCGCCGGAGCGCTTCCCGGCGATGCCCGACGTGCCGACCATTGCCGAAAGCGGCCTCCCTTATAATGTGACGAGCTGGTACGGCCTCGCCTTCCCGGCCGGCACGCCGGACGCCATCGTGCAGAAGATGAACAAGGCGGTGCGCGAGGCGCTGGCCGATCCGCACGTCATCGAGCAGATCAAGAAGACCGGCATCACACCGAAAGGCTCGACGCCGGACGAACTGGAGAAGCACGTCGCCTCCGAGATCGCGAAATGGAAGAAGCTGATCGCCGATGCCGGCATCACCAAACTGGAATGATCGCTTGCCCGGCAAGAACACTCTAGACTGACGGACGGCGGCCCCGCCCACGTGGGGCCGCCGCTTCTATTGCCTGCCTCTTAGACCGTACCGGATACCGACCCATGATTCTGCTTTCGCCCGGCGGCGACACCGCGTATCGCACCGCTCAGCCCGACAACACATTGGTCGTCGCCACCGTCGACGGCGTGTTTCTGCTCGAACGCGAGGGTGACTCGGCCTGGCGCGTCGCGCACCACGCGCTCGCCGGCTGCTTCATCGCCGCGCTGACGCGCGCATCTAATGGCGCGCTGTTCGCGGCCACGCATGGCGTCGGCATGGCGCGCAGCGACGATAACGGCCGCAGTTGGCGCTGGATCAACAACGGCATCGAACAGTTCGATCTGTGGTCGGCCCGCGCCGGCAAGCTGGCCGGCCGCGACGTTGTTCTGACCGGCAGCATGCCGGCGCATCTCTTCATCAGCGACGACAATGGCGAGACTTGGCGCGAATTGCCGGCGCTGCGCCACGTCGCCAGCGCGGCACAGTGGACTTTCCCGCCGCCACCCCGGCTCGGCCACGTCAAGGAGATCGTCATCGCCGACGACGTGCTCTATGTCGGCATCGAGATCGGCGCGCTGTTGCGCTCGCGTAATGGCGGCCAAAGCTTCGAGGACTTGAAGATCGATCCCGATGTCGGCGAATGCGACCTGCACCGCATCCTGATCGATCCGCGTCGCCCCGGCCGCATCCTGATCGCTAATGGCCTGATGGGGCTCATGCGCAGCGACGACAACGGCGCGACATGGCGCAAGGACGGCAAGCTGCCGGAGATGGATTATCCGGACGCTTATGTGATGCATCCCGACGATCCAGACTTGCTGTTCGTCTCCGCCGCCGTCGGCTGGCCGCCGCATTGGTACAAGCTCGGCCGCGCGCGCGGCAAGATCGCGCGTAGCCGTGATGGCGGCAAGACCTGGGAGCGTCTGTTTGGAGGCCTGCCCGATGGCCAGCGCGCTCTGTTCTCGGCGATGACCATCGCTGTCGAAAGCGGCAAGACCTCCATCTTCGCCGGCGACACCGACGGCCAGATCTTCGAGAGCCGCAACGGCGGCGATCGTTGGTCGGTGATCGCCGATCTGCCGCCGCTGTCGAAAGGCGACTTCTACCGCGCCATGGCGAAAGGCCGGCCTGCCATCGCCAATCTCGACGATATGGCCTTTAACGCCAAGGCCACGGCCCGTATCGCCGCGACGAAAGTTTAAGGAGGCGTCTCTCCCCGCATCATTGCCGGGCCTGACGCGGCGATTGCAGTGCAGCAATTTCGCGTCCGGTCCGACGCGCTGCCGTCATTATGCGCACCGGCAAGCATAGCCCGGTCCCGGCAAATGCACTGGATCGGCGCCCGCGCGCGGGCCATAGTCCGCCCGCCGCCGGGACTCAATCATGACGCAAGCGACTGAAATCATTGACGCGCCGCGTGCGTCGCACGGCCGCGTCGTCGGCGCGGTCAGCGCCGCGCATTTCGTCTCGCATTATTTCATGCTGGTGCTCGCGCCACTGATCCCCTTCGTGCGCGAAGAATACGGCGTCAGCTACACCGAGATCGGCTTCGCCTTCGCCGCCTTCAACGTCGTCTCGGCCGTACTGCAAACGCCGACCGGTTTCCTCGTCGACCGGCTCGGCGCGCGCAAGCTGTTGATCGCCGGCCTGCTCATCGGCGGCGGCGCCTTCGTCGCGGCTGGCGCCATTCATTCGTTCTGGGTGATGGTGGTGATGTTCGCCATCGCCGGCCTCGGCAACACCGTCTACCACCCGGCCGATTACGCACTGCTGTCGCAGCATGTGCCATCACGCAGCATGGGCCATGCCTTCTCGATGCACGGCTTCGCCGGCATGCTCGGCTCGGCGGTTGCGCCGGCAACCGTACTGATGATGCAGAGCGTCTGGGGCTGGCGCGGCGCCTTCATCGCCGCAGGCCTCCTCGGCTTCGCCGCGGCGGCGCTGATGCTGAGCTTCCGCGACTCGGACAACGCGGCGGCGCACGGCGCGCCGCGCGAGACGACACCCGACGGCGGCTCGTGGCGCCTGTTGATGTCACCGCCGATCCTGCTCAATCTGGTGTTCTTCATGCTGCTGGCGATCATGGCCGGCGGCATCACCAACTATTCGGTGGTGGCGCTCGCCGCGCTTTACGACACGCCGCTGGTGACGGCGAACGGCGCACTCACCGGCCATCTGCTGTTGACCGCGATCGGCGTGCTGGCCGGCGGCATCATCGCCACCCGGACCAACCGCCACGGCACAGTGACGGCGCTGGGGCTCGCCGCCTTTGCCTTGAGCACGGCGGTCGTCACCGGGGTCGATTTCGCCGCGGTGGCGCTGATCGGAGTGTTTTCGCTCGGTGGCCTGTGCATCGGCCTGACCATGCCATCGCGCGACATGATCGTGCGGGCGGCGACGCCGCCGGGCTCGTTCGGCAAGGTATTCGGCTTCGTCACCACCGGCTTCAACCTCGGCGGCATCGTCGCGCCGCTGATCTTCGGGCCGCTTCTGGACCACGGCGCCCCGCGGCTGGTCTTCGCCGCGGTCGCCGTCTTCGCCATCGCCGCCATCGCCACCGTGGTCACCCTTCCCCGCGCCACCATCGTCCGCCCGTAAGGCTGGCTGCCCCTCCCGACCGCCAATAGGACTAGACCGGAGGGCCGCCGCGTCGTATAGCGAGGCCGCTTCGGCCTTACGCCGCAGCGCCCCGGCGCTTGCCTGAGGGCGCAGGATTTCCTAAAGAAATCAGGCTATTGGGGAATGGTGTAACGGTAGCACAACAGACTCTGACTCTGTTTGTCTAGGTTCGAATCCTAGTTCCCCAGCCACAGCCCCGGCTCGAACCCTCTGAAATCACTTACATTTTCGGCTCGTCCGGCGGCAGGCGGCAATTGCTACAAAGCATTGCTACAAACGCCGCTCCAGACTGGTGGCGAGCGAGGACGTTTGGGCTCGATCCAGCATGCCATCCGCCGTAGCAGCACCTATCACTTCCGCCGTGCGGTCCCTGTAGATTTGCGGGCTACCTTGCGGCGCCGGGAGCTGACCTGCTCCCTCGGCACCCCCTGCACCAAAGCTGCCAGGATCGCGTCACGCGCGCTATACATCGCTTCAGAACGACTCTTTGACAGTATACGTGCCTCACCAATGCTCTCCGAAGACCAGATTGCGCGCCTCGTCCAGGACTTTTACGCAACGATCATAGAGCGGGAGAATACTTGGCGGCTTAAGGGCCAGGTGCTGACTGAGGAGGTCCGGCAGGCTCGCATTTCCTACTACGCCGATGTGGTAGCGACGGCCAAATCCTCATTGGCTCGCAATCAATTGGATGATGCCCGATTTGTGACCGACGCGATGCTGCGGAAGAACGGGCTCACTGACAAACTGGACCTGACGGAGAGAAATCAGGCAAGCCAGGCGATACTCCGGGCCGCAGTCGATCTCGCGGGACATTTGAAGGCTCGCTACGAGGGCGATTTCAATCATGAGCCCCAGGACAAGCTGCTGCGACGAAAGATTGCAGACCTCAACGAACCCGACCTAACCACCAAGGTCGAGGCGGCCGAAAAGCCCACGGCCGAGCCCCAGCAGGAAATCTTTTCGCAAGAACCAAACCTTTCCGAGTTTGCAGCAAAATTCGGTGCCGCGCAGATCAAGAGCCGCACTTGGGAGCGGCAAACGGCCCAACCAAGCGAGCAAGAGCTTCGCTCTCTTCGTCGAGATCAATGGCGATCTGCCGCCTAGGACATACGCGCGCCAACATGCGGCGCGGTTTAAGGAAGTCGCTCAGTCTTTGCCCGCCGATTACGGCAAGAGCGCTGTCTATCGAGGCCTCAGCGTCAACGAAATCGTCGCCAAGTACGAGGCTGCACCCGACGAACGGCGCGGTCAGCGCCTAACACAAAAGACAATCAAACGACATTTCTCAGCGCTATCGACTCTTTGGGATTCACTAATTTCGGAAGGGCGGATCGAGGAAAACATCTTCCGCGGCTTCAAGTTCGGCAATACCAAACGAGCCAACGAGCAGCGAGACATGTGGACTGAGGTCGAGCTGCGGCGCTTATTTTCTACCCCGGTGTGGCGGGGATGCCTGTCGGAAGGCCGAAGAACTACACCGGGCAAGTTGATCATCCGAGATGAAAAATTCTGGCTTCCGATCATCGCGGTCTTCTCCGGATTGCGCCAGGAAGAGATTTGCCAGCTTCATATCGAAGATATCGCTCAAGAAGATGGCATACACTATTTCGACATCAACAACCGCCCACCGCGCCAGCTCAAAAATCGAAGCGCGGTTCGACGCGTACCGATCCACGACGAGCTAATCCGCATCGGTCTACTTCAATACATTCGGCAGATGAAGAACGCCGAGACCGCGCGGATATTCCCAAACCTGAAGCCGGGAGGCGCAGATGGAAGGCTTGGGCACGGATACACTAAATGGTTTACGCGATACCGGCGGGACACCAAGGTGTACAGACCGAAGCTCGACTTCCATTCGTTTCGACATACAGCAACAACGTTGTTGCAGCGCGCCGAAGTACCCGTCCCAATTATCGATGAGCTAACGGGCCACGTCAGCGTCGGCGAAACTGCTCGTTACACAAAAGGGTTTGGCCTTAAGAAGTTGCACGAAAGCATCAATAAAATCGCTATCGAAGTCGACCTACAGCGCCTCTATTCATCAACGACATAGATCATATGTTTTGCGTGCGTGTGAGAGACACATCTTGAACACTATATCCCCCTGCCCCCTGCCCCCCCGACTGACTGGAAACTTGCTACGCTTGAACCTTCCCTTCCTGATCGGACTGCCTCCTTCCCTCTATATCCCTTCACCACTTACCCCGCCGTACTGGGTGAGGGGACCAAGAAGAAAGGGTGCTCATCATGGCCGCGTCTTATCGTGCTGAAAGAATAAAAACTGAAATGGAAGAGGCAATAAACGAACTCAAACTCCTCAAGATTTTCTTTGACCGTCCGAACACACATCAACTGAAAATCGGACCTGTAAATTACTTTCCAACGAAAGCGACCATTCACGTCGATGGTGAGAGCAGCAAGCGAACCGAGAGAGGCTTCGATGCGCTGCTCGGGGTTCTGAAGTCCCTCGACATCTACAAAGGAGGCGGCACAGCCGTCCAGCCTGCTCCACGTCCGAACCCACCGACTCGCGCAGTTCTGGACCTTTCGACTCTGGGCGTATCGTTCGAAGACGCCGAAGAAAAAGTGCCCTCCCACTGAAC
>JANLJK010000044.1 GCA_029255525.1 Pseudolabrys sp.
CTCGCTCGCCGTGATCTGCCGCGACGGCCAGCGCATGGCGGCACTGTCGCGCGCTTTGGCCTTCTTCGGGCCCGAGCTCGAGGTGATGGAATTTCCGGCCTGGGACTCGCAGCCTTACGACCGCGTGTCGCCCAACGCCGCCATCGTCGCGCAGCGCATGACCGCGCTGTCGCGGCTGGTCCGCGTCAAAGGCCGCGACAGGCCGTCGGTGCTGCTCACCACCATCAATGCCGCGCTTCAACGTTTGCCGGCGCGCAGCTTCGTCGCGACGCATGCGCTGTCGGTCGCGCCCGGCAACGTCACCGGCATGGCCGGCATCGTCGAGTGGCTGGAGCTCAATGGCTACCTGCGCGCCTCGACCGTGCGCGAGCCCGGCGAATACGCCGTGCGCGGCGGCATCCTCGATCTGTTTCCGCCGGGCATGGACATGCCGGTGCGGCTCGACTTCTTCGGCGACGCGCTGGAGAGCATCAAGACCTTCGACGCGCAGACGCAGCGCAGTGAGCTGTCGACGCGCGGCCTCGACCTCGTGCCGGTCGCCGAATTCCAACTCGTCACCGAAACCATCCGCCGCTTCCGCACCGGCTATATCGAACAGTTCGGCGCCGCCGGACCGGACGATCTCCTGTACGAAGCGGTGAGCGAAGGCCGCCGCTATCCCGGCATGGAACACTGGCTGCCGCTGTTCCATACCGAGATGGAGACCTTGTTCGATTATCTGCCGGGCACGCCGCTGACGCTTGAGCATCTCGACGAAGACGCAGCCCGTGAGCGCTTCTCGCAGATCGCCGATTACTACGACGCGCGCGCCGAAGCGCTGAAGCAGGGCGTGGTGCCGGCCTACAAGCCGCTGCCGACCGACAAGCTCTATCTCACCGAAAGCGAATGGCGCGCCAAGCTCGATGCCGTGCCGCGCGCGCGGCTGACGCCTTTTGCCGAGCCGGAGACCGCCAACGTCCTCGATATCGGTGCGCATGCCGGCCACAACTTCTCGGCCGAGCGCAACGACCCGAGCGCCAATGTGTTCGAGGCCGTGAGCAAGCACGTGATGGCGCTGCAGGCCAAGGGCAAACGCGTCGCCATCGCGCTGTGGAGCGAGGGCGCGCGCGAGCGCATGAGCCACGTGCTCGCCGACCATAAGCTGCACAATCTCCAGTCCGTCATGTCGTGGCCGCAGGCCTTGAGCCTGCCCAAGCATATGGTGGCGCTCGGCGTGCTCGGCATCGAATCCGGCTTCGAGACCGAGGAAGCCGCCATCATCAGCGAGCAGGACATTCTCGGCGACCGTCTGGTGCGGCCGCGCCGGGCGCAGCGCCGGGCCGAGAACTTCATCGCCGAGGCGACGAGCCTCGCGCCGGGCGATCTGGTCGTGCATGTCGATCACGGCATCGGCCGCTTCGTCGGCCTGCAGGCGATCGAAGCGGCGGGCGCGCCGCACGACTGTCTGGAGATCCATTACGCCGAGGGCGCCAAGCTCTATCTGCCGGTCGAGAACATCGACCTGTTGTCGCGCTACGGCTCGGAAGAGAGCAATGTCGAGCTCGACCGCTTAGGCGGCGGCAACTGGCAGGCGCGCAAGGCCAAGATGAAGGCGCGCATCCTGGCCATCGCCGGTGATCTCATCAAGATCGCGGCCGAGCGACAGTTGCGCGAAGCGCCGAAGGTGACGGTGCCGCCGGGCGCCTATGACGAGTTCTGCGCCGGATTTCCCTATGAGGAGACCGAAGACCAGCTCACCGCCATCGAGGCGGCCATCGCCGATCTCGCCAAAGGCCGGCCGATGGACCGGCTGGTGTGCGGCGACGTCGGCTTCGGCAAAACGGAAGTGGCGTTGCGCGCGGCCTTCGACGTCGCGATCAACGGCAAGCAGGTGGCGGTCGTCGTGCCGACAACTTTGCTCGCGCGTCAGCACTACAAGACCTTCACCGAGCGTTTCCGCGGTTTCCCGGTCAATATCGCGCAGGCCTCGCGCCTGGTGTCATCATCCGACTTGGCGGCGACCAAAACAGGCCTCGCGGACGGCCAGGTCGATATTGTCGTCGGCACCCATGCGCTGCTCGGCCGCGGCATCAAGTTCAAGGATCTCGGCCTCTTGATCGTCGACGAGGAACAGCATTTCGGCGTGGCGCATAAGGAAAAGATGAAGACCTTGCGCGCCGAGGTGCACGTGCTGACGCTGTCGGCGACGCCGATCCCGCGCACCTTGCAGCTCGCGCTGACCGGCGTGCGCGATCTGTCGATCATCGCGTCGCCGCCGGTCGATCGGCTCGCGGTGCGGACCTTCGTCACGCCGTTCGATCCGGTCACCATCCGCGAGGCGCTGCTGCGCGAGAAATATCGCGGCGGCCAGAGCTTCTATGTCTGCCCGCGCATCGAAGACCTCGCCGGCGCCAAGGACTTCCTGGAGAAGAACGTGCCGGAGGTGCGCGTCGCCGTGGCGCATGGGCAGATGCCGCCGGCCGTGCTCGACGACATCATGTCGGCCTTCTACGACGGCAAGTTCGATGTGCTGCTGTCGACCACCATCGTCGAATCCGGCCTCGACATTCCGACGGCAAATACTCTTATTGTTCATCGCGCCGACATGTTCGGCCTGTCGCAGCTCTATCAGTTGCGCGGCCGGGTAGGGCGTTCCAAGCTGCGCGCCTATGCGCTGTTCACATTGCCCGCGCAAAAGCCGATCACGCCGCAGGCCGAGCGCCGGCTGAAGGTGCTGCAATCGCTCGATACCTTGGGCGCGGGCTTCCAGGTGGCGACGCACGATCTCGACAGTCGCGGCGCCGGCAACCTCTGGGGCGAAGAGCAATCCGGCCACATCAAGGAAGTGGGCTTCGAACTCTATCAGCAAATGCTAGAGGAGGCCGTCGTCAGCCTCAAAGCCGGCATCACCGCGCCGGTCGAGGACCGCTGGGCGCCGCAAATCACCATCGGCACGCCGGTGCTCATTCCGGACGAGTACGTCGCCGACCTGTCGGTGCGGCTGGCCCTCTATCGCCGCCTGGCGGACATCGAGGACGAAAGCGAGATCGATGCTTTCGCGGCCGAGCTGGTCGACCGCTTCGGCAAATTGCCGAAGGAGGTCGATCACCTGTTGCAGGTCGTCGGCATCAAGGCGCTGTCGCGCCAGGCCAACATCGAAAAGGTCGATGCCGGGCCGAAGGGCGTGGTGCTCGCCTTCCGCGACAACCAATTCGCCAATCCGGAAGGCCTCATCGGCTTCATCCGCGAGCAGGGCCCGTCGGCCAAGATCCGCAACGACAAGAATGGCCAGCGGCTGGTCTTGCTGGAAGACTGGGACACGCCGGAAGAGCGGCTGAAAGGCAGCGCGGCGCTGCTGCGGCGGCTCGCCAAGATCGCGGGACAGGCGAAGGCGGCGTAGCCGTCACCCCGAGGTGCCCGAGCAAAATGAGGGCCTCGAAGGGTGGCGGCCGCATCCTTCGAGATGCCACATACAGGCTTGCCAACACCACCATTGCGTGTATTTTTGGTGCTACACCATCATGCGATACGCGGGGGCACTATCCATGAATGACGTAGCCCACATTGCCGCACCGCCGGAAACTTTTGAGTTGGAGCTAAACAAAACCAGACTAGATCTGGCGTGGAAGCATTTTGAACACTACGCAAAACAACGCGTCACAATGTTCAACTTCCATATCATTTTTATTGGTGGCTTGTTCTACGCGTTTGCAACAGTTTCAAAGGAGAGCCTAGATCCCATGCTCCAAATAGGGATTGGGATTGTGGGCTTTATAGCGTGCCTGGTATTTTTCGGATTGGACAATCGAAATCAATATCTGTATCGGCTCGCCGAATTCAACATCTTCATACTCGAACGAGCGTACTTCTACAAAGACTCATTCAAAGAGATTCCGATTGTCGATTATGAAAAATACAAGAAAGGCTTTCCGGTCGCGACAGAAATCCATATGGACGGGGCAAGTCGAGGTTATCAAGGAATCGTATCTGAGGAGTTCTTAGGTCAGAGATCAATGTTACGAAACTTAGTGAGACTCGATCATTCTTGTTTGCATTGCTGGTCAAGATACAGAGTTCTGATGCCGGTCTTTTACGGAATGACGAGCCTTTCATTCTTATTGGCGACGGCTTACTCTGTATGCAGACAAATTTCATTCAGCACACAACTGTCCGCGATGCTAATTTCGCATTAGGCGGCGAGCATCTTATTTTAGCTCGCTGCTGCGAGCCCTAGTGCGGCATCCGTAGCACCGGCTTGATCGTCGCGCCTGAGACCGAATCCGCCGCGGCGCGGTTGATGTCGGCGAGATCGTAAGTCGTGATCATCCGCTCGATCGGGAAGCGGCCGGCCATGATGTGGTCGGCCAAAAGCGGGATGAACTCTTGCGGCACGCTGTCGCCCTGGATGACGCCGCGCACGACGCGGCCCTGTTGCAGGAACGGCATTTCGAACGACACATCGGTGCCGTTGCGGGCGCTGCCGAGCACGATGCAGGTGCCGGCATACATCAGGCATTCGATCGCCTCGCGCAGCACCGGCGCCACCGCCGAGGTCTCGATCGAGAAGCGCACGCCGGGGCCGGTGATCTTGCGGATATCCTCGACCACGCTGGCGCGGCCGCTGTGATCGATCACATGCGTCGCGCCGAGTTCGCGCGCGAGCGAAAGTCGGTTCGGCCGCACGTCGACGGCGATGATCGGATCGCAGCCGGCGATCTTGGCCGCCATCAGCGCCGATAATCCGACGCCGCCGACACCGAACACGGCGATGCTGTCGCCGGGCCGCGGCTTGCACACATTGAGCACCGCACCGGCGCCGGTCTGGCCGCCGCAGGCGAGCGGCCCGAGCAGGTCCAGCGGCGCGTCGTTGCGCACCTTCACGGCATAACGCTCATGGGCGATGGTGAAGTTGCCGAAGGACGACTGCTGGAAGAACGAGCCGTAGACCGGTTTGCCGTCGAGGCTATGCAATGTCGAGCCGTCGGCGCGGCTGCCGCCCATCTTCAATTCCTGCACCGTGAGGCAATAGCTCTGCCGTTCGCTGCGGCAGTTGGGGCATTCGCCGCACCACGGATAGGACATCACCACGTGATCGCCCGGCTTGAACTGCGTCACGCCGCGGCCGATGGCGCGCACGATGCCGGCGCCTTCATGGCCGAACACCGCCGGCAGCGGCGTGCCGTAATAGCCGTCACGGCCGTGCAGGTCGGTCTGGCACATGCCGGAGGCTGTGACCTCAACGAGCAACTCGTCGTCGCGGGGATCGGTGAGGTCGATGGTCTCGACCGCGAAGGCGCCGAAACGTTCGCGCGCGACGGCGGCGGTGATCTTCATGGTGCGGTGAAACCTATTCGGCCGCTTCCGCGCCCGACACGCGTTCGATCGCCTCGGCCAGATATTCCGCCGACTGCGCGCCGGAGACCGCAAACTTGCCGCCGAAGATGAAGCAGGGCACGCCCTCGATGCCGGCCTCCTTGGCGTTCTGCGCTTCCCGCGTCACGTCCACGACGTCCTGCTCGCTGTTGAGCGCCGCGCGCACGTCCTCCGGATCGAGGCCGATATCGGCCGCGGCCTGCACCAGCACGGCCTCATTGGTGAGATCGGCGCCTTCGGTGAAATAGAGGTCCATCAGCCGCTGCTTCATCTCGGCCGCCTTGCCGATGCCGGAGGCCCAGCGGATCAGCCGGTGCGCGTCGGTCGTGTTCGGCTGGTTGCTGATCTTGTCGATGGCGTAGGTCAAACCTTCCTGTGCGGCCGCGGCAGCGACGCGCTGGGCGATGTCCTTGTAGCGTTCGGGCGAACCGAACTTGGTCGTGAGGTATTGCTCGCGCGAGATGCCTTCGCGCGGGATCCAGTCATTGAGGAAATAAGGCCGCCAATACACCTCGACCGGAATGTCCGGCTTCATCGCGATCGCCTGCTCCAGCCGGCGCTTGCCGATGAAACACCACGGACAGACCACGTCGGAGACAACGTCGATGCGGACAGGCGGGCGGTCGGACATGGGAGGGCTCCTTTTCGGGAAGCCTAAGCCGACAGCTACTCCGCTGCAACCATGCGGCTGCCCATCACGCGTTGCATCAGGCTGTCGATGGTATCGCCGGCTTTTAGCGTCGCCAGTGTCACATTGGCGGTGAGATCATCCACCGCGCGCGGCATCACCATGGCGTTCTTGAGCGCACCGGCGATGCGGCGGGCGACGACATGGGCCGAGCGCAGGTCGCTGTGCATGAAGGTGATGAGGATGGCGCCGTCGTCGTCACGTGTCGCAAAGTCGACATCGCGGATGAGCCGCGTCACCAGCCGCGCCGCGTCGAGATGAGCACGCGCGTCGACCGGACCGTCGAACGCAAAGCGCGCGAGCGATAATGGCTGGCTGCGGTCGGCCGCCTGTTCGATGGCCTTGGCAAGATCGCGGCAGAAGGCATCGTTCGCATGCAGGCCGGTCTCGGGATCGAACAGCCCATCGGCGTCGAGCGACTTCAGTATGCGCTTGAGCCGGGCCTCCAAGGCATGCAGCCGCACCAACGGCACGATGCGGGCGACGAGGCACGACGGATCGCCATCAACATGATCGATGTTCGGCAAGACGTCGGCGAAATCGGATGCGGTGTCGCCGATCACGGCCACCGGGATGTCACGCAAGCGTGTGTCCTGCGCCAGCACCGTGAGGAAAGCCTCGACCATGCGCGGCGAAAAGCCATCGCCGATCACGACACCATTGATGTCGCGGGCGCTGAGATGCTTGGCGGCGGTCTCGACGCTGAGCGCGCCGATCATCTTGACGCGTTCGCCCATGGCGACGCTGAGGGCGGGATAGAGGGGGCCGCGGCCGGCGATCAGCACAGTCGCGTCGTCGAGCGGGTCCGTCGGCGGCAAAGCCAGTGCATCGCCGCCTTGGCCGGCAAGCAATTCGAGACGGCGCAGCACCGTTTCATGCAGCGTACGGACACGCATCGCCGATTGGAGACGGGCCACCAGATGCCGGCGCGGCAGCGCGGCATCGGCGGGCAAAGCGATCGGAACGGCGGGCTCGCGGTCGCCATGGCAGAGCGCGATGGTCGGCACGATCGGGCCCTGCGTGGTGGCGATCTGCAGGCACAGCATGCGCGCGGCGGATTCGCTTGGGACTGGACCGGGCTCGGCGATAACCACGCCGGCAGGCTTCACCGACACGAAAGCGGTCGGCGCATCGGCCCATGTGGCTTCAATGATGGGGAAAGCGCCCGCCGCGCTCAAGGCTTCAACGACATCAGGCGCCGGGGTATCGGCGACCACGATCAACGGACCTTGCAGCGACATGAGACGCACGCTTCACGCTTACCAGAACCGGGCGCAACGATAGCGTGGGCGCGTTAATGTGGCGTCAACGACGATACAAATTTGGAGGCAGACCTTAGGCGGCGTCGCTTGCCTTACGCGGCGTGAAGGCGCCGGCGATCAACGGATTGTGCCCGAAGGCCTTCAGGAAGGCCGGCGTGCGGTCACGGCCGCGGCCGGCCAGGCGCTGGCCGAGCAGCGCATCGGGCACGGCGACGATGGTGGCGTTGGGATCGGTCTTGGCCACGCAAGCGTCGAGCGCGGGGTTACGGAAACTATAACCGCCGATGCTGGTGAGGCCACCGGCAGTGCCGGTGATGACCAGGCCCTGCTGGTCGACATCAAGACGGCAGACAAAGCTGGTCTCAACGAAGCCGGTGACGTCGGGCACGAAAAAGGCGCCATCCGCCTCGTTCGCACCCGGTGGGAAGGTGCCGCGCGGCACCATGGGCCCGCGCACCGCCAGCACGCCTGATTTGGTACGCAGCGTCTCCAGCACTGGCACCTCGGCGCCGTCATCGCCGCGCCGGGTGATGAGGCCATGCGGGATCGCGGCCGGGCGGCCATCGCGCGGGCGCTGCGCGACATAGACGGCGCATTCGCCGAGACAGGCGACGTCGATCAGCGTGGGGTCATCATGCCAGGTCGGCGCGCCGCTCAAGCGCTCGGGCGCGCGCCACAGCGCCAGCACCTGCGCGATGCCTTCCAACTGTCCGGCCTCGATCAGCGGCGGCAATACCGGGCCCGGCACCACCAGCGCGCCACCGGGAATGGCGCTGCGCTGTGCCGAGAAGTAGGGCGCGTCGAAGCCGTGATGCAGATGCAGCGTGCCGCCGTTCAACAACCACGGCATCAGCGCCGCCGCCATACCGCCGAACGAGGCGACGGGGATGGTCGAAAGGATCGCACAATCCTCCGACAAACCGCTTTCGTGCGACACGGCAAGCCCGCCGGCGATCAGCTCGGCATGGCTGCGCGCCACCGGCACGAAGCCCTTCGGCGTCACATCGAATGTGATCACCGCGACATGCGCCGCCGGGTTCTCGACGCGCACAGAAGCTGCGACAGCGGCGGGCGCGGCGTCGAACACGTCGTCCAGCGGCACCACGCCGTCGGGGATGTCGTCGCCGAAGGCGCAGACATAGCGCACCGGGAAAAGCTGCGCCGCGACGTTCATGGCGATGTCGGCGTGGCCATAGGTGCCGATGCGCCGCGCGGTGATGAGCACCTTGGGTCCAAGCGGCGACAGCGCCTCGACCATCTCCTGTTGCCGCCACAAGACCGGCAACGGCACGGCGATCATGCCCGCGCGCAGGATGCCGAGCAGCGTGATTACGCTTTCGACGGTGTTGGCGAGCTGGAAGGTGACGATCGTATCGGTTTGCAGACCGAGAGAGCGCAGCCGCGCGGCGATGCCGGAGATGGCGCGGTCGGCTTCGGCGTAGGTCAAGGAACGCGGCACCGCGCCGGTGATGGCCACCGCGTTCGGCGGATCGGTCAGCGCCAACATGTCCGGATGGCGCACGCCGGCGCGGCGGAACAGGCCGTCGAGCGTGCCGATGGTGGGATCGAGTTTGTCGCCGTCACCGAGGATCATAGGCTCATCCTCATGACGCGGTGTCCTTGGCCCACCACGTCTCCGGCAAGAAGCCGTAGAGCGAGGTGCGCTGGGGGTGCTCGATCTTGCTCCAGCGCGCGACCCATTGCACCGGCGGGTAATACATCGGGATGACGTAGAAGCCCGACAGCAGCACGCGGTCGAGCGCGCGCGTCGCGGAGACGAAATCCTCGCGCGTGGTCGCGCTCAGCATGGCCGCGATCATCGCGTCCACGGCCTGCGACTTCACACCCATGTAATTGCGGCTGCCCTGGTTGTCGGCGGCCTGCGAGCCCCAATAGAAATACTGCTCGTTGCCGGGCGACAGCGACTGCTCCCAGCGGTACTCCATCATGTCGAAATCGAACGCGATGCGGCGGCGCTCGAACTGCGTCGCATCGATCGAGCGCACGCGCGCCTCGATGCCGGCGCGCTTGAGGCTACGGCTGTAGGCCAGTGCCAGGCGTTCCTGATCGCGCGTCGTGGTGAGGATCTCGAAGGCGAAGGGCTTGCCAGTGGCGCGGTGCACAAGCTCGGTGCCCTTGAGCGCGTAGCCGGCCTGCGCGAATAACTCGAGGGCGCGGCGCATGGTGGCGCGGTCGCGGCCCGAGCCGTCGGTCACCGGCGGCGCCCATGTGCCCTGCATGATGTCGTCACGCACCACGCCGGGGAAGGGCGCCAAGAGTTCGCGCTCGCGCGCATTGGCCGGATTGCCGTGCGCGGACAGATCGCAACCGTCGAAATAGCTGGCGGTGCGCTTGTAGAGATCGAAGAAGTAGGTGTGGTTGATCCACTCGAAGTCGAAGAGCTGCAACAGCGCTTCGCGCACGCGCATGTCGGAGAACTGCGGCCGGCGTGTGTTGAACACCAGCCCCTGCATGCCCTTCGGCAGGCCGTAGGAGAATTCCTCCTTGACCGCGCGGCCGTCGCGCAGTGCCGGGAAATCATAGGCCGTCTGCCAGCGCCCCGGATCGGTCTCGGTGCGCACGTCGTAGAGGCCTTTCTTGAAGGCCTCGAAATGCGTGTTGCCGTCGCGGTAATAGTCGAAACGGAT
>JANLJK010000045.1 GCA_029255525.1 Pseudolabrys sp.
CTCGACGAGGCGGGCCGCGATGGTGGTGCCAAGCGGCCTGATCCAGACCATCGTCGACAGATCGTGATCCTTGCCGACCGCCTGAACGATCTCGGAGAGCGTCATTGGCGCGCCTTGGCCGGCGGGAGCGGCCGCGGGCATGCTGGTGAAGGTCACGCCGAAGGCCAGGAAGAGACCGGTGAGCGGCGAGAGCACGACCAGCGGCAACAGTCCCCACGACATCGCCTTGTGCCAGCCGGACACGGTATTCGCGAAGCGCGGCAGGCCCATCAGTACGCCGAGCACGATCAGCACGAGCATCGCGATGGTCGAGCCGGTGACGAGCCAGCCGCCATTGATGAGCAAGGTCTCGTGCATGCCCCTGGCGGTCATGAGGGTGCTGGCCAAGGCCGAGGGGCCGGCCACCGTCTGCCCGGTGCCGACATCCACGATTGTGCTCGCGCCGCCGCGCCCGGCGCTGATGGTCAGCGTCTTGTCGTAGCTGCGGAAGGACAGCATCCGCGCTTTGTTGCCCGGATCGTATTGCTTCAACAGGGCCTCGACCTTGGCGGGCGACAGCAGACCGGGCTCGATGGCGCGGCCGACGAGCCAGGGCTCGAATGACAGGATGAGGCCGGTGCCCAAGACGAAAGCCAGCGGGAGCGCGAACACAAGCGCGATCCAGCGGTGAAATTTCAACAGCCAAACCTTCATTTCCAACTCCGAATCCTGAGGCCGGTGCCCTTGGCCGTTTGATCGCCGAAAAGGGGCCGGGGGTCATTGACGCCGCTCAAATCCCTACTTTCCGGCCCTTGATGTGGCTCTATTTAGATATATCTAGGAGATATATCTAATCTGAACAAATAAGATTGGAGCTCTCTATGAGAGACGAATTCAGCGGTACTGGCTGGCGCCACCGCGGCATGGGAGGTCCGAAGGACCGCTGCATGCGGGGTCCCAAGGGCGGTCGGGGCCACGGTCCTGACGCCATGGGCATGAACAGGGGCATGGGCGAGTGGGAGGGCCATCGCGGCCGCTTCCGCGGCGGGCGTGGCGGCGGTGGCCGGTTCTTCGACCATGGCGAGCTGCGGCACGTCGTGCTGGCCTTGCTCGGCGAGCAGCCACGCCACGGCTACGACATCATCCGCGCCATCGACGAGCGCACGGGCGGCGCCTACAGCCCGAGCCCCGGCGTGATCTATCCGACGCTGCAACTGCTCGAGGACGTCGGCCACGTCGTTCCGGCGAGCGGCGACGGTACGCGCAACCGGTACGACATCACGCCGGCCGGACGCGCCTTCCTCGACCAGAACAAAGAGCTCATCGCCGACATCCTGGCCCGCATGGTCGAGGCGGGGCGGTCGCGGGCTCAGGTGTCGCCGATCATCATGGCCGCGATGGACAATCTGAAGTCCGCGCTGCGCGGCGGCGCCAGCTCCTGGTCGGAAGCGGAGGCGCATGACGTGGCCGCGGCCATCGATGCCGCCGCCGAGCGCATCCGCGGCCGACGCAAAGGCACCGGCCCGGTGTCGGCGTAAATCGACATGAACGGTATCAACACAGGAACGACGACAATGAATTACTCAATCGCGCGCATCGAGAGTGAGCGCGCCAGCATCTACCTGCAGCAGCTCTGCAAGCATTTCGCCCACAAGATTCCGGTGGAGTTTACCCCGGAGCAGGGCCAGATCACCTTCTCGTCCGGCATCTGCCGGCTGGAGGCGAAAGACGGCGTGCTGACGCTCAAGGCCGAAGCCGAAGATGCGGCCAAGCTGGCGCAAGTGCAGGACGTGACTGAGAGGCACCTGATCCGCTTCGCTTTCCGCGAGCCGCACGTCGTCGAATGGCGCGCGATGGATGCCGCCTGACGGCGGCGATGTGACAATCTTGTACGGATAATTGCGCGCGTAACCGCGCGCGCTCTCACGGCGTGATGCGATAAATAGCGACGATACCCAGCGCGAAAACCAGCGCCAGGGCGAACAGCATGAGGTCGTACATCGTTGAACTATACCCTGCGCACGGACGGCGATGATGGCCTTGGTTCAGTCTTCGCCGCGGATTCACATACGCCGCCTGCCGAGGTTAACAGTCGGTGATTGTCATCGCGCAAATCGAGGTAGTCGCACCGTCCGTCAGTGCAGCGACTTTTCAGCCGCGCGCAACACGTCCAATGCGAGCCAGGGTTTCCGCATGAATTTTGTATCCGTTGGTAACGGATACGGGCAGGGCAGTCCGGATGTCACAATCACTGTCATGCCGGGGAAGCGTTCGTGGACCAAATGTGCGAGTTCGGCGCCGTCCATGACGCCGGCCAGTCGCACGTCCGTGAACAGCAACGACATGTCGGGCCCGTAGCGATCGAGCAATAAAAGCGCGGCTTCCGCGCTTTCGCATGCGATGACCTTCATATCGCTTTCTTCGAACAAGGCGCCGAGAAGTTCCCGCTGGTCCCGGTCATCCTCGACCACGAGCGCAAGCGGACGTTTGGAACCCGTCATTGTCGCCTCCAAAGTATTGGAACCTGCATAGAGGCAAGACGCGGGCGAGGGCACTGTTCCAAGAATTGGGAAATAAAGGCGTTTCGGGGTACGCGCTTACTTATCGTCCAGCGCCAGGCCCTTCACCACCGCGGCCTTGCCGAATTTCGCGCGTAGCTTGTCGACGGCATGTTCGGCCTGTGCTTCGCGGCGGTTGAGCAGGTCGGCGAGATCGTCGCCGGTGGCGTCTTCGAGATGGCTGACGCCGATGCCGATCAGGCGGAAGCGGGTATGGCCGACTTCATTTTTCAGGAGATCGCGCCCGGCCGAGAAGATGCGGGCAGCGAGTTGCGTCGGGTTCCCAAGCGATCGTGCGCGGGTGCGCGTCTTGAAGTCCGCGGTCTTGAGCTTGAGCGTCACGGTCGAGCCGGCGAGATGCGCGGCCTTGAGCCGGCTGGAGACCTTCTCGGTCAATTCCCAGAGCGTCTGCTCGAGCGGCCGGAATTCGGCGACGTCGCTGTCGAAGGTGGTTTCCGCCGAGATGCTCTTGGTCTCGCGCTCGGGATCGACACGGCGCGTGTCGATGCCGCGCGCGAGTCTGGAGAGACGCAGGCCTTCCTCGCCGTAGCGGCGCATGAGGTCGCGTTCGTCGGCGCGTTGCAGGTCGGCGATGATGCGGAAGCCGTCTTGTGTGAGCTTGGCCGCGCTCACGTGACCGACGCCATAGATGAAGCCGACCGGCTTGGGCGCGAGGAAGTCGACCGCCTCGGACTGGCCGATGACGGCAAAGCCGCGCGGTTTGTCCAGGTCGGAAGCGATCTTGGCCAGGAACTTGTTGGCCGAAAGCCCGATCGACACCGTGATGCCGAGGTCGCGCTCGACGTGCGCCGCGAAGCGGGCCAGCACCTTGGCGGCGCTCATGCCGTGCAGCCGCTCGGTGCCGGTCAAATCGAGGAACGCCTCGTCGATCGACAAAGGCTCGACGAGCGGCGTGAGATCGCGCATGCGCTTGCGCACCGCGCGGCCGACCTCGACATATTTCGCCATGTTCGGCTTGACCACCACGGCCTGCGGGCAGCGGCGCATCGCCTCGAACATCGGCATGGCCGAGCGCACGCCGTAGGTGCGGGCGATATAGCAGGCGGTTGACACCACGCCGCGCTTGCCGCCGCCGATGATCACCGGCTTGTCGATGAGGGAAGGGTCGTCGCGCTTTTCGATGGTGGCGTAGAAGGCGTCGCAGTCGATATGGGCGATGGTCAGCTTGTCCGCTTCCGCGTGCTGCACCAGCCGCGGCGAGCCGCAGGCCGGGCAGCGCGTGGCGTGCGGGGCCGCATCCGTCAGGCAATCGCGGCAGAAGCTCACGGCACCTCCCGTTCCCAATGGCTGCCACCGAGTATAACCAGCGCTTTGACCGGATCCGTCGGCCGCAGGCCCGCCTCGGTCGCGAAACCGGTCAGAAGCGCCTCGTCTGAGATGAGATATTCCAGCACGCCCACCAGGAACCCGGGCTCGCTTGCGGCGGTGCGAATCTCCGCCGGGCCGATGCCGGTAACCGCCAGGAACTGGCCGAGCCGCTCGGGATCGCCGGCGATGTAGGTAAGGGCCTGAATCGCCACGGCTTCCGCGGCTTCCTGCGTCGCGCTAGGGGCCTGTTTCTTCAATTGGGTTTGCCTTTCGTCAACAAATCGGCACTACGGTGGAGAACAGATCATGCCCGACGACGCGCGGGCTGGCGACGGCGGTCAAGCGCCGGCCTGGGGAAGCGTTGGGGACAAATGGGGCGATGGCCAAAACCGTCCTGATCGTGGAGGACAACGAGCTCAATATGAAGCTCTTCCACGACCTTTTGGAGGCGCACGGCTACCACACGGTCGGCACGCGCAACGGCATCGAGGCGCTCGATCTGGCGCGCCAGCACCGCCCCGATTTGATCCTGATGGATATCCAGTTGCCGGAAGTATCCGGCCTTGAAGTGACGAAGTGGCTCAAAGACGACGCTGAGCTGAAGGCGATTCCCGTGGTCGCGGTCACGGCTTTCGCCATGAAGGGCGACGAGGAGCGCATCCGCGAGGGCGGTTGCGAGGCCTATCTGTCGAAGCCGATCTCGGTGGGTAAGTTCATCGAGACGGTGCGGCACTTCCTCGGACCGGCGTGATGACGGTGAACTCGTCATTCCGGGGCGCGAGCGTTAGCGAGCGAGCCCGGAATCCAGACGTGAGCACGGCGGCTGTTTCTGGATTCCGGGTTCGCGTGCTGCGCACGTGCTCCGGAATGACGAATAGAAATGTGATGGTGCAACGATGAGTGCGCGTGTTCTGGTCGTCGACGATATTCCGGCCAATGTGAAGCTCTTGGAAGCGCGGCTGTCGGCCGAGTATTTCGATGTGGCCACTGCCTATAGCGGCGCCGAGGCTCTGGCGCTGGCTGAACGCGCCGAATGCGACATCGTGCTGCTCGACGTGATGATGCCGGACATGGATGGCTTCGAGGTCTGCCGGCGGCTCAAATCCAATCCCGCGACCCACCACATCCCCGTGGTCATGGTGACCGCGCTCGACCAGCCGTCCGACCGTGTGCGTGGCCTGGAGGCGGGCGCCGACGATTTCCTGACCAAGCCGGTGACCGATGTGGCGCTGATCTCGCGCGTGCGCCAGCTCTCGCGGCTGAAGATGGTGACCGACGAGCTGCGCATGCGCGCGCTCACCACCAAGGAAATCGGCATGCAGAGCCCGGAGCGCGAGGCGGTCGCGGAGACCGGTCGCAACGGGCGCATTCTCATCGTCGACGACCGCAAGAGCTCCTATGAGCGCATCGCGCAGACGCTCGCGGCCGAGCACACGATCGACATCGAGACCAACCCGGCCGAGGCCATGTTCCACGCGGCCGAGGGCAATTACGACCTGATGATCGTGTCGCTGGGCCTTGAGAACTTCGACGGCCTCAGGCTGTGCAGCCAGGTCCGCTCGCTCGAACGCACGCGCGGCCTGCCGATCCTCGCCGTCGCCGAGCCCGACAACAACCAGCGCCTGGTGCGTGGGCTGGAGATCGGCGTCAACGACTACCTGATCCGCCCGATCGACAAGAACGAGATGCTGGCGCGCGTGCGCACGCAGATCAAGAAGAAGCGCTACACCGAGCGCCTGCGCGACAATGTGCATGCCTCGATCGAGATGGCGATCTCCGACGGTCTGACCGGTCTGTTCAACCGCCGCTACATGGAGACGCATCTCGGTGCGCTCGTCGAGCAGGCGGCCGCGCGCGGCAAGCCGATCACGGTGCTGATCCTCGATATCGATTTCTTCAAGGCGATCAATGACGGGCACGGCCACGACGCCGGCGACGATGTCTTACGCGAATTCGCGCTGCGCATCCGCAAGTCGATCCGCAATATCGATCTGGCTTGCCGTTACGGCGGCGAGGAATTTGTCGTCGTGATGCCGGAGACCGATATGGCGGTCGCGACGATGGTGGCCGAGCGCCTGCGCCGCAAGGTGGCGAGCGAGCCCTTCGCCATTCAGCAAGGCGCCAAGCAGTTGTCCGTGACTTTGTCGATCGGTATCGCCGCGCTGGCGGGACCTGAAGACACCGCGGCGACCATCCTCAAGCGTGCCGATACGGCGCTCTATCGTGCTAAGCGCGATGGCCGCAACCGCGTGGTGGCCGACGCCGCCTGATCGCCGCGCGTAATTTTCACGCTGGATCAGCCCTTTAACAAGGGCATTGGACGCGCTGTGGGCTTGGTCTAACCTTGGTTTTGACGGCGCGGTCGGCCTTTTGAGGCCTCGATGCCGACGCCCATGCCAACGTTATGCAACGCCAACGTTATGCAACGCTAATGCCAATGCCCTGCGGAGTGCTCCGGTCCGCCGCATCTCCGGGGTCCGTGGGGTTCGGCCGGTCGGTAAGCGGTGCGAGTGGCCTCCTCGTGTGACCGCTGCCGGCCGGCCACCTTGTTGGCAATCATCAATGCTCTTGTAGGGTGGGCTGAGCGTAGCGAAGCCCACGTGCCGCGTTTGTAGCGAAGACGTGGGCACGGCGCGCAAGTGCGCACCTTTGCCCACCCTACGGACGAACGCTCACGGCCTGACGATCGTCCAGCCTTTTTCGCCGAGCTCGATCAAGGTCACGACGCCGGCGGTGACGCGCTCGGCGTTGTCGACCAAAGGCGGCTCCTTGCCGTCGTGGCGGGCGAGGGTGTCGAGCGTGTTCTGGCAGGCCTTGAACGACACGTTCGGCATGCCTTGCTTGAACGACTTCAGCCGGTCGAGCACCGGCGACTTGTCGGCGCGCAGCATCGTGATGCCGGCATTGAAGGCGACGATCGCGATGTCGACCTCTTCGCCCTTCTCGGAATAGTACTTCGACACATTGGTGGCGACGTTGAGCACGGCGTTCATCTTGACCGGGTCGTCGTCGCTGATCTGCAGGGCGAGCTTGTGCGGCTCCGCGCCGTGCGCGCCGGTGACGGCGAGCGGCAGCAGGAGCAGGGCAGCAAAGAGAAGGCGCAGCATGGCAAAGCTCTCCCGGCGAGAACGCGTTGAAGATATCAGGTCCGCCGGGAGCTGAATATTCCGCGCCGTTCCAAGTTGCGACGAAGAGGAGAAAAGCCTTCCACGCAGGGCGTGCAAAAGCAAAGGGCGCCGCTACCGGCGCCCTCGTGCAGTCGCTGGGCTAAAAGCCCGCGCTTACTTGATCTTGGATTCCGAGTACTCGACGTGCTTCTTCGCGACCGGGTCGTACTTCTTCTTCTTGAGCTTGTCGGTCTGCGTGCGCGAGTTCTTGGTGGTCACGTAGTAGTGGCCGGTGCCGGCGCTCGACACGAGCTTGATCTTGAGATTGATGGCTTTGGCCATGGATTAAAGTCCTCGAAAGCGGTCTCTAGGCGATGTCAGGGATGCTTTGGCGGCGGAAACTAGCGTCCAACCGGCAAATGTCAAGGAAAGGGGCCTTCGGTGCGTAGCCCGGGTGGGCGAAGCATAACCCGGGAACGATTGATGGGCTGCCCCCGGGTTCGCTGCGTCGGGCTACGGCGCTGCGCGCGGTCCCAGGGTGACGGCTTCACAACAGTTCCCGCTGAAAAACCTGGTTTTCCATGAAATAGAGCGGCACCGGCAGATCGTGGGCCATGCCGGCCTCCACCCGCGCCAGAAGCTCCTCCAGGACGATGCCGGTGATGGTCGGCATATCAAGGCTCCGCGCCTCGGCGATCGGGATCCAGACCAGCTCCACCAGCTCCGAATCCGGCCCGACCACGCCCTCGATGGTGTGGGCGACGGCCGTGGCGTCGGCGGTGAAGAATCGCGTGTCGAAGCGCTTCGGCCGGCGCGGCGGGGTGATGGCGCGGGCGATGAAATGGATCTGGCCGAGATCCGGGTGCACCTTGGCCTTCTCGAACTCGGTCCAGATTTCGCCTGGCGTCTTCGGCGGCACGTCGCCCTGGGCGCCGAGCAGGAGCCCGGTTTCCTCCGCCACCTCGCGCACAGCGGTCAGCGCCAGCGCGCGGGCGAAGCCGGGGATGGGTGCGGTGACGCGCTCCAGGAGCTTCTTCTCGGTGCCGGGATGAAGCTCGCTGACCGCGCTCATCTCGGCGTCATGCAGTTCGAGGCGCCCACCGGGAAACACGAACTTGCCCGGCATGAATTTGTGGCCGTGATGGCGGCGGCCGAGCAGCACCTTGGGCACCTCGCCGGCGCGATCGATCAGCATCAAGGTCGCGGCGTCTTTCGGCTCGCTGTCGGGGAAGCTCTGGTCGCGCTCGACATTGGTCATGCGCTCGGCCCAGACCTTGGCCATATCCTTCGTCATTGCGTCTTTCGTCATCGCGCCTTCCGCTTGCCTTTGTTCTTGCGAACCCTGTGGCGATCTTTGCTGCGAGGCTTGCCCGATGAACCGGGCTGTTGTCCAGGGCGGGGCGGACGGAAGCCGCGCGGGGCCGGCTTGCCGGCGCGGCCCTCCGACAGCACTTCGAAGCGCAGCGCGCCGGCCACCGGCGCTGCCTCGACCAGCTTGACGGTGACGGTGTCGCCCAACCGATAGGTCTCGCCCGAGCGGTTGCCGATCATGGCATGCGCCTTCTCGTCGTGACGGAAGTATTCGTCGCCGATGGTGCGCGCCGGGATGAAGCCGTCGGCGCCGGTTTCGTGCAGCTTCACGAACAGGCCGGCGCGGGTGACGCCGGAGATGCGGCCGTCGAAAGTGGCGCCGACACGGTCGGCGAGATGGTGCGCGATCAGCCGGTCCTTGGTCTCGCGCTCGGCCAGCATGGCGCGCCGCTCGGTGGCGGATATCTCGGCCGATATCTCGGCAAGGTCCTTGGTCTCGACCGTGTCGGCGAGGCCGTCGGGGCCCAGCTTGAGCGCGCGGATCAGGCCGCGATGCACGATCAAATCCGAATAGCGGCGGATCGGCGAGGTGAAGTGCGCGTAGCGGCGCAGGTTCAAACCGAAGTGGCCGTAGTTCTCGGCGGCATATTCGGCCTGCGCCTGCGTGCGCAGCACGATCTCGTTGACCAAAGGCTCGGCGTCGCGGCCTTTCATCATCCGCAGCACGCGGTTGAAGGCTTCGGGCCGGAGCGCCCCGGACTTGGCGAAGCTGATGTCGAGCGTGGCGAGAAACTCGTGCAGGGCGTGGACCTTCTCCACCGACGGCTCGTCATGCACGCGGTAGATCAGCGGCACGCGGGCCTTTTCCAAGGTCTCGGCGGCGGCGACATTGGAGAGGATCATGAACTCCTCGATCAGCCGGTGCGCTTCCAGCCGTTCGGGGATGATCACGCGGTCGACGGTGCCGTCGCCTTTGAGCAAAATCTTGCGCTCGGGCAGATCGAGGTCGAGCGGCGAGCGCTCGGTGCGGGCGCGCACGCAGGTTTCGTAAGCCGCATAGAGCGGCTTGAGGATCGGCTCGACCAAAGCCTCACTGTCCTCGTCGGGACGACCGGAGATGGCGAGCTGCGCTTGGTCGTAAGACAGCTTGGCGGCTGAGCGCATCATGATGCGGTGGAACGTATGCGAGCGCTTGCGGCCGTCCGGGCCGATCACCATGCGCACGGCGAGCGCGGCACGGTCCTCGCGCGGGCGCAGCGAGCACAGATCGTTGGAGATGCGTTCCGGCAGCATCGGCACGACGCGGTCGGGGAAATAGACAGAATTACCGCGCACCAAAGCTTCGCGGTCGAGGGCCGAGCCGGGCGTCACATAATGGGCGACGTCGGCGATGGCGACGTTGACGATGAAGCCGCCTTTAGTGTGCGGATCGGGCTCGGCATGCACCGCGTCG
>JANLJK010000046.1 GCA_029255525.1 Pseudolabrys sp.
CGGGCGCCATCTTGTTGGTCAGCGTGCCGGCGACGATCATCACGTCGGACTGGCGTGGGCTGGCGCGCGGCGCGAAGCCGAAGCGTTCGACGTCGTAGCGCGGCATCGAGACCTGCATCATCTCGACGGCGCAGCAGGCCAGACCGAAGGTCATCCACATCAGCGAGCCGGTGCGCGCCCAGGTGATGAGGTCGTCGGCGGCCGTGATGATGAAGCCCTTGTCGGAGAGCTCGCTGTTGACGTTCAGGAAGAACGGATCGTTCGCCCCCACCGGCTTGCCGGTGTTGGGGTCGAGAATGCCTTTGGGTGCAGGTGCGACCAGGGTCATGGCTGGTTCAATCCCATTCCAGCGCCCCCTTCTTCCACTCATATATGAAGCCGATCGTCAGCACGCCAAGGAACAGCATCATCGACCAGAAGCCGAAGACGCCGACCTCCTTGAAGGCCACTGCCCAGGGGAACAGGAAGCTCACTTCAAGGTCGAAAATGATGAAAAGGATGGCGACAAGGTAGAAGCGCACGTCGAACTTCATGCGCGCGTCGTCGAAGGCGTTGAAGCCGCATTCGTAGGCCGACAGCTTCTCGGGGTCCGGCTGGCTGTAGGCGACGATGAACGGCGCGATCAGCAGCGCCAGCCCGATCACGATCGACACCGCGATGAAGATGACCAGCGGCAGATAATCCAGCAGCAATGCGCTCATGGCGACCTCAAGCCTTCAGCCCGCCCAAATCCGGAGGTACGCCCGCCCTGGACTGCCCGGCAGCCTGGGATGGCGCCGTAAAACCGCACAAAACGCCCTTGTTTAGATTGGAATGGCTCAAGGACGGGAGCGGGCGAGGCTTAGCGCAGCGCACAAAGGGAGGCAAGCCGCGTTTCGGCGGCATCCACGAGGCTCGCGCGTGCCGCAGAGCGGGCCCGCAGGGATGCATGATTGACGTCCGGTTGACGCCTATCGGGCGACCTCCGATAGTTGGTGCGGGCGTCAGCAAAAAACAAAAACGTCCGGGGAAACGTGGATGGCAGTCCTGCGACGAGTCGCGGCCCTGCTTGTGTCGGCAGGGCTTCTGGCGACATGTGCCGCACGCGCGGTCGCCGACGACTATCCGTCCCGCCCGGTCAGGGTGATCGTGCCCTTCGGCGCCGGCGGCCCGACCGACGTCTATACCCGCGCTATCGCCGAGGAATTGCACAAAGCGCTGCACCAGCCCTTCGTGATGGAGAATCGACCCGGCGCCGGCACGACCATCGGCACCGATCTGGTCGCGAAGGCTGCGCCCGATGGCTACACGCTGCTGATGGTCTCCGGCACGCAGGCGGTGAACGAGACTCTCTACGCCCACAAGCCATACCGCCTGATGCGCGACCTGGTGCCGGTCGCGCCGCTGATCGATACCGACCTGGTGCTGGTCGCGCACCCCTCGGTACCGGCGAAGACCTTGGCCGAGCTGCTCGCCCTCGCCCGGGTCAAGCCCGGCACGCTCAATTACGGTTCGTCCGGGCCGGGCTCGAATTACCACATGGCCGGCGAGCTGTTACGGAACCTGACCGGAGTCGACCTCGTCCACGTGCCCTACAAGGGCTCGACCGGCGCCCGCAACGACATCCTGGCCGGCCAGATCCAACTCCTGTTCGATTCGGTGCCGACCATGGCGCCCATGATCCAGGCCGGGATGGTGCGCCCGCTCGGCACCAGCGGGGCCATCCGCTCGCCGATCCTGCCCGGCGTGCCCACGCTGAGCGAAGCCGGCGCGCCCGGTTTCCAGGCCACCTTGTGGGTCGGCGTCATGGCGCCCAAGGACACGCCGCCCGACATCGTCGAGACGCTCCACCGGGAGATCACCAAGATCGTGGCGCGGCCCGACATCAAAGCCGCCTGGGAGAAGCAAGGCGCCTCGCCGCTTGTCATGACGCAACCGCGGTTTGCCGCCTTCATGCAGGCCCAAATCAATCAATGGCAGAAGGTGATCGCCGCCAACCACATTACGCCGATCAACTGAGCGTGACACCCGCGCCGCCAGCCGCGCCTAATTCCGGCATCTTGATGTGGATCAATGGGATTTCGCCAACCGATCCATAATGGTTGGATGTCATCCCATCCCCTCCTCGCCATCGGTCTGGCCGTCGTCACCGCATTAGTCGCCGGCCGCGCGGTGGCGCAAAACTGCGATGATCGCTACCCATGGACCTGTCCGGGATTTACCGGCCAGCCGTCGATGAGGCCCGGCGCGCCCCTGGCGATCACGCCGGACGCCCAGCCGTCTGAACCGACACGTCCCGGCGAAACCTACGGCCCCGTCGACCCGGCGATCGCGCGCCAATATGCCGCCCTCTATGCGCCGGTGCGCGGCGAGCGCTTTCCGATCCCGGCGATGGACCTGTCGGAGGTCGATCCGGAATTTCTGCGCAAGGCCGTCTTCTACCGGACGAACGAGCGGCCCGGCACGATCGTCATCGATCCGCGCAACCACTTCCTCTATCTCGTCCAGGACGATGGGCGGGCGCTACGTTACGGCATCGGCGTCGGCCGCCAGGGCTTCGAATGGTCGGGCTCGGCCACCATCCACGACAAACAGGAATGGCCGGACTGGTATCCGCCCAAAGAGATGATTGCGCGCCAACCGGAGCTGCGGCGGCAGATGAGTACGTTGCGCGGCGGCCTCGGCATGCCCGGCGGCCCGCGCAATCCGCTCGGCTCCCGCGCCATGTATCTCTGGCAGGGCAACAAGGACACGCTGTTTCGCATTCACGGCACGGTCGAACCGTGGACCATCGGCACCAGCGTGTCGTCCGGCTGCATCCGTATGATCAACCAGGACGTCATCGATCTCTACCAGCGCACGCCGGTCGGTGCGCGGGTCGTGGTGCTCAGTGCGTCGCGACGATGAAGTCGGTTTCGAGTCCGGTCTCATCGCTCAGCGCATTGTCCGAAACGATCAGCGCCGAGCCGACCGCCAGCAGTTCTGAAATGCGCTCGACAGCTTCTTTCGACAGCTCAAAACGCTCCAGCGCCTGTGCCGCCGCCGGTGCATTGGCGAGGTCGGCCGCGCGCTTCTGCAGACGCTCGATCTGCTTGGCCGACAGCTTACGGCCGTGCCGCTCCTGCGGATCGGCGTAGCCGCTCGGCACCGTCAGCGCGGTCCAACTCGCTTTGTCGTCCTTGATATCCATCACCGTGAAGATATGCGTGCCCCACGGCTGATCCGGATCGGCGACCGTCACCGGCGCCTCGAACAGCGGGGCGAAACCCTGCCGCACATAGAGCTTGGCTTCCTTGCGGCTGACGAAGACCTGCACCGGGCCTTTGCGTTTGGCCGCCTCCTTGGGCGCCTCGGTGACCGGCTGCGACGGCTCCGGCAGCTTGACGATGTCGGTGACCGGCGCGGCCGAGTCGGCGATGCTTCCGGTCACCATCGCGACGACAGGCTCCGGTGCCGCCGCTTCGGTCGCCGGCTTTTCCGCCGGCTTCTTCGGCACGAACAGGCGCGGACTCTCAAAGGCGACCGGCGCCGCTTCATCGCGCGTCACGATCACGCGCGCGCCGAGCTTGGTGATCGCCCACAGCTTCGACGCAAAGGATTCCGGCAGGCGGATGCAGCCGTGCGAGGCCGGATAGCCCGGCAGCGGCCCCTGATGCAGCGCGATGCCGGACCAAGTGATACGGTGCATGTAGGGCATCGGCGCGCCGCTGTAGATGTTCGACCTGTGGTGCCGCGCTTTCGAGATCACCGCGAAGATCCCCATCGGCGTCGGATGGCCCGGCACGCCGGTCGAGATGGGCGCCTCGGCGATGCGGACGCCATTCATAAACACCGTCACCCGCTGCTTGGCGATGGACGCAATGATGTGCAGTGGCCCGGGCGGGACCTTCTGATCGGTAAAGTGGATGTCGGTGTTCTTGGTCTTGGGGCGCTTGCGCACCGGCGCCGGCTCGGGCCGCGCGGCATCAAAGGTCCGCCGATCATAATCGGGACGGACGTAGCGATCAAACAAACCAGCCTGCGCCGGCGCGGCCGAGAAAGATAGCGCGCCAAGCACCAGGGCGCAGACTGCCTGTGCGCCAACCGAACGGAAAATCCTGCGAACGTCGGTCACGCGCTCTCCTGGAGTCCGCATGCGCGCAGCAAGACACAGGCGCGGCGTGGCTCGCAATTTTCTACCCATGCCAATGACCGAGTCGCAAGGCGACCCGGCTTTCGGCTAAGGTCACACACAAGCAAACGGCGGTGCGGCCAATAAGCGCTGCCATCATAACGGTACGGGGAAACGATGAACGACATGACGATGCCCGCCATCCGGGCCGAGGAGCATTGGACCACCAAGGACGGCGGCGTGAAGCTGTTCCTGTTCGAGAAGATCCAAGGTGATCCGGCCAAGACCCAAGGCACCATCCTGTTCGTGCACGGCTCCTCCATGGCCGGGCAGCCCACCTTCGATTTGCAAGTCCCGGGCCGGCCGGATTCCTCGGCGATGGAGCATTTCGCCAAACGCGGCTTCGACTGCTGGTCGGTCGACATGGAAGGCTACGGCCGCTCGACCAAGGATCGCGACAACAACGCGCCGATTTCGATGGGCGCCGACGACTGCTACGCCGCCGCACTTTATATCCAGAAGCTCAGGGGCAAACGCCCCCTGCTCGTCTATGGGATTTCATCGGGCGCGCTGCGCGCCGCGCTGTTCGCCGAGCGTCATCCCGAGTTGGTGGCGCGGCTGGCGCTCGACGCCATGGTGTGGACCGGCGAAGGCTCGCCGACGCTGGAGCAGCGGCGCAAGAAGCTTCCCGAATTCATCGGCGTCAACCGGCGACCGATGACCAAAGCCTTCATCCATTCGGTATTCGACCGCGACCATCCCGACACGGCCGAGCGGAATGTAATCGAAGCTTTCGCCGACGCCGTCTGCGCGCTAGACGACTCGGTGCCGACCGGCACTTACGTCGATATGTGCTCGAAACTACCGGTGGTCGATCCGCAGAAGATCACGGTGCCGACCTTGATTATGCGCGGTCAGCACGACGGCATCGCGTCGATGGACGATCTGTTGAAGTTCTTCGACAAGCTGCCGAACCCGGACAAGCAGTTCACGGTGATGTCCGGCATCTCGCACGCCAGCTTCCAGCAGAAGAACTACATGATGGTCTATCACATCCTGGCGAATTGGTTCGCGCAGCCGGAGCCGGTGTATAAGGGGTGAGATAGGCAACGCGGTATAAACTCTCACCGTCATCCTGAGGTGCGAGCGCAGCGAGCCTCGAAGGATGATGGGCACAGGCCCTTCGAGGCTCGGCGCCAAAGCGCCGAGCACCTCAGGGCGACGACTTAGACTCCCAGCTTCTCCGCGATCTCATCGAGCCCTGCCCGCGAGATCATCCGGCACGCTATTGAGGAATTGATATCCGGTAGATCGTCCCATCACCCCATGCGGCGGTCAGCAAGGAGACGCCGTCTGGCGCAACGGTCAGGCCGACAGGGCTGCGCAAGCCGTCTGCGACACTCCGCGATTCTCCGTTGGGCAGGATTTCCCGAACGGTCGTGCCGCCGTAGTCCACGATGAACACGCGCCCATCTTTGGTGATCGCGATACCGGGACCGGGCGTTCTGAAATCCTTACCCGCCTCGACGCGGCTTCCGTCCGGGCGAACGATGGTGACGCCGCCGCCGATATTGGAGACGACATAGCCGCCATCGGCGGTCTGCACGGCTCCGACGGGCGTTCGCAGACCGTCGATGACCGGCTCAAGCCGCCCGCCTGGGGCCACACCAAGAAGTTGATTGGTGCGGCGATTGGCGATCAACAGCCGCCCGGCGCGGTCGAAGCCAATCCCGGCCGGCGTGGCAAGACCGGTCACATGCACGGTCCTGACACCTTCTGGCGTGAAGCGATAAACTTCGTCGCGGGAATAGGATGCGACGTAAATTGTACCATCCGACCCGATCGCCAATCCCGACGGTCCGTCAAGTCCCGCCGCGAAGGTCGAACGATTGCCGGTCGGATCAATCCGGGAGACACGCCCTGCTCCCCATTCCGCGACGTAAAGATTCCCGGCCGCGTCGAAGGCCATACCAACGGGCGAGTTGAAGCCATCCCATAGTCTCTCGGGGACGGCCGGCGATGTTTGCGCTGCCGCCGGCAGAGCCGCTGGAGCGATATATAACGCCGCGCCAAGAACAAGCGCACTGCCGGCGCAAAGGATACGCAAAATCGACATCATGCCGCGTGTTCCTGTCCCGACGGCTCGTTTGCCGCGTCGCGACATGCGAAAACTTCTTTCGCCGCGAACAGGCCGTTGAGGGCGGCGGGAAAGCCCGCATACACGGCCATCTGCATGATGACCTCCGTGATCTCCTCGCGCGTAAGGCCAACATTCAGGCCAGCCTCGATGTGGACCTTGAGTTGTGGCGCCGCGTTGCCCAACGCCGTCAAAGCAGCGACGGTCGCAACCTCTCGGGCCCGCAGATCGAGGCCCGGCCGGGAATAGATGTCGCCGAAGGGAAATTCGATCACATAGCGGGCGAAGTCCGGCGCAATGTCGGCGAGCGACGAGACAACGTTCTCGCCGGCTACGCCGTCGATTTCAGACAGGACGCGCGTACCGCGCTCCAGTCGACTTTCGCTTTCGTGTTGTTTGCGTGACATGCTTTTTCACCCTCTGTTCCAACCGGGCATAGCCGGCGATTTTGGTGTCGAGGACGAGAAGACAGTCTTGCAGTTCGGCAACATGCGCCTGCACGCGCTGGCGATGTCTTTCGAGAAGTTCGCGGCGTTCCGTCTCGGTTGACGGACCGGATTCCCGAAGCTTTGCATAGCGCTGCATGTCGCGGATCGGCATCCCAATCGTTTTCAGGCGACTGAGGAATTCGACCCAGACCAGAATCGATGCGTCGTAGTCGCGCTGCCCCGATTGATCCCGATGCGCACGGGGAAGCAGCCCAATCCGTTCGTAATAGCGGATGGTATGCGCCGAAAACCCCGATCGCTTTGCGAGTTGGCCAATCTTCATAACTAGTCTTGTCTCGTGACGACGCGCGCAAACCTACGGGTTAGAGCATGCTCTAGGTCAAGCGCAAAAACGAGCCCGCTGGCGAGCGGCCCGGCCGTCATGGCGCGATCAGGCGCCCAATTTCTCCGCGATCTCATCGAGCCCCTGCCCCACGAGATCGACCGGCACCGTCGGCGCGCGCTCGCCTTCGCCCGGTCCGTGCTCGTTCGGGCGCGCGATGTGCGCGGTGCGCAGGCCGCACGCGGCGGCAGCCACAAGGTCGCTCGAGTGCGCCGCGACCATCATGCAGTGCGCGGGCGGAAGGTCGAAGGCGTCGCAGGCGGCGTAGTAAACCCGCGGCTTCGGCTTGTAGTCACCGGCGACCTCGGCCCCCAAGATCGCATCCCACGGCAGGTTGTTGCGGCGGGCGAGATCGACCATCAAGGAGATATTCCCGTTCGAACACGGCGCGATCAGGAATTTGCGCTTGAGGCGCGCCAGCGCCGCCGGCACCTCCGGCCAGGCGTCGAGCCGGTGCCAGGCCAGCGTCAGGTCGTGCAGCACGGGATCGGGCAGACCGGTCAGGCCAAAGCGCGGGATGAAGCGCTCAAGATTGCGCCGGTGCAGCACATCGAGCTTGGAGAACGGGATGCGCCCGGCGCGGACCTCTTCCATGCCAGGCTGGTACTCGTCCCGCCAGGCATCGGCGAAGGCCGCCCAGTCGAGTTCATGACCGAGGGGCATGAGTATGCGCTCCGCCTCCCGCGCGATGGAGGATCGCCAGTCGACCAAAGTGCCGAAGACGTCGAAAAAGAGCGCGCGGACGCCGTGGAGCGGGGTGTCTGCGACCATGAAAGGGACCGCTCAACAGGCCCTGGACGCGGCAATGCGTCCGGACCGGAAACCACGGTTAAGTTATTGATAAAATGGCGGGAGCGACGGGACTCGAACCCGCGGCCTCTGCCGTGACAGGGCAGCGCTCTAACCAACTGAGCTACGCCCCCGCGGGCGTGGACGAGGGCTTAAAGGGGCACCCGCCGCAAGTCAAGCTGTCCCCGCCGCCAACCTGCCGATTTGCGAAAACCCCTTATTTCACGCTAACAATCGGTGGTCACACCGCCCCCGAATCGTCTATTCGGGCACACCGTCCGGCGTCACGCCGGGCAGTCGGATTCGACAGGAGGGTCCCAAAGATGGCTACGGCACCTGGAAAGGCAGCTACCCCGGCGACGGTCACCCTGAAACATCTCGCGGCCGCGCTTGCGGAGTCCCACGAGATCCCGAAGAAGCAGGCGGAAGCCGTGCTGGGCGACCTGGTCGACAACATCGTGAAGCACCTGAAGAAGGGTGAGAAGATTCGTCTCGGCGGCTTTGGCATCCTCCAGGTCCGCAAGCGCGCCGCGCGCATGGGCCGTAACCCGGCCACGGGCGAAGCGATCCAGATCAAGGCGTCGAAGAAGGTTGCCTTCCGCGCCGCCAAAGAACTGAAGGAAGCGGTCTGACGGCTTAAAGCAGCCGACCCTCCGGGGATTGAGAGCGGCAGGTGTGAGCGAAGGCTCCCGCCTGCCGTTTTGTTTTGGCGCCCGAGCGGAGCGCCTATACTGCGTCATCCTCCACCATGGTGAGCCTGCCCGCGTGCCAGCCCCTCTCGTCTTCGACCATACCGCCACCGAGCGCTTTCTGCGCTATGTGACGATCGACACGCAGTCCGACCCGGACTCGCCAACCTGTCCGTCCACCGAGAAGCAGAAAAACCTCGGCCGCCTGCTCGTCGAGGAATTGCGCTCGATCGGTCTTGCCGACGCCGGCATGGACGACAACGGCTATGTTTATGCGACGCTGCCGTCGAACACCGACAAGACGGTGCCGGTGATCTGTTTCTGCTCGCACATGGACACCTCACCCGACTGCTCCGGCGCCGGCGTGAAACCGCAGATCGTGCGCAACTACCAGGGCGGCGACATCACCCTGCCCGGCGATCCGACGCAGGTCATCCGCGCGGCCGAGCATCCCGCCCTTAGCCACCAGATCGGCCACGATATCGTCACCAGCGACGGCACCACCCTGTTAGGGGCCGACAACAAGGCAGGTGTCGCCGAGATCGTCGATGCCATGCGCTTCCTGGTGCTGAACCGCCAAATCAAGCACGGCACGATCAAGGTGCTGTTCACGCCCGACGAGGAGATCGGTCGCGGCGTCGACAAGGTCGACCTCAAGCGGCTCGCCGCCGACTTCGCCTATACGATCGACGGCGAAACCGCCGGCACCGTGGAGGACGAGACCTTCTCCGCGGACGCTGCCGTCGTCACCATCCAAGGCGTCAGCGCCCATCCCGGCTTTGCCAAAGGCAAGATGGAGAACGCGATCAAGATCGCGGCGCGCATCATCGAGTTGCTGCCGAAGGAAACCTGCTCGCCGGAGACGACCGAGGGCCGCCACGGCTTCGTGCATCCGCAAGGCATCGAGGCCGGGCTCGACAGCGCGACGCTGAAATTCATTTTGCGCGACTTCACCGATGACGGGCTCAAGGCCAAGGCAGCGGTGCTGGAGCAGGCCGTCCAAACGGCGCTACGCGACTTTCCCCGCTCCAGTTATCGGCTCGCGATCACCGAGCAATACCGGAACATGCGGCAGGTGCTCGACCGCCATCCACAGGGCGTCGCCCACGCCCTGGAAGCGGTGCGCCGCGCTG
>JANLJK010000047.1 GCA_029255525.1 Pseudolabrys sp.
TCTTCGCGACGAGCGCATCCGACACTTCGAAGTTGGCGTAGACGTTCTGCACGTCGTCGGATTCGTCGAGCGCTTCCATCAGCTTCAGAATCTTCTCGCCCGCTTCGTCGTCCACGGCGACGGTGTTCTGCGGCTTCCACACCATGCCGGACTTGCGCGGTTCGCCGAACTTGGCTTCGAGCGCCTTGGCGACCTCATGCAGCGTATCGGTCTTGGTGATGATCTGATGGCCGTTCTCGTCCGAGGTCACATCCTCGGCGCCGGCGTCGATCGCCGCTTCCAGCATCGCATCGGCGGAGGCCTTGGCCGCGTCGTATTCCACGACGCCGATGTGGTCGAACATGAAGGCCACCGAACCGGTGGTGCCGAGATTGCCGCCGGCCTTGGTGAAGATCGAGCGGACTTCGCCGGCGGTGCGGTTGTTGTTGTCGGTCAGCGCCTCGACGATGACGGCGATGCCGCCCGGCGCGTAACCCTCGTAGCGGACCTCGTCGTAGCTCTCCTGCTCGGAGCCGGAGGCCTTCTTGATGGCGCGCTCGATATTGTCCTTCGGCATGTTCTCGGCGCGGGCTTCCAGGATCGCCGCGCGCAGACGCGGGTTGAAGGCCGGGTCCGGCAGGCCGAGCTTGGCCGAGACGGTGATTTCGCGGGCCAGCTTACCGAAGATCTTGGAGCGGACTTTGTCCTGCTTCCCCTTGCGGTGCATGATGTTTTTGAATTGGGAATGACCGGCCATGACCGCTCTGCGCTCGTTAACGGGTTGAAGGATGGGCTTGTCGCCGGGCGGCTATATAGGCCGGCTGGCTGAGAAAATAAATACGGGTGTCATCCTGGACCCAAGTCCCGTCACCCTGAGGTGTGCGACGCAGTCGCGCCTCGAAGGGCGACGGCCCGTGCCTTTCCCGTCATCCTTCGAGGGCCGCTACGCGGCCACCTCAGGATGACGCTTGCGGCTAGCTGGCCACCGCCACGTTGGCGAGCATGGCTTCGACCTGCTGGCGCAAGGCCGCCACGTTGGCGTGGACCCGGGCTTTATAGCGGGCGACCGCGTCGCGATCGACCAGGAAGAATTCCCGCTCGGGGTAGCTGCGGCCGAAAATATCGACCAGCATCGAGCGGAACTTGCCGGAGACGATGCCCGGCATTTGGCGCGAACCCTCCTCGGCAAAGGCTACGTATTCGGCCGACGTCAGCGCGCACAGCAAAGGATGCAGCCGCGCCGAATAGACCTGCCGGTGGCGCTGGATAAGCTGGATGGTGCGGTCGAGCGGGATCTCGGCGCCAATCTCGACACCGATCTGCAACGGCTCGTCCAACGTCGGCTCGGCAAGCGGGAATTGCTCGATCAGCCAGTCGCCGAGGTGCACCGCATTCGAGCGGCCGCGGCCGTACAAAAGGATGTCATCCTCATAAGGCGCGTACCAGCAATCGAGCCGGTCGATCACCCGTTCGAGCGCCGGGCGTGGGATGAGCTCGCGGTAGGCCGTACCGAAAATACCGATGGCCGACCGCGCGCGGGAAAGAATCTGGATAATGTCGTCGCCGATCAGCGGCTGAAACATCGCGTTGCCGACGCCGACGACCACCAGATCGTAGTCCGCCTTGTTCTGGCTCATCGCCTCGCGCAGCGTCTTGAACGTCATGTGATGCACGCGCGCTGACGCCGGCAGCACGGCGTTGATCATGTGCAAGCCGAGCCGGTCGCCGAAATTGCCGGCGTCGCTTTCGGAAATCACGGCAATGTCGCAACCTGAGACGGGCGCCACGCGGTTGGTCGGCGTCAAACGCATCAGCATCTGCTGATCGTCGACCGGCGCGGTACATTCAATGCGGAAGCCGTAGCGGTCGAACAAAGTCACCAGGTCGGCATAGCTCAGATGATTGGCAAAACCGCGCTCCACGCGCGCCTCAGTGCCCAGAAGATTGGTCGGGCAATAGCTCAGGATCACGTCCTGCCTGCAGAAACGCAGATGCGTGAACAGACTGTCGAGATCGGCGATGGTCTCGACGATACCGAGCATGACGATGATATCGCTCTCCGTCGCCGCCTTGGTCGGAAACTCCCGGCCGGTCAGATCGTGGATGAGCGAACCCTTGCCATGCGTGAGGCTATCCGCCTGATAGGCACAGCCGAACGGCATTAGGTCGCGCAAAGTCTCGCCGCCGCCTGCGCCGAGATCGAGCACGCGCGCGCCGCATGGAATGAATTGCGCGGCGAGTTGCGCGCGCCGATCGAAGATCGAGACGGCGCCCGCGCGGCGGGCCTCGTCCGGCACCACCTTAAGCGCGAGATTTGCGTTGACGTGAAGGCCCATCGCCGCCTGCTGTTTGTGCTTTGCCGGACACTGCACAAACCGGCCGCGAATCACTGATGTCGACGACGCTAGGTCCCGAATCGCAAACAGAGTCCTAACGGCCAGGGCCGGAACGCCGACGGGGCCCCTTTGCCCTCGCGCCGGCGCTCCGGGTGATGGGCCGTCCTAAAGGACGGTCTGCAGTGGCGCCGCTATATAATGAAAGCCATCGCCGCGCTTTGCGATGTGGCCGATGCCGGGCCAGGGAAAGTGATAGGCGAGTATCATCGTCCGTTGCGCCGCCAGCATGTCGAACATGCGGATGCGCGTGGCGGCGCCCTGCTTGGGATCGGTATCGAAGCCGAACTCGACCTTCGGGTTCTGCACCACCAGCACGTGATGATGCGCGATATCGGCGGTGTTGCAAAGGGTCTGGCCCTGCGACGTAATCATATACGAGGTGTGGCCGACGGTATGCCCCGGCGTCGCGATGACGTGAATGCCCGGCAGAATCTCCTGCTCGTCTTTGACGAACACGATACGCTCCCGGTGCGGCAGCAGCGCCGCGCGGGTCGGATCGATGAAGTCGCCGACGAACGGCACGGAGCGCTTGCCTTCGTCGGTCCAGAACTTCAGATCCGCCTCGGTCATGTAGATTTGCGCGTTGGGAAAGTTAAGCGCGTGGTCGGTGTCCACCAGCCCCCAGCAATGATCGGGATGGGCGTGGGTGATAACCACCGCATCGACGTCCTTGGCGTCGATACCCGCCGCCTTCAAGTTCGACAGCAGGCGGCCGGCCCTGTCGCCGAACCCTTTGGCCGCGCCGACGCCGGTGTCGAACAGCACCAGCTTGTCGCCGGTGTTGATGATGAGCGCATTTTCCTCCAGCGTAACATTGCTGGGAGAAAGGAAATTGGCGACCAGTTCGCTGTCGATGGCTTCCTTGGTCATGCCCTTGAACATGTCCGGCTTGGCCTCGCCGATCGTCAGTTGACCGTCGGAGATGACGGTGCCCTCAAAGGCGCCGAGCTTGAAGCGATAGACCGATGGCGCCTGCGCGCCCTGCATCGGCGCCTTGGCGAATGCGGGATAGGCCAATCCATAAGCGGATGCGGCCGCTATGCCCGTAAGAACTGCGCGGCGTGAATATTTTGGATCGATGATCGGCACGACAGAGATCTCCTCATAGAGCCCTTGCGGGCGTTGATCCCCTCGAACGAATCTTATCGCGACCGGCATGACAATTCGTCGATCGCGCCCTTCACATTCGGGTGAAGCGTCGCGCTATGCCCAAAATGCCGGCCGCGCTTCTTCCAGACTGCCGCCCAAGCGCACGGCGCCGACCTTCGTCGCCAGACCAGTCTTGTCGTCGGTCTCGATCGCGAGACCGCACAAGGTCGCCGGCCCGTTCGCCGGCTCGAATTTCGCCGTCGGAATCTTGCGCAGGAAGCGGTTGATCGGCTCGTCCTTGCCCATGCCGATGACCGAATTGAAATCGCCGGTCATGCCGACATCGGACACGAAGGCCGTCTTGCCGGGCAGGATGCGATGATCGGCGGTCGGGACATGCGTATGCGTGCCGACCACGAGGCTCGCACGACCGTCGACGAAGAAGCCCATCGCCTGCTTCTCGCTGGTCGCCTCGCAATGCATGTCGACGATGATGGCATCGGCCGCCGTGCGCAGCGGACAGGCGGAAATCTCGCGCTCGACCGCGGCGAAAGGATCGTCGAGCGGGTCCATGAAAATGCGCCCCATCGCATTGATGACGAGCGCATGCTTGCCGTTCTTGGTCTCGACCAGAGCGGCACCGCGGCCCGGCGTGCCGGCGGGAAAATTCACCGGCCGCACCAGACGCGGCGCGCGCTCGATGAACACCAAAGCCTCGCGCTGGTCCCAGGCGTGGTTGCCGAGCGTGATCGCATCGGCGCCGGCATCGATGAAGTCGTTGTAGATCGCCTCGGTGATGCCGAAGCCGCCGGCCGCGTTCTCGCCGTTGATCACGACCAGTTCGAGCTTCCAGTCGCGCACGAGGCCCGGCAGCCGGTCCAGCACGATGGCGCGTCCGCTGCGCCCGACAACGTCACCGATAAAGAGAATACGCATCTATAAGTATCTATCCATTTTGCGCATGATCTTATCCGAAAACCGGTTCCCACTTTTCGGGATCATGCGCGTCCGCGAAAATCGATCACCTCGCGCTCCGTTAGCACGAGATCGAGCCGCTCGTCGTGCTCCGTCGCGGGAACCTGAGGAATTTCCTGGGCGGCGAAGGCGATGCCGATGGCGGTCACTTTCTTTTTCGCGCGCAAAGCGTGGATGGTCATGTCGTAATAGCCGGCACCATAGCCGATGCGGTGGCCGACGCGGTCGAAGCAGGCCAGCGGCACGATGAGGATATCGGGATCGACCGGCGGCGCCTCCGGCACCGGCTCGCGGATGCCCCATTGGCCTTCCTTGAACGGATCGCCGAAGTCCCACGCGCGCATGATCAGCGGCCGGCCACGCTTATCGATCGCCGGCAGCGCGAGACGCGCGCCCCGATCGGCGAGCTGGCGCATCAGCGGCAGCGGATTGATCTCGGATTTCATCGGCATGAAGGCCGAGACGATCATGCCGGGCGCGACCGCGACCGGAAAGGCACGGCCGGCGATGGTCTCCGCGCCCGCCTGACGCTCGGCCGCCGGCAGCGCGTCGCGGCGCGCGAGCGCGGCGGTGCGGAGGTCGGCTTTTTGGTCTGAAATCGTTGTGTCTGCGGCGCTCACTACATGCTCCGTCATGCCCGGCCTTGTGCCGGGCATCCACGTCTTAGGGAATTGCCATCATCAAAGACGTGGATGGCCGGGACAAGCCCGGCCATGACGACCGAAGGGCAGTGCGGAGAAAACAAGTGCGGAGCCGCGATGGCCGTCAGAGAGCTGATCCCGGGAACCTACATAAGTAGGTGGGCGCCATATGACCGAACCCACGGGCCCGGCCAGGGACAGCTCCCTTAGGGATCGTAAGGCCCCGGGGAATGTGCCTCTGTCGCACCTCGCAGCCCCGCCCAGGCAATGTAGGCGGTCCTAAGCGCCAGCGCCACTAGAGCGGCGCTAGTAATTGTGCCCTCTCCCACGAGGGGAGAGGGCACAGCGATTAGCGCTGTTCGCGCGGCAACGCTGCGCACGATCACCGTCAATCCTTCAGCCCAGTCCCGGTCGACACCACCATCAGGCTGGCCGTGATCATCGCCACCTGTTTCGACGTGCCCCCGCTCTCGGCAAATACCTCGCCCAAAGTGATCACCAGCGACTTGCCGTTGCGGATGACGCGGCCGACCGCGCGCAGACGGTCGCCTTTGGCCGGCGACAGCAGGTTGATCTTGAATTCCGTGGTCAGCACCGCGGCGTCGCGCGGCATCACGGTCAGCCCGGCATAACCGCAGGCCGAATCGGCAATGGTCGCCACCGCGCCGGCATGCACGAAGCCGTGCTGTTGCAGCACTTTGTCCGAGAACGGCAGCACGATCTCGACCTCGCCCGGCCGCACCGCGAGGATCTCCGCGCCCAAGGTCGCCATGATGCTCTGCTTGGCGAACGAGTCCCGCACGCGCGCGTCGATTTCGTGCGGCTGCATCGCGGCGCTCATCCGATCGCCACGCCGGGCCCGAGCGTCTGATTGAGCTTCTTGGTGATGCCTTCGATACGCTCGGCCGCCGAATTGAAGGCGCCGACCACCGCGTCGGACGCCGCCTTGGCGCGGTCGGAGGCGACCATACGCGCGTCCTGCAAGGCGGCGATCTCGTCCTCCAGCCGGCGCACGCGCCGATTAGCTTCGCTCAGATCGTCGGCGACCATCAAAGCCGCCATCACGGTGAGCCGCGTGTCACCGATCTCGCCGAATTTGCGGCGCAGGTCGATAATGCGCGTGTCGATATCTTTCGCCAGCGACAGCAGGTGCTCTTCCTGGCCGTCCTCGCAGGCAAGGCGGAATTGGCGGCCGGCGATGGTGGCGTTGACCTGGGGCATGACTGTGCTCGTCGGTTATTCGTGCGCTTGCAGCACCGACTGGATGCTGGCGATGGCCGTATCGAGACGCTCGGCGATCTCGCGATTGGTGGCTTCCAGCCGGCGCGCGCGCGCGGTCTCGCCATCGAGGGCGGCGGCGAGCTTGGTGCGATCCACGCCCAGCGCCTGCACATGATTGGCGAGCACTTCCTCGCCGCGGTCGGCCTCACGCCGGCGCTCGACTGCGGCATCGAGCGCGTCCAGCGCGAGCGCCAGACGCTTCACCGCCACATCGATTGCGCTCAGTTCTGTCATCGCCCCGCCCCCGTACAGAAAAACTCTTGCGGCAGCAAATGTTTAGACCGAGAACCTTACGTGTCGCACAACCAGCGCGTCAACGCCGGGCGGGCGATTTGCCCATTTGTTTTTGGCACCCCTGTGCATGGCGTCCTGCCGGCCGGCCCGTCACATCGACTCAAGGCCGTCACATGCTAATGAGCCCCGTCAAACAGGCATTTTCCATGACTGCACAAGCCTCGTCGACGGCAACCGCGGCGTCTCACGACCGTCCCGCGCAAGATGCCGGAACTCCCGCCATGGCTCACAAGAGCCTGGCCAATGCCGTCCGCGCGCTGGCGATGGACGCCGTCGAACAGGCGAAATCGGGCCATCCCGGCCTGCCGCTCGGCGCCGCCGACATGGCGACCGTGCTGTTCACGCAGTTCCTGAAATTCGATCCGGCCGATCCGAAATGGGCCGACCGCGACCGCTTCGTGCTGTCGGCCGGTCACGGCTCGATGCTGCTCTACGCGCTCCTGTACCTCACCGGCTACGAGGCGATGACGCTTGATGAGATCAAGCGCTTCCGCCAGCTCGGCTCGATCACCGCCGGCCATCCGGAATACGGCCACGCCCCGGGCGTCGAAACCACCACCGGCCCGCTGGGCCAGGGGCTGGCCACCGCCGTCGGCATGGCCATCGCCGAGCGGCATCTGGCCGCGGAATTCGGCGGCATCGTCGATCATAAGACCTACGTGCTCACCTCCGACGGCGACCTGATGGAAGGCATCAGCCACGAAGCCATCGCGCTCGCCGGCCATCTCAAGCTCAACAGACTGATCGTGCTGTTCGACGACAATGGCATTTCGATCGACGGCGCCATCTCGCTGTCGGACTCGGTCGATCAGGTAAAGCGCTTCGAGGCCGCCGGCTGGCAGTCCTGGCGCATCGACGGTCACGATCCGCAAGCCATCGCCGCTGCGCTCACCAAGGCGCAAGCTTCTGACCGTCCGGTGATGATCGCCTGCAAGACCACCATCGGCTACGGCGCGCCGACCAAAGCCGGCAAGTCGTCCTCGCACGGCTCCCCGCTCGGTGCCGATGAGATCAAGGGCACACGCGCGGCGCTCGGCTGGAACCATCCGCCGTTCGAGATCCCCGCCGACATCCTCTCCGCTTGGCGCACCGCCGGCAGCCGCTCGCAAGGGCTGCATGCCGACTGGAAGAAAAAGCTCGCCACGATCGAACCGGCCAAGCGCGCCGAGTTCGAACGCCGCATGAAGGGCGATCTCCCTGTTGAAGCGCTCGACCAAGCGATGCGCTCGCTCAAAGAATCGCTCGCCGCGACGCCGAAGGACATCGCCTCGCGCACAGCGTCGGAGTTCGCGCTCGAGGCGCTGGTGCCGGCCGTTCCGGAAATGGTCGGCGGCTCAGCCGATCTCACCGGCTCCAACAACACCCGCACCAAGTCGATGAAGGCGATGTCGGCTGCCGACTTCTCCGGCCGCTTCATCAATTACGGCATCCGCGAGTTCGGCATGGCCGCCGCGATGAACGGCATGGCGCTGCACGGCGGCATCATCCCCTATTCCGGCACGTTCCTGGTGTTCTCCGACTACGCGCGCCCGGCGATCCGCCTTGCCGCCCTGATGGGCACGCGCGCCATCCACGTGATGACGCATGACTCCATTGGTCTCGGCGAAGACGGCCCGACGCATCAGCCGGTCGAGCATCTCGCGGCACTGCGCGCGATCCCGAATGTATTGGTCTTCCGTCCCGCCGACGCGGTCGAGACCGCCGAGTGCTGGGAGCTGGCGCTTAAGGCCAAGGATCGGCCGAGCGTGCTCGCGCTGACGCGCCAGAACCTGCCGCAGCTGCGCAACCGGGTCGATGCCGAGAACATCTGCGCCCAGGGCGCCTATGAGATCGCCGGCCCAGACGGCGCTGCCCAGGTGTCGATCTTCGCTACCGGCTCGGAGGTATCGCTCGCTGTCGACGCCGCCAAGCTGCTCGCCGCCAAGGGCATCGCCGCCCGCGTCGTCTCGGTGCCGTCGTTCGAATTGTTAGCCGAACAGCCGGACGATGTGCGCCGCGCCATTATCGGCAATGCGCCTGTGAAAATCGGCGTCGAAGCCGCCGTGCGCATGGGCTGGGACTCCATCATCGGCTCCGATGGAATTTTCATCGGCATGGCCACATTTGGGGCCAGCGCGCCCTATAAGGAACTCTACAAGAAATTCGGAATTACCGCTGAGGCCGTAGCCGAGGCGGCATTAAGTAAACTTCGTTAGGTCGTCATGGCCGGTCTTGACCCGACGACCCATCTGTCATTCCAAGACGGGTGGGTTCCCAGGGCGCTCGCTCTGGCCTGACACAGTTAAGGAAGCCGGGAGCGACAGCATGACAGTACGGGTAGCCATCAACGGATTCGGCCGTATCGGCCGCAACATCCTGCGTGCCATCGCCGAAAGCGGCCGCAAGGACATCGAGGTCGTCGGCATTAACGATCTCGGCCCGGTTGAGACCAACGCCCATCTGTTGCGCTACGACAGCGTGCACGGCCGCTTCCCCGGCACCGTCACCGTCAAGGGCGATACCATCAGCCTCGGCAACGGCGCCATCAAGGTCGCCGCCGAGCGCGACCCGTCCAAGCTGCCGTGGAAGGATCTCGGCGTCGATATCGCGCTGGAATGCACCGGCATCTTCACCGCCAAGGACAAGGCCTCGGCGCATCTCACCGCCGGCGCCAAGCGCGTGCTGGTCTCGGCGCCCGCCGACGGCGCCGACCTCACGGTCGTCTACGGCGTCAACCACGACAAGCTCACCAAGGATCATCTGGTCGTCTCCAACGCTTCCTGCACCACCAACTGCCTGGCGCCGGTCGCGAAGGTGCTCAACGATGCCATCGGCATCGACAAGGGCTTCATGACGACGATCCACGCCTATACCGGCGACCAGCCGACGCTCGACACCATGCACAAGGATCTCTACCGCGCCCGCGCCGCCGCGATGTCGATGATCCCGACCTCGACCGGCGCCGCCAAGGCC
>JANLJK010000048.1:0-6164 GCA_029255525.1 Pseudolabrys sp.
ATGCGGTTGGCGTGTGCCGATGGGCCGCGGCATGCTGTATGTCGCGGCGTGATTAGTGCGGTAGGGCGATGCGATCAGATGCTCGCGCGCGCGTTGAGCTACACCAGGCTGTTGCGCATGCAAAGCGCCGTGATCCTGAAAGGCGACCGAACGAGGAAACAGCGTGAAGGCAAGCGTGGCAAAGCCGATCGACGCCACCTTGCGCCGCCGACGCCAACGCGACTGTGCCTCAAGCCTCTGCACGCGACACCACAACACCCGCAGCCATTGCCGCGAGACTTCGCGACAATGCGACCGAACCTGTTATGGCGCGATTAACCTTGCGAAGCCGTTAACCGGAAAAGGCCCACAAATGGAACTTAATGCAGCAAACTATTTCACCACATCAAAGTAGACTGCAATCCAAGACAACAAATTATCCGAAAAAGTCATTAACTATATTGCAATCGCTGATGCCCATTATTCCGGCGTTCTCTACCGGGTTACCCCGCGGGCCAGCATGATCGCATCTCTCCTGCCTTCAACCGGCGCGGGCCAAGCTTTGTTGCTCGCCGGCATCGGCTTTGCTGCGCTGGCCGCGGTCGCCGCCATGCATCGCCGCTACGCCGTCCGCAACCGGCAGCTTCTCAGCGCCATCGATAACATGTCGCAGGGGCTGAACATGTTCGATGCGCAGGGCCGGATCACTTTGGTCAACCGACGCTATCTCGACATGTATCAATTGTCGGCCTACGTCGTGAAACCCGGCTGCACGTTGCGCGATCTCATCCAGCACCGCAAGGACACCGGCCTGTTCACCGGCGACATCGACGCTTATTGCCAGAAGATTATCGACAACGTGAACAAGGGCACGAGCGCGCCGCATTATGTCAAAGCGAGCGACGGCCGCATCGTCCACGCCAAGAACGAGCCGCTGCCCGGCGGCGGCTGGGTGTCAACACATGAGGATGTCACCGAACAGCGCCGCGCGGTGGAAGAGCGCGCGGCAATCCGCGACCAAGAGCAACGACGCACCGTCATCGACGCCGCCATCACCTCGTTCCGGCCGATGATGGAACATCTCCTATCGCGCGTGAGCGACAGCGCGACCGCGATGCGCTCGACCGCGGGGACATTGCTCGATTCATCCGACCAGACGTCGCAGCGCGCCGAAAGCGCCGTGCATGCCTTCAACGAAGCCTCCACCAATGTGGAGACCGCCGCGGTCGCGGCCGATGAATTATCGCGTTCGATCGACGAGATCAGCCGCCAACTCATGCATACCAGCAGCATCGTCAACATCGCCACCGATGAAGCCCGCGCGACCGACGAAGAGATCGCAAGCTTGGCCTCCGGCGCGCAGAAGATCGGCGACGTCGTCAAGCTCATCCGCAACATCGCCGGACAGACCAATCTCCTTGCGCTCAACGCCACCATCGAAGCGGCCCGCGCCGGCGAAACCGGCCGAGGCTTCGCGGTGGTCGCGGCGGAGGTGAAGTCGCTGGCGGTGCAGACCGCGAAGGCGACCGAGGATATCGCCAATCACATCCTCGCGGTGCAGGACTCCACGTCCGGCGCGGTCGAGGCGATCCGTCAGATCGCCGGCCGCATGCAGGAGATCAACCAATACACCACCGCGGTCGCGGCCTCGGTCGAGCAGCAGAACGCGGCGACCGGTGAGATCTCGCACAATGTGATGAGCGCGGCCGACGGCGCCAATCACGTCGTCGCGGTGCTCGGCCAGGTCGCCGGCGCGGCGACCGAGACCCGCACCTCGGCGCAGGTGGTGCGCGACGCTTCCAAGACGGTCGAAACCGCGGTCGCCAATCTGCGTATCGAGGTGGAGGACTTCCTCGCCAAGGTGGCGGTGTAAAAGTGCACTGAATATCCAGGCCTCATGGTGAGGAGCGCTGCGAAGCAGCGCGTCTCGAACCATGGGGCCGCCCTCGTCCTTCGAGACGCGCCCTTCGGGCGCTCCTCAGGATGAGGGCGGGAACGAGGTCACCGGGTTTTACGCCTGGCTGGCCGCGGTCTTGCCGAGCGCCGCTTGCGCCGCCGCAAGACGGGCGATCGGCACGCGGAACGGCGAGCACGAGACGTAATCGAGCTTGGCCTCGTGACAGAAGGCGACCGAAGCAGGGTCGCCACCATGCTCACCGCAAATGCCGACCTTGAGCTTGGCGCGCACCTTGCGGCCACGCTCGACGCCGATCTTCACCAACTCGCCGACGCCCTGCTGGTCGATCGACACGAAGGGATCTCCCGGCAGAATGCCGCGCGCGGTGTAGATGCCGAGGAAGCTCGCGGCGTCGTCACGCGAAATACCGAACGTGGTCTGCGTCAGGTCGTTGGTGCCGAACGAGAAGAACTCGGCCGACTCCGCGATCTCGCCCGCCATCAGCGCGGCGCGCGGCAGTTCGATCATGGTGCCGACGTCGTACTTCACCTTGACGTTCTGCTCCTTGGCGACGGCTTGCGCCATGGCGTCGATGCGCGCCTTGACCAGATCGAGCTCGGCCTTGGTGGCGATCAGCGGCACCATCACTTCCGGCACCACCGTCTTGCCGGTGCGGCGGCCGGCTTCGACGGCGGCCTCGAAAATGGCGCGTGCCTGCATCTCGGCGATCTCCGGATAAGCGATCGCGATACGGCAGCCGCGGAAGCCGAGCATCGGATTGAACTCGGCCAGTTCCTTGGCGCGATGCGCGAGCTTGTCGGGATCGGCGCCCATGGCCTTCGCCACTTCGGCGATCTCTTCCGCGCCATGCGGCAGGAACTCGTGCAGCGGCGGATCGAGCAGGCGGATGGTGACCGGCCGGCCTTCCATGATCACGAACAGCTCAAGGAAGTCGTTGCGCTGCATCGGCAACAGCTTGTCGATCGCCTTGCGGCGCGAGGCTTCGTCGTCGGCGAGGATCATCTCGCGCACCGCCTGGATGCGGTCTTCCTCGAAGAACATATGTTCAGTGCGGCACAGGCCGATGCCCTCGGCGCCGAAGCGCACGGCGGCGCGCGCGTCGTTCGGCGTGTCGGCATTGGCGCGGACGCCGAGCTTGCGCACCTTGTCGGCCCAGCCGATCAAGGTGGCGAACTCGCCGGAGAGCTGCGGCTCGATCATGTCGACCTTGCCGGCCAGCACCTGGCCGGTCGAGCCGTCGACGGTGATGAAGTCGCCCTTCTTGAAGGTCTGGCCACCGACCGTCATCGTGCCGGCCGCGTAATCGACGCGGATGGAGCCCGCGCCGGAAACGCAGGGCTTGCCCATGCCGCGCGCGACGACCGCCGCGTGCGAGGTCATGCCGCCGCGCGTCGTCAGAATGCCCTCGGCGGCGTGCATGCCGTGGATGTCTTCCGGCGACGTCTCGACGCGCACCAGCACGACCTTCTTGCCGCCTTCCTTGAGCTCGGCCGCCTCATCGGACGAGAAGATGATCTCGCCCGAGGCGGCGCCGGGCGACGCCGGCAGGCCGGTCGCAATCACATTGCGATGCGCCTTCGGATCGATGGTCGGGTGCAGCAACTGGTCGAGCGCCAACGGCTCGACGCGCAGCACGGCTTCGTTCTTGCTGATCAGGCCTTCGTTCGCCAGCTCGACGGCGATGCGCAGCGCGGCCTTCGCCGTGCGCTTGCCGTTGCGCGTCTGCAGCATCCACAGCTTGCCCTGCTCGACCGTGAATTCGAGGTCCTGCATGTCGCGGTAGTGCCGCTCGAGCTTGTTGTAGATGCGCGTCAGCTCGGCATAAGCGTTGGGCAGCGTCTGCTCCATCGACGGCTTGTCGGAACCGGACTCGATGCGCGCCGCCTCCGAAATCTCCTGCGGCGTGCGGATGCCGGCGACGACGTCCTCGCCCTGCGCGTTGATGAGGAATTCGCCGTAGAGCTTCTTTTCACCCGTGGACGGATTGCGCGTGAAGGCAACGCCGGTGGCCGAGGTCTCGCCCATATTGCCGAACACCATGGCCTGCACATTCACCGCGGTGCCCCAGCTTTCCGGAATGCTGTGCAGACGGCGATAGGTGATGGCGCGCTGGTTCATCCAGGATGAGAACACCGCGCCGATGGCGCCCCAGAGCTGCTCGTGCGGGTCCTGCGGGAAGTCCTTGCCCAGTTCGTCCTTGACGCGCTTCTTGTAGCGCACGACCAGCTCCGCCCAGTCGTCGGCGGTCAGGTCGGTGTCGAGGGTGTAGCCCTGGCGCTCCTTGTGGTGGTCGAGCAGTTCCTCGAAATGCTCGTGGCCGACGCCGAGCACCACGTCGGAATACATGGTGATGAAGCGGCGATAGCTGTCATAGGCGAAGCGTTTGTCACCGGACTTCTTCGCCAAAGCCTCCACGGTCTCGTCGTTGAGGCCGAGATTGAGCACGGTGTCCATCATGCCCGGCATCGAGGCGCGGGCGCCGGAGCGCACCGACACGAGCAGCGGGTTGACCTTGTCGCCGAACACCTTGCCGGTGATGCGGCCGACGTCCTTCAGCGCCTTCTCGACCTGAGCGGTGAGCTCCTTCGGGTACTGCTGCTTGTTGGCGTAGTAGTAGGTGCAGACCTCGGTCGTGATGGTGAAGCCCGGGGGCACCGGCAGGCCGAGATTGGCCATTTCGGCAAGCCCCGCGCCCTTACCGCCCAGGAGGTTGCGCTGGTTGGGCTTGCCCTCGGCCTTGCCGCCACCGAACGAATAGACCCATTTGCCCTTCGGAGCGGCAGCCGGCTTGGCTGCACTCTTTTTCAGCGGTTTGCTCGCGGCCTTTTTCGAGGCCTTGTTTGCGGCTTTGGCTTTCGCGGCGGCCTTCACAGGGGCCTTACGAACAGCCGATTTCTTCGCCTTCGCGACGCGCAGGGATTTTTTCTTCGCCATGGGTCTTTGAATGTCTCGGGTGGGCCGATGGGGGTCTTAAAAGCACCCCGGTGGCAGGCGGCGCAAGTCCGGAGTTCCGCCTAGCGGAGAATGTTCAGACCGAAAAGGCCGACGAGGATCAGATATGCGGCAACGATATAGTTCAGCAGGCGCGGCACGATGAGAATGAGAATGCCTGCGATGAGCGCGACAACGGGCTGCAGGTGAGCAATGCCAAAGGTCATGGGAGGTGTCCTGTTGCTGGGCGGAGTTGAAACGGCGGGGCGGGTGAAGAGTTCCAGTGTCTTACGCGACCAGACTCGATCCGTCATCCTGAGGTGCGAGCGCAGCGAGCCTCGAAGGATGAACGGGCACTGATCTTGGGTTTACCCGAGATCAGCGGTTTAAATAGACGCAAGTCGGCAACAGCCGACTTGCGGTCGCCGTCGCCCTTCGAGGGCCGCGCTACGCGCGGCCACCTCAGGGTGACGGCCTCGCTTCTACCCTTCAATCTTCGAGAAATCCGCCACGGCGCGGGTGGCCTCGCGGATTTCGTTGAGCAGCTTGAGACGGTTCTCACGCACCGCCTTGTCGTCGGCATTGACCTTGACCTTGTCGAAGAAGGCATCGACCGTCGGGCGGAGCTTGGCGAGGACGCTCATCGCCCCGGCGAAATCTTCCTTGGCGACGGCCGCGCCCGCTTCCGACTTGGCGGCGGCGATGGCCGAGGCCAGCGCCTTTTCCTCCGGCGATTCGAGCAAGCCCGCGTCCGGCGCGCCGCTGTAGCTGCGCTTGTCCTTCTTCTCCTCGATGCCGAGGATGTTCGACGCGCGCTTGACACCGGCGAGCAGGTTCTTGCCGTCGTCGGTATCGAGGAATTTGCCGAGCGCCTCGACCCGGCGGACGATCATCAACAGATCGTCTTGACCTTCTAATGCGAACACGGCGTCGACAAGATCGTGCCGCGCGCCTTGCTCGCGGAGTTGGACCTTCAGGCGGTCGGCGAAGAAGGAAAGAAGGTCGCCGCTTGCTCCGTCATGCCCGCGCTTGTCGCGGGCATCCACGTCTTCCTTACCCGTATTCGAGACGTGGATGGCCGGGACAAGCCCGGCCATGACGCCGAACTGAGCGGCCATGATCTCGCGCAACCGTAGACGCAACGCATTGTCGAGCACGATGCGGATGACGCCCAACGCCGCCCGCCGCAGCGCGTAAGGGTCTTTCGAACCCGTCGGCTTCTCGTCGATCGCCCAGAAACCCACCAGCGTATCGATCTTGTCCGCGAGCGCGACGGCGATGGACACCGGATCGGCCGGCACCAGATCGTCCGGTCCCTTCGGCTTGTAGTGATCCT
>JANLJK010000048.1:6264-9605 GCA_029255525.1 Pseudolabrys sp.
GACACCGGATCGGCCGGCACCAGATCGTCCGGTCCCTTCGGCTTGTAGTGATCCTCGCAGGCGTGCGCGACGGCCTCATCCTCGTTCTGCGCCTCGGCGTAATAGCGGCCCATCAGGCCTTGCAGCTCGGGGAATTCGCCGACGACTTCGGTGAGCAGGTCGGCCTTGCAGAGCTGCGCCGCGCGTTCGGCCTTGGCGACATCGGCACCGACCAGTGGCGCCAGTTGCCCGGCCAGCGCGACGATGCGCGCGATGCGTTCTTCCTGCGTGCCGAGCTTCTCGTGGAACACGATCTGCGAAAACTTCGGCAGCCGGTCTTCCAGCCGCGTCTTGAGATCGGTCTCGTAGAAGAACTTGGCGTCCGACAGCCGCGCGCGGATGACGCGCTCGTTGCCGCCGACGATCATCTTGCCGTCGTCGGTCGCCTCGATGTTCGCGGTCAGGATGAACTTGTTGACGAGCTTCGCCGTCTGCGGATCGCGCACCACGAAGCACTTCTGGTTGGCGCGGATGGTGGCGCGGATCACTTCGTCTGGAATGCTGAGGAAGGCCTTGTCGAACTCGCCCATCAGCACGACCGGCCATTCGACCAGGCCGGAGACTTCCGCCAGCAGGCCTTCGTCCTCGACCAGCTCATAGCCTTGCGCGAACGCCAGATTCTTGGCGTCGTGCAGGATCATGTCGGCGCGGCGCGCCGGATCGAGCACCACCTTGGCGTCGTTGAGCTTCGCCACGTAATCGTCGAAGCGCTTCACCGTGAAGCTGCCAGGGGCCATGAAACGATGGCCGCGCGTGGCGTTGCCCGATTCGATGCCGTCGACGTTGAACTTGACGATCTCCGGCTCTTCCGTCTCCGGGCCGAAGGTCGCGATGATCGAATGCAGCGGCCGCACCCAGGTCAGCGCGCCGGGCTTGGCGGAGGCCGCGCCCCAGCGCATCGACTTCGGCCAGGGGAACGTGCGCACCACCTCGGGAATCATCTCGGCGATGACCTCGATGGCGCCGCGGCCCTTCCTCTCGGTGATGGCGACGTAGAAGTCGCCCTTCTTGTCGGCCTGCACCTTGGCCTGGTCGATCGACGTCAAGCCTGCCGCGCGCAGAAAGCCGGCGATCGCCTGTTCCGGCGCGCCGACCTTGGGACCCTTGCGCTCTTCCTTCTGGTCCGGCTGCTGCGCCGGCACGCCGTGCACGGTGAGCGCCAGACGGCGCGGCGTGGCGAAGGCCTTCGCGCCCTCATAGACGAGGCCGGCGGCGACCAGCCGGTCGGTCACCATCTTGCGCAGGTCGTCGGCGGCGCGCGCCTGCATGCGCGCCGGGATTTCTTCGGAGAACAGTTCGAGCAAAAGGTCGGGCATGTCGGCCAAGTCGCAAGGGGAAGGATGCGGCGACTGCCTAGCAAGTGGGGCCGTCGATGTCACCCGGGCGCTACCAGCCACCCCCACCGCCACCACCACCTCCGCCACCGGAGCCGCCTCCGCCCGAGGAAAAGCCGGACGACGAGGACGACGCCGGCACCGCGCTCGACAAGGCACTGCTGGTGCTCGCCACCGTGGAGGCCACGGCGCTGCCGAAGCTGGCGCCGGACCAGGAGCCCGAATGCCAGCCGGGCTGGTAATGGCGCATCGGGTCGGCCTCGCCCGGATAGGCGCGCTTGAGCGCCGCCGCGAAGGCCTCCGACCACGGCTCCTCGACATTGAGTGCCACCGCGTAAGGCAACAGCGCCTCAAAGCGTTGGGCGGTGATCTCGGGCGCCTGCAGGTTGAGCCGCGCCTGCTCGGCCGTCTCCAGATAGAGCTTGAAGCCGGCGAGTTGGTCCATCACCGGCCGGCCGAGCGTTGTCGGCGCGCGCATAAGGTAGATGAACAGCCCATTGAGCGCGGCGAAGGAAGCCACCAGCGCGATCGGGAACGGGTGGTCGCCCAGCAGGGACCACAGCAACGGCATCGCATCGCTGAGCCCGTTGGGGAAGGCCGCCTGCAGCACCGTGGCGGCGATGGACGCGAAAATGCCGAGCACGATCAGGGTCAGTGCCATACGCACGACCGAGGCAAAGCTGCTGACGTTGAATAGCGTCAACGTGATCGGCACCAGGAACAGGCCGAGCCAGAAGCCGCCGAAGCCGATGAAGACGATGATGAGGATGTCGTCCTCACGCAGGCCGCCGAAGGCGATGATGCCGGCGATCACCGCGACCGTCATCGCGATGCCGGCGACGACATAGCCGAGATTGCGGCGGAAGAAGCGGTTCTTGTTTTCGGTTTCGATGTTCTTGCCGAAGTTCTCCGCCGCCTTGGCGAGCGACGTGCCGTTGCTGCGGTCAACTTTGGCTTCGCCGCCCTGTCCGTTGATCCAGGTGGCGATGGCGCGCTCGCCGGGCGGCAAGGCCGGGATGCTGCCGTCCGCGATGCGGTCGGTCGCCTTGAACGTGAGCTTGCCGTCGCTGTCGTCGAATCGAATGAGGCCCTTCACGGCCAGCGAGAGCGCCGCCGCCGTGAAGGCACGCCATTTCTCGCGGCCAAGCCCCCAGTTCTCGATGTAGTTGGCGAGCGCCGGCGAGATGTCCTTGGGCGGATAGAACAGCGGAATGATGGTGCCGCGTTTCGGGTCGCGTCCGACCGCGTTCCAGGCGCCGAGATAATAGCCGAACACCAGCACGAAGCCGATGCCGCCGAAGATCCAGGCGCGGTTGTCGGAGAGCGCGTACCAAAATTCTTGGCCTCGCGTCGGTGGCGTCACCGCGCCATCGGGCAACGCCGCGACGACGGTAAGGCCTTCACCCGTCTGCAGCCAGCGCGTGGTGGCGACCATGAGCACGCCGTTGCCGTCGATCGCGCCGCGCCAGTCGGTGCCGCGCACACCGCGCGAGCCGGTAGAGGCGGTCCATTTCGTCGGCAGCATCTGCTCGGCGAGCTCCAGCCGGTAGGTTGCGGCCTGGATCGGGAAATTCCAGAAATTGCCGGTGACGTTCCAGTTCAATTCCGGCTTGCCGTCGAACCAGCGCACCTGCCGGCCCGTACGATAGCGGATGACGTAAGTGTAATCGCCGCGTGGCAGCGTCACGTCCTTGTCGCCGGCATAGATGCGCAGCACACCGCCGCTCTTGCGCTCGGTGAAATGCGGCTCCGGCTTACCGTCGCGCGTGACGTCGAGGAGGTGGAAATCGACCTCGCGCAGCCTGCCTTGCGCGTCGCTGAAGGTGAGCGGAAAGTCGCGAAAAATGCCGCGCTTGATCTGCGCGCCCTCGGCGCGCCCGCGCACGCGGTCGCTGACGGTGAGCTCGCCGTCCTTGGCGCGCGCGACGGTTGAGTCGAACGAGAGGCTGATCTCGGCGGCGAAGCCAT
>JANLJK010000049.1 GCA_029255525.1 Pseudolabrys sp.
ATCCCAATCGTCGCCCCAGCCGCGACGGCCGATGATGTCGAGCGACGTGTCGGCAAAGCCTGCGGCCCGCAGGGCTTGGACGATGCGGCCCGCCGCGACCAGGTTCTTGCGCGGCTCGACCGTACCGAGCGCCACCAGCCGCAAGGCCCCCTGCTCGACCGGCCGCGCCGCGCGGTCGCCGGCGACGAGGGCGAAATTGTTCTGCACCGCTGGCCGGTAGAGCGTGATCGTCGCGTCGTCACGGCAATGCTCCCTGAGCTTGCGCGCGGTGTCGTTGGAGTTCGTCAGGAAGCGCGGTAGACGGTGCACCGTGCGGGCAAAGGGCCAGGCCATATAGGCCTTGGCGCGCCAGTTCAGATCGTTGCGCCGCGACAACAAGAAGACGTCGTGGATATAGGGAAGCACGCGCGCGCCAAAGACCTGCAGCAGTGGTCCCGGCGGAAAGCCCGGGCACAATATCATCGACGACGGTGCGTGTGCGAGATGGGCAGCCAAGCCGATCTGCTGCTTCAGCATCATGCCCGCCGTGCCGCGCGCTCGGATGAGCGCGACATCGAGCGGCGCCAGCGCATCGACCGAGAACAATTGCAGCGTGATCCGCTCCAGCCCGGTCACGGGGCGCCACAAATGGGTGTGATCCACATAAACACGCATAAACATGCCTTTCAGCGGCTGGGGGCAAGTGGCGTGGCCCCATGACCCACGCGCCGCGTCGCCGACGGCGCGGCCGCACGCGTCTCACGCTCACGCGGCAGCAGCAGGCTGATCACCGTCACATAAGCGGCCAAAGTGATGTTCTTCGACGAGAAGCTGACCGAGCCTGCGGCAATGATGCACAGGAACAAGACGCCGACCCAGGCGCCCGGCGTCAAACGCCGCAGCACCTCGGCGAAGAAGCACGCAAGGCCGATGGTGATCAGCACGGTCTGAATGATGCCGTATTGGACGATGCAGGCGACCCAGAAGTTCTCGATGCCGTAATCGAGGCCCATCATGGATTGCAGGCTGCTCGCCCGGCTTGCTTCGGTGCCGAGTATCAGTTCCTTCCAATCGAACAGGCTCAGCAAATGGAAGGTGGCGATGCGGGCATGGGCGCTGCCGTTATCCGATGAGAAGCGATTGATCATATTGTCAAACATGCCGGTGCCGAACAGCACCGGCACCGCCATGCCGAGCAGCATGACACAGCAGATCGCCATGATGACCGCCGGCAGGCCGACCCGCTCGCCACGCACCAGCCGCACGCACTGTGTCACCAGCACGCCGCTCAGCACCACAAGCACCACAACCAGTGCTGTGCGGCCACCGAACGCCATCAACGAGCACAGGGCCACCAGCAGCGCCACGATGCCGGGAATTGACGGCGCGCGCAGTCGCGGCTGCAGCACCAGCGCCATGATGTACATGGCGACAATGCCGGAAGCTGCCAGCGGATGGCCGAGCAAGGCGGTCGAGCGCCAATCGCCAATGACGAAGAGCTTGCCGAGCGTGATCGGCACCAGGCGACTCTTAGTGAAATACTCGTAGAAGCCGAGCGCGATGTTCAGCCAGATGACGGCATGAAGCGTGAGCACGAGCGGACGCCGCTGCTGCGGCCTGAGACTCCAGATGGTGAGGCATAACAGCGCCGGCAGCAGGAAGGTATCGATGACGTTGGTGAAGGGACGCTTCAGCGCGACGCATTGAAAGACCAGCAAGGCGCAAGTGAACAGGAACACCAGCATCAGCTTGGCGCTCGAGATCATCCGGTCGAGCTCACCAATGGCGTCGCCGCCGCGCATCAGCAGCACCAGGAGGGCGGCGAAAGCAAGATAGGTCGCCGGGTGGATTTTCTCCAAGAACAGCCCGCCCGGAGTGATGTAGCGGATCTTCCATGCGGTCAGCAGTTCGGGCGAGACGGTGAACACCGCCACCATAGCCGCCATGATCAGGCCGATAACCAACCATTCGATCGAGACCCCAGCCTGCGCCCGGCGGCGCGGCATGGTGTGGGCCGCAAACGGTCGCGCGTGTCGCGCAACACTGCGCGCGCCTGCCCCCGCCATCACGGCGTCGCCTCCACGCGCGGTTGACCGAGGTAAGAATACGGCTCCATGTAAGATGACGAACGATAATAGTCGTAGAAGCGCAGCCGCCGCAGGTCGACGCGGGTGAGCACGGTGCCGACCACACGCTCATGCACCGGCGCCAAGGTATCGAGCGCCTGCGTCACCACCTCCTGCGGCGTCGCATCCCAACGGATGGCGAGCAGGATACGGTCCGCCTGCTCGGCCAGCGCCCGCGCATCGACCAACGGCACGAGTGGTGGAGAATCCACCACAACGAAATCGAACTGACCGCGCAGATGGGACAGTAGATTACGCATCGCGTCGGAGAATACGAACTCGTTGATGAAGCCGCTGTTGCGTCGCGGCACAGGCAGCAGCGCGAGCCCCGTCGGCCGGTCGAACAGCACCGCCTGCTCCAGCGGCACCTGCCGCGTCGCCGCCTCGATCAGGCCCACCTTGGCCTTGGGGCACAGTGAGCGGCTCAGCTCGGGATTGCGCAGGTCGCCATCGACAATGATCGTCCGCATACCGACGGCGGACAACGACAGCGCGAGGTTCGTGGCCAAAGTTGTCTTGCCCTCGCCGTCGACCGAAGACGATACCATCACGACATTACCGCCGCCGCCCCGCGCGGTGCGCTGGATCGACAACCGCACGGCCCGCACCGCCTCGGCGAAGAGCGAAGTCGGCTCGTCGATCGCATAACGCATCAAGGGCGGCTGCATCAGCGCCGGCAGCATCGCCGAGGTCTTGGGATCGTACTCGTCGAGCGCCTGCCGACCGCGGTTTGCCCGCGCCGCCAGTTCGCGAGTCCCAACCAAGGGGATGGCCGCCAGCGCCGGCAGACCGGTCACCTCCTCCGCCTGCCGCAGCGATTTCACGCGCCGATCGAGGAAATCGATGACGAAGGCGACGATGACGCCGAGCCCGGTGCCGACCAGCAGCGCCAGCGCCAGAATCATCCCGGTCTTGGGAAATGAAGGACGGATCGGGATATCGGCGTGCGCCACCACCCGCGAATCCGGAAGCTCAAGACTCTCCTGCGCCGTTGTCTGCTTGTAGCGCGCCAGGAATGACTCGTAGAGCGTGCGGTTGGCGTCGGCCTCGCGCTGCAGTTCACGCAGGCGCACCTGCGCCTGGCTGGTCGTGTTGGATGTCGACTGGAGCTGGCCCAGGCTGTTCTTGAGCGCCTGCTCGCGCGACTGCGCCACACGGTACGCCTCCCGCGTATTTTCCAGAACGCGCGTGACCTCCTGGTCAATCAGCCGCTGTGTCTCGCGCAGCTGCGCGCGGGCATTGAGGACCAAAGGATGCTGTGGACCGTATTTACTCGACGCATCAGCCAGATTCTTGGCGACATCGGCATATTGCGTGCGCAACTGCTTGATCACGTCCGACGCCAGCGCCTGGTCGAGCGTGCCGGGGTCGCTATGGTTCTTGGCGATGGCCTCGACCTGCTCGAACTTGGCGCGCGCCTCGGCGGTTTGCACATGCGCCTCGATCATCTTGTTGTTCAGATCCGAGAGCTGCTGGTCGTTGACGGTCTGGCCTTGCGTCATCACCAGATCATTGCCGGAGCGGAACTCGGCCACCGCCTTGTCCGAGGTCAGGACGCGCGCCTTGAGCTCATCGAGCTGCCGGTTGAGCCACGAGGCGGCGATCTTGTTGGTGTTGTAACGGCTCTGCACCTGCTCGTAGAAATAGGACTCGGCGACAGCATTGGCGATCTGCGCCGCCTTCTCCGGATTCTCGGCGCTGACATCGATATCGATGACGAAGGTCGTGCCCTCGCGGGTCACCTTGAGCCGCTGCTGCAGCGCCTCGACAGTATTTGCCTTGGCAATGTCCTTCGGACTGCGCCCACTAACCGGCCGGCTCGGCCGAAACAGGCCGCGGATCGGATCGAGCAGCCCGGCGCGCGGCGCGAATTCCGAGTCTTCGGTCAGCTTGAGATTGTCGACCACCCGCTGCAACACCGCGACCGACTTGATCAGCAGTACCTGGCTTTCGATCATTGCGTCGTCGGTGCCGAAGTTCGAGGGTGCCGGCGCCTGGTCGCTGGTGTTGGCGGTCTGGCTGCGATGTGGATCGATGAGGATAGTCGCGCTCGCGGTGTAAAGTGTGGTCGACGTCAACACGAAAACCAAAGCCGCTCCGAAGACAGCCGCTACGACGCCCGCGATGATCCAGCGGCGGCGACGTAAAATGCGCAGCATTTCGCGCAAATCGACGGTGCGGTCGATCTCCTGCACGCGCGGCGGGCGCACTGGTTCAACGACGGGAAGCCGCCGCCGGTCATAATCAAAAGCGGGCTGTAGCATTGATTCCGACCTGATGTTTGTCGTAGCTGAAATCGGAGATGCTGCTGCCCCGGCGGATGAATCGATACAAGAACGACAGCGTTGTGACGTTGTTCAGTGTGTATTTGAGCTGCGCATCCACGGCGTAGACATTGTCCTGGCGGTCCTGCCCCTTAAAGCTGTCTTTCTCGTAGGTGCCCGCCGCCGATAGCACGACATTGGGTCGAAACTCGTAGTCAAAGCCCGCTTGTAAGGCGTTTGCGAGAATTCCGGTCGAACTCGTATCGGACGCCTCGCTGACGATCTGTTCCGCATTAAAATGCACGTCGAGCGCGCGCGATGGGCTCCAGGTCAGCCGTGCACGATAAGTCGGTCCCTGAATCGTACCGATCGATGCCGCATCGAAGCGCTGCGCCATATAACCGCCGCCGATCTCGCCGCGGATCAAATGCGTCAGCTCAAGCGCGAAACCGGACAGCACGCGATAGCCTTCCGATTCCAGCGACTGCGTCGGCGTACCCCTGAGCTTGCGGGCATTGCCCTCCACCGCCGTGAAAACCGCCAATTTCTCCGAGAAGGCGTAGTCGACCCGGCCATGCACCGTATAGACCTGACCGTCGCGAGCGCTCTGATCGATGGGCGTGCCGTTCTGCGCAACGGTCGAGCCGAAGTCATATGAATCGACGCGCACACCCGCAGAACCCGTGACCCGGCCGAACTCCCGCCGCAAAGTCACATCACCGGACAACAGGCTATAAGGCGTGGGCTCGATCGCGCCTTGCGGCGAACTAAGCGAGCCGACGCCCTCATGCAGATAGGCCGCCTGGAATGCGCCGAGGATCGCCGTCACGTGGTCGATGTCGAACCGACCGGTTCCCTTCAGCGTGGCGTCGGTCTGGTCGAGGCTCGGATGGTTATTGTAGAGCGTCGACTGCGTCATCGCACGCACATCGATGCCGTGCCGCTCCCACAGAGATGTCGCGCGCAAGCCCGCGCCGAGTTGCACGGCCATATCGCTCTGCCGGTTGGTGTTCGATGAAAAAACGTTGCTGTCATAGAACGTCCCGGCACTAAGGGAGGGATTGAACATCCAGGCCCCGGCACGAATGCCGCGCGCCTGATATTCCGACCGGAACCGGCTCTTCACAGGCGTATCCTCCGGCGCGATTTCATCACGGCCGTCCGGATCCCCGAATTGCGGCAAGGGCATTGGCTCGAAGACCTGCTGAGCGTTCCAAGGGGACACAACGACCTCCTGTGTCGTCGGGATGAGTTGCGCTTCGGATTGAGACACCGAAGCAGCGATCATCGCGGCGGCAGACGCCAAACACAGCCCTGAGTGTTTCCTCATATTGGCCTGCGCCTGAGCAAACTCATACGATCGCCTCCCGATCGGTGTCAGGAGTTGGATCAGCCGGCGAAGGCTCACGACTCGTATCCGCGGATCGTTTGGCCACATCCTGGCAATACGGCGGCAAGGATGCGGAATTCACGCGACCCTGATTTCGAGCGATACACACAACGATTAAGTGAAGACACACAACACGCCCGCGAGATCGTAGAATGGACCTCCCTTGATCGAGAGAACACGCGTCGAGCTAGACCGTTCCCGCATTGCACAAAGGAAACTTTCGGCAGCGGCGCCCCCTTTTGCTTATTCGCACGGCGCTGAAAGCATGAGCATGACGCACATTAAGCGCGCACAATGCGACGCGCTTCAGAATATTCTTTCCGAAACGCGGATGTTGTCGCCGGGATAGACGCGCACCGACATGTCCAACGTCACCAGCTGTTCGGCGAGGGAACCGGCGCGACGCAGATACACCCTGCCTTCGTTGGCACGATAAGTGAGACCGCCTGCCGTTGCGATGGCATCGGCGAGCGTCAGGCCCGGCCGGTAGGGATACTCGCCGGCCTTCTTGACCTCGCCGAAGATATAGAACGGCGCGTAAGCAGCGATCTCAACATTGACCCTCGGATCTTGCGACAGCTTACCTTTCATGCGCGCCGCAATCGCGCTCTCCAACTGCACGGTGCTCATTCCCGAGGCTTTGACCTGCCCCACGAGAGGCAGCGACACAAAGCCCGCACTGTTGACCTCATATTCGCCAGTGAGTTCCGCCTCGTTGTAAACTTTGATTCGAACACGATCGCCCGGCCCCAACATGTAAGTTCCATTGGAACCGCGCAGCGGCCCGGGACCGGCGAGACTTGCACTGGCTTCCGATCCATCCAGGCTCACCACTTGAGCAGAACTACTGCATCCTGCCAGCGCTATATTTGCGAGCAGCCATAGGACATCCCGACGCTGCAACATGTGGAAGCCCCCAAGAACGCACGCACAACCCCACGCGCAGAACACGCGCATACAAACACTCAAGTGCGGCAAACGCACGCTCTCGCAATTGGTTCCCCGGCCACCGCAGAAAATCTTCAGTCGAGGTCGCCGTCGAGCGCCGCGGCCAGCATTTAGTCACGCCGCCTGATACGCGCACAGAACAGTGACGATGCGAAACCAATGCACAGGACAACAGCATTGCGATGACAATCTGTGCACATCGCGATTCATCAAACGATACACATCGTGATGTCGAACGGCCGCAATGTTTTCACATTAGGGAATACTCTTGTGCGCGACGCAGCATTGCAGGTGCAACGTCGTCGTTGCCGGAACGACACATTACTGAAGGAGCCCGACATGAACTTCAGTTTATCGATTCCCTTTCAACGGGCCCGCACCGCGCCCGCCGCAGCAATCGAGATCGGGCACCGGCCGCCGTTACGACGATCGTCGGCGCGTTTCGATAACGCCGCCGCTCGCGAGCCGACGGAATTGATGCAGGCAACAAAGCGGCTGATCGACATCGCCGGCGCATCATTCGGATTGATTATGCTGTCGCCACTGCTGCTCGGCGTCGCAGTCGCGATCAAGTTGACTTCGCCTGGACCCGTCTTCTTCCAGCAGAGGCGCTACGGCTATCACAACCGGCGCTTCTGGATTTTCAAGTTCCGGACGATGTACACTCACCTCGAGGATCAGCGCGGCACACGCCAGACCACAAGCGGCGATCCGCGCGTCACGCCGCTGGGCCGTTTCCTCCGCAAGACCAGCATCGACGAGCTGCCGCAACTCATCAATGTGCTCAAAGGCGACATGTCGCTGGTCGGGCCGCGGCCGCATGTGCCCGGCATGCTCGCCGGCGGCATGCTTTATGAGGAACTCGTTCCTTACTATTTCCAACGGCACAACATGCGGCCGGGCATCACCGGTCTCGCGCAAGTCAGCGGCTTCCGCGGCAGCACCGCCGCTTCGCTCTCCGCGATCGAGCGGCTCGATTGCGACCTGCAATACATCCAGCGCTGGTCGCTTGGGCTCGACATGATGATCATTGTGCGCACCGTCGCCAAGGAACTGGTTTCCGGCTCCGGCGACTGATCTCTCCGTACCGTGCGTCTGCCTGCGGCCATGCCGCCTCCCCGCGCCCGCTCGCGCCCACCGGAGTTACAGCTTATGACGATTGGACGGTCTTCTCTCGTGACGCAATTGAAGAAGACGGCAGCCGAGCTGGCGCCGTCGCTGTGGGTGCAGTGGCGGCTGATGAACCGGCCGAAGTCGGCCGAGATTGAACTATCGCTGCTGCGGAATCTCGTCGGTAGCGCCGACACCGCCGTCGATGTCGGCGCTAACCTCGGGCTGTACACGCGCACGCTCGCTGGATTGGCCTCGAAGGTGCACGCCTTCGAGCCCTCGCCGGCGATGGCTCACACGCTGCGGCGGACCTCGGCCCGCAATGTCGTCGTGCACGAGATCGCCCTCTCCGATCAGGACGGCCGTGCCGACCTGCACATCCCGCGCGCGGGAGACCACCTTACGCACAGCCTCGCCTCGCTCGAAGCCGATGCGGTGGCCGGTCAGGATGTGACGGTTGCCGAAGTCGCGCTCAAGCGCCTGGATTCGGTCATCACCGACGACGTCGCCTTCGTGAAGGTCGATGTCGAAGGCCATGAGCTGAATGTGTTGCGCGGCGCCTCTGGTCTGATCGAGCGTTGCCGCCCGGCGTTCCTGGTCGAGGCTGAGAACCGCCACCGCGTCGACGCCACCGGCTCCGTCTTCGACTATTTCCGCGCGGCCGACTACCAAGGCTATTTCCTGCGCGATGGCGCGGTCGTCGATATCGACTCCTTCGACGCCGAATTCGACCAGGACCCGCATGTCCTCATGAGCGACGGCGGCCGCAGCACCGGTCGGCACTACATCAACAACTTCTTCTTCCTGCCCGCAGCGCAAGACGGCCGCCGCCTGCTGACGCCGGTCAACTGAAATACCTGCGGTGATCGACGCCGGCCGAACGATACGTCCCGGAGCGGCACCAGCGTCACGCCAGCGACCACACCGCCCGACGCGCAACGCCAAGCCGATGGCCGGACCAAGTGCTGGTCCAACCATCTGAAATATATACATAAATAGAATTGGTGCGGTCGAGAGGACTCGAACCTCCACGGATTGCTCCGCTGCCACCTCAAGGCAGTGCGTCTACCAGTTCCGCCACGACCGCATGGAGGGGGTGGACGCGCGGCCCCGGAGGGCTCTGCGTCCTGAAGACGGCGGACCATCTAACAAATAGGGTCCTGGGGGACAAGGGCCGTCTGGCCCCAAGAGGTGAATTATCCTCCCGGCATTTCCAGCAGCCGATCAAGCCGTTAGAAGCCCCCCCGCCGCTTCTCCCGCTCAGCGCATATCCTGCGGGCGCGGCAGGAGCTCGCCGACTTCGACGGCGATCTTGTTGCCGTTGACGACGACGGTGCCTTTGGCAACCGCCAGGTTATTGGCCAGGATGTTGACGGCGTCGTCTTCCGTGGCATCCAACTCGATGATGGCGCCGCGGCCCAGGCGCAGGACCTGGTGGATCGGCATGGAGGTGGTGCCCAGCACCACGGTGATATCCACGGAGACTTTGTCGAGTGTGGCCACTTTTGATTCCCATTGCGCCGGCCTAAATGGCGGGCAGCAACGAGGTCACCACGGTATGGTTAACCAGTGATTAATGGGCGCGACGGACTGACGGTTGGGATGCCTGCGCCCACGGGGACGCAGGTCGAATGGCGCGTCAGCGACGCTCTTGTGCCGTATGAAGCCGCATTAAAGGCCATGGAAGCGCGCGTCGCCGCCATCGCCGCCGGCCAGGCGCCGGAGCTGGTCTGGCTCCTGGAGCATCCGCCCCTCTATACCGCCGGCACCAGCGCCCAC
>JANLJK010000050.1 GCA_029255525.1 Pseudolabrys sp.
GCGTGCCGTCGAGGTCGAAGACGATGGTGGGCGCGGTCATGAGGGGGCATCGCTAACCGGCGCGCGCGCGCGTTGCAAGGGGCAAGGTTGCCGCTGGAAAATCGCGATTTCCGGCTATCCAGGCGCTCGGATCGGGGCTAGATAGTCGTCGCAATTCCATCTGGACATCGATGTTGAGCTCTCCGCGCCGATGAATGCCGATGCCCAAAAACGCGCCGCCGCCGCGCGCGCCGTCGAGTTTGTGCGGCCGGGCATGCGCTTGGGGTTGGGCACCGGATCGACTGCCAAGCATTTCGTCGATCTGGTCGGCGAGCGGGTGCGGGCGGGGCTCGACGTCGTCGCGGTGCCGACCTCGGAAGCGACCAGGGCCCAGGCCGTCCAATGCGGCATCCCGCTGACGACGCTCGACGAGACGCCGGCCCTCGACCTGACGGTGGACGGCGCCGACGAGATCGGGCCCGATCTCGCTTTGATCAAAGGCGGCGGCGGTGCCCTGCTGCGGGAAAAGATCGTAGCTGCGGCCTCCGCGCGCATGATTGTCATCGCCGACGAAAGCAAGTGGGTGGAGGCGCTTGGCCGCTTTCCCCTGCCGATTGAAGTTGCGCCGTTCGGTTTCGGCGCGACCGAAAAGGCGGTCCACAAGGTCATCAGTGCGCTCCAGCAGCCCGGACCTTTGGCGCTGCGGTGCGCCAAGGACGGCCATGCTTTCGTCACGGATGGCGGCCACTGGATCATCGACGCTGCTTTGGGCCGGATTGACGACCCCCGCGCGATGGCGCATGCGCTGGCGGCGGTGCCGGGGGTCATGGAGCATGGTCTTTTTGTCGATCTCGCGCAGATGGCGATTATTAGCGGCCCTGAGCGTGTGCGGATCGTCGAGCGCTGAGATTTTGAGCGGAACGGAGCTATAATATGCGTTTCTTGCAAGTCATTCGCGGCGCCCGTCTGGCGGCCTTCGCCCTCTCGCTGGCCGTGGCGGCGCCCGCGGCCTTCGCGCAGCAGGCGACGCCGGCGGCCATGGCGACTGCGAAGGAATTGATCGTCGTCACCAACGCCAACGGTTTGTTCAATCCGCTGATCAACGGCGTCATCGAACAGGCAAAGCTTCTCTACCTGCAGCAGAATCCGGGGATGGCCAAAGACCTCAACGAGATCACTGCGAAGATGCGCGCGGAAATGGCGCCGCGGATGAGCGAACTGGCCGATGAGGTGGCGCGACTCTACACCACCGAATTCACCGAGCCGGAGCTGAAGGATATTCTTGCCTTCTACAAGTCGCCGGCGGGGCAGAAGCTGCTGGCGAAACAGCCCACGGTGATCGACAACAGCATGAAGTTCGCCCAGACCTGGGCCAATAAGCTGTCGGACGAAGTGATGGGCAAGATGCGCGACGAGTTGAAGAAGCGCGGCCACGCGCTCTGATGCGTACGCAGGAATCTTAAACGACGGTCAATTGTCATGGCGGGCTACGACGTCGATCTTTTCGTCATAGGGGCGGGATCGGGCGGCGTGCGCGCCGCGCGCATCGCATCAAGCTACGGTGCGCGCGTGACGATCGCCGAGGAGTTCCGCGTCGGCGGCACCTGCGTGATCCGCGGCTGCGTGCCGAAGAAGCTGTTGGTCTACGCATCACGTTATGCGCATGAATTCGAGGACGCCGTCGGCTTCGGTTGGACCGGGCCGATGCCGACTTTCAGCTGGTCGACGCTGATCGCCAACAAGGACCGCGAAATCGCACGGCTCGAAGCGGCCTATACATCGACGCTCGACCGCTTCAAGGTTGAGATCGTCAAAAGCCGCGCCGTGATCGAAGACACGCACACCGTCCGCCTCGCCGACGGCACGCGCGTGACCACGGACAATATCCTGATTGCGACCGGCGGCTGGCCGCATATGGGGCCGAAGATTCCCGGTCTTGAGCACGTCATCTCCTCGAACGAAGCGCTCGATCTACCGGAATTGCCGAAGCGTATCGTCATCCAGGGCGGCGGCTACATCGCGGTGGAGTTCGCCTGCATCTTCGCCGGATTGGGCAGTGAAGTAACACTTGTCTATCGCGGCGAGAACATTCTGCGCGGCTTCGATGACGACGTGCGCGAGCATCTGCGCAATGAGATGCGCAAGCGCGGCATCACTGTCACCTGCGGGCAAACCGTTACCGCGGTCGAGAAGTCGGGCAACGACTATGTGACCCGGCTGTCGGACGGCAGCGCGGTCGGCGCCGACAAGGTGATGTTCGCGATCGGACGCCGGCCGAACACCATGGGCCTCGGCTGTGAGAACGTCGGCCTGAAGTGCCATGAGCACGGCGGCATCGAGGTCGACGCATATTCCCGCACCACGGTGCCGAACATCTATGCGGTCGGCGACGTCACCAACCGTGTCAATCTCACGCCGGTGGCGATCCGCGAGGGCCATGCCTTCGCCGATACGGTCTATGGCGGCAAGCCGACCCGCGTCGACCACAGCGATGTGCCGACCGCGGTGTTTTCCGAGCCCGAGCTTGGCGTCATTGGCCTGACGGAGGCGCAGGCGCGCGACCAGTACAAGATCGTCGACGTCTATAAGACGTCGTTCCGCTCCATGAAGATGGTGGTGGCCGGCCGCGACACCCGCTGCTTCATGAAGCTCCTGGTCGACGGCTCAACCGACCGCGTCGTCGGCTGCCATATCGTGGGACCTGAGGCCGGCGAAATGATCCAGATCGTCGGCGTGGCGGTGAAGATGGGGGCGACCAAGGCCGATTTCGACGCCACCATGGCGGTGCACCCGACGGTGGCCGAGGAACTGGTCACCATGCGCGAGAAATCCCACAGCTACGGCCGCCAGGCGGCCGAGTAGGGGCCTAGGCCCCCGGGCCTCGAATGACTGGCCCCGGCGGGGGCCTTTCGTGTATAAGCCGGCCCAATCGCTGGAGTATTTCGTGATGGCTGAGCGTTGGACGCCCGATAGCTGGCGCAAGAAACCGATCCTGCAGGTTCCGGACTACCCGGACCGGCAGGCGCTCGACGACGTGGAAAAGCAGCTTGCGACCTTCCCGCCGCTGGTTTTTGCGGGTGAGGCGCGCAACCTGAAAAAGCAACTGGCCCGAGTCGCAAACGGCCAGGCTTTCCTGCTGCAGGGCGGCGACTGCGCCGAGAGCTTCGCCGAGCACGGCGCCAACAACATCCGCGACTTCTTCCGCATGTTCCTGCAGATGTCGGTCGTGCTGACCTATGCCGCCGCTTTGCCGGTGGTGAAGGTCGGTCGCATCGCCGGCCAGTTCGCCAAGCCGCGTTCGTCGCCGACCGAGAAGCGCGATGGCGTCGAACTGCCGAGCTATCGCGGTGATATCATCAACGACAACGCCTTCACGGTTGAAGCGCGCACGCCGGATCCGCGCCGGCAGATGGATGCCTATCGCCAGTCGGCGGCGACGCTGAACCTCTTGCGTGCTTTCGCGCAGGGCGGCTACGCCAACCTCGCCAGCGTGCATCAGTGGATGCTCGGCTTCGTCAAGGACAGTCCTCAGTCGCGGCGTTATGTCGAATTGTCGCACAGAATCTCTGAGGCGCTCGAATTCATGCAGGCTTGCGGCCTCGATCTCGAGAGCCATCCGGAGCTGCGCACGACGGATTTCTACACGAGCCATGAGGCGCTGCTGCTCGGCTTCGAGCAAGCCTTCACACGCGTCGATTCCACGACCGGCGACTGGTACGCGACCTCCGGCCACATGCTGTGGATCGGCGATCGCACGCGTCAGGCCGATCACGCGCACATCGAATATGCGCGCGGCATCAAGAATCCGCTCGGTCTGAAATGCGGGCCGTCGAGCAAGCCCGACGATCTGCTGCGGCTGATCGATATCCTCAATCCGGACAACGAACCGGGACGTCTTACCTTGATCGGCCGCTTCGGTGCCGAGAAGGTCGGCGATCATCTCCCCGCGCTGCTCCGCGCTGTGAAGCGCGAAGGCCGCTCGGTGATCTGGTCCTGCGACCCGATGCACGGCAATACGATTTCCTCGGCGTCGGGCTACAAGACGCGGCCGTTCGATCTGATCCTCAAGGAAGTCCGCAGCTTCTTCGAGGTGCACCGGGCCGAAGGCACCTATGCCGGCGGCGTGCATCTGGAGATGACCGGGCAGAACGTCACTGAGTGCACCGGTGGCGCCCGTGCCATCACCGACGCCGAGCTCAACGACCGCTATCACACGGTCTGCGATCCGCGGCTCAATGCCGAGCAGGCGATCGATCTCGCCTTCCTGGTGGCCGAACTGCTCAAGAAGGAGCGGTCCGCCCGCGGGCAGCCGATGCCGGCCGCGGCCGGGCTCTGACGTCAAAGGCACGGCCGCCGGTCAGCCATACCGGCGGCCTAATTGCCGGGGAGTAGGGCAGGCGGTAAATCAATCGTCATGAACGCTCGCCCCGCAGACACGCTCGCGATCGCCGTCGCGCAACTCAACCCGACGGTCGGCGACATCGCCGGCAACGCCGAGAAGGTACGGCGCGCGCGCGCGCAAGCGGCTGCCCAAGGCGCCGATCTGGTGGTCTTTCCCGAGCTGTTCATCGCCGGCTATCCGCCGGAGGATCTCGTTCTCAAGCCGGCCTTCCAGGCCGCCTGCCGCGCCGCGATCGAGACGCTGGCGCGCGAGACGGCATCGCCCGGACCGGCGCTCCTGGTCGGCGCGCCCTGGGTTGACGACGGCAAGCTGTACAACGCGGCGGCGCTGCTGGACGGCGGCGCGATCGCCGCAGTGCGCTACAAGGTCAACCTGCCGAACTACGGCGTGTTCGACGAGAAGCGCGTCTTCGAATCCGGGCCGATGCCGGGGCCGATCAACTTCCGTGGTGTGCGGCTTGGCGTGCCGATCTGCGAAGACATCTGGCGCGAAGAGTCGAGCGCTTACGAAGACGTCGTCGAATGCCTCGCGGAAACCGGCGCCGAATTGCTGATCGTGCCGAACGGCTCGCCTTACGCGCGCGCCAAGGACGAACTGCGGCTCAACGTCGCCGTGGCGCGGGTCGTCGAATCCAATCTGCCGATGGTCTACGTCAACCAGATCGGCGGCCAGGACGAACTCGTTTTTGACGGCGCGTCGTTCGGACTGCATGCCGACAAGACGCTCGCCTTCCAGCTCGCCGGCTTTTCCGAGACGGTGGTGACGACGCAATGGTCGCGCGCCGACGACACTTGGCATTGCGCCAACGGCCCGAGGATCGGTGCGCTCGAGGACGACCGCGCCGATTATGCGGCCTGCGTGCTCGGCCTGCGCGACTATGTCAACAAGAACGGTTTTCCCGGCGTCGTGCTGGGTCTTTCCGGTGGCGTCGATTCCGCTTTGGTCGCGGTCATGGCGGTCGATGCGCTGGGGCCGGAGCGCGTGCGCTGCGTGATGATGCCGTACAAGTTCACGTCGCAGGAATCGCTCGACGATGCCGCCGCCTGCGCCAAGGCGCTCGGCGTGCGCTACGACATCCTGCCGATCGCGCAAGCGGTGGAGGGCTTCGAAGCGGCGCTGGCGCCGGCCTTTACCGGCCTCAAGCGCGACGTCACCGAGGAGAACCTGCAGGCGCGCGCGCGTGGCACGATCCTGATGGCGATCTCCAACAAGTTCAATCTCATGGTGGTGACCACCGGCAACAAGTCGGAAATGTCGGTCGGCTATGCCACGCTCTATGGCGACATGAATGGCGGCTTCAATCCGGTGAAGGATCTGTACAAGACGCAGGTCTTCCGCCTGAGCCGCCTGCGCAATGCGTGGAAGCCGGATGATGCGCTCGGCCCCGATGGTCGTGTCATTCCGGAAAATATCATCACGCGGCCGCCGACGGCGGAATTGCGCGAGAACCAGAAGGACGAGGATTCGCTGCCGCCTTACGCCGTGCTCGATCCGATCCTCGAGCGGCTGGTGGAGCGCGAGGAGCCGATCTCGGCGATCGTCGCCGCGGGCTTCGAACAGGCGACCGTCGCACGCATCGAGCGGCTGCTGCACATCGCCGAATACAAGCGCCGCCAAGCGGCGCCCGGCGTGAAGGTGACGCTCAAGAACTTCGGCCGCGACCGGCGCTATCCGATCACCAACCGCTTTCGCGATCCTGGCACGCCTTTGCCGGCGCCGGACGTCTCGCTGATAACGGCTAAGCCGGCGAAGAGCGAAGCCTTCGATTTCTGATCTGGCTTAACGTGCCGGGATAAAGGTCGGGCCGACGCTGCGCACGGTGCGCTTGGCCGGATCGGTCTCGGCCGGCGTTTCCGGGGCTTGCGCCTGGGCACCGGCACCAGTTTTCGCCTTCGGATCTGGCTTGATCGGTTTGCCGTCGGGGCCGATGCGCGGCTGCGACAGGCGCTTGGCGTTCTGTTCGGTGACGACCACGTCGCCCGGCGCGACCGAGGTGTCGGGGCCGGAGGCCTTGAGCGCGTCGTTCCAGCTTTCGCCAGGGCGGCGGCAGCTGCAGGCCGGGTTCATGGCCTTCCGGTAGGCGAAGGCATTCGGCAATTGGCTGTAAGGCTGGCCGGCGAGCGACACCGCCTGTGCCACGTCCTCGCCGGGGTTGTGATAGGTGTAGAGTGACACTTCGGACGCGGGGCAGGTGCGCTGACAGGTCTGCTCGTCGTCGCGGAAGCGATCAGGTGTGGTCGAGTACGACACCGGATAGTAGAAGCCGTCGCAGCTGCGCACGCAGATGGTGCGATAGGTGCCGCCCATCGGACCGCCGGGCGTCGACATGATCGGGCCACCAGGGCCGCTGCCGCCACCATCATTATTGTTGCCGAAAAGTTGGTCGAAGAAGCCGCCCTGACGGGCCGCCGTTACGGCGGCGCGGTATTGCGGGCCGCAATTATTGTCGCCGAGTGCCATCAGCAGCGACTGGCGCTGCGCCGCGCGCTGGGCGGTACCGCCGGACAACTGCTCCAGCTGCACCTGCATGCGTTCCAATATGGTGCGCTGCTGGCCGATCTGGCGGGTCAGACTGCCGCATTCTGGCGGCGGGCTGTTGAAGATCGAGAAGAAACCGGTGTTCTCGCAGCCCATGCGGCGGCTCTGCGCCACCATGCGGTCGACCTCAAACTGCTGGCGATTGACCGCGTCCTCGGCCTTGCGGATCTGCTCGGCGCGGCCGGGATCGCTGTTGCCGCGGTCGAGCGCGGTCAACTGCGCTTCCAGCCGCTGACAGGCCGGGTTCTGCGATTGCGCGAGCGCGCCCGCCGTGAAGGCGAGTGCAAGGCCGGCGGCGGCCGCGGACGTAAAATATCCCCTCATGGGCGGGCACTCTAACGAGTAAATTATGGCGGCGCGAGGTCCGGGGTTATCCGCGCGTTTTCCGCGCGCAGGTTCCAGATCACACCCGCGACGATGATGAGCGCCCCGAGCAGGATGAAGATGTCGAGGTGTTCGCCGTAAAAGGCCCAGCCGACCACGGCGATCAGCGGAATGCGCATGAAATCGAGCGGCACCACCAAAGTGGCGTCGCCGGCGCGGAACGCATTGCTCAGGCAATAATGCGAGGCGATGCCGCCGATGCCGAGGCCCAATGCGGGCAAAATGTGGCGCGCACCCATATTAAGCAGTGCCGACATGTCGCTGCCGATCAGCGACAGCGGAAACTGAATGACCGCCATCCAGAACACGATACCGAAGGTCGTCTCGGTCATCGTCAGCTTCTTGGTGGTGATCATGACGATGGAATAGCCGAAGGCCGCGCCGAGAACGAGGAAGGCTGCCGGATTGAACGCGGCGGCGCCGGGCCGCAGAATCACCAGTACGCCGATGAGGCCGAGCACGACGACGCCGATCCGGCTCGGGGTCATCTTCTCGTGCAGCAGCAGCGGTGCAAGCAGCACCGTCCAGGCGGGCATCGTGAATTCGAGCGCGAACACCATGGCGAGCGGCAGCCGCGTCAGCGCGACGGCCCAGGCGAACTGCGACACGTAGTGCACGCCGTTGCGCAGCAGGTTCAGGCCCATACGACGCGGGCGCGCGTAACGCCGCAAGTCCGGCCGTGCCGCCAACAGCACCAGCAGGATCAGCAGTGCCGCGCCGCTACGAATTGCCAGGATTTCGAAAATGCTCATGCCACGCAACGACAGCTCGCGCACCGACACGGCCATCATCGAGAATGAGAGCAGGGTTCCGATCATCCAAAGGACGACGCGGACGAGGTTGTTGTTGATGGTGAGCAAGATCCGGCTGTGCGAATGAGGGCGTACAACGCGCGGTCTATCAGACCGCGCGCCGTGCGTCACTCCGCGTCGGGCTGATTTTCCGGACGCGCCTTGTCGAAAGCCGGCAGTTGGAGACAGGCCGCTTCCACCGAAACGATCTTCGGGAAGGCGTCGAGCGGCACTTTGAGCCGGCGGGCGTTGAATACCTGCGGGATCAGGCAGATGTCGGCGAGCGTGACATGGGCGCCGCAGGCATAAGGGCTGGGGGTGATCATCGCTTCGATGGCCTTGAAGCCCTCGATCACCCAGTGATGATACCAGGCATCGATCTCCGGCTGCTCGTGCTTGAGCACGCGCTTGAGGTATTGCAGCGCAACAAGATTGTTCAGCGGATGGATGTCGCAGGCGACGATCTGCGCGATCGCGCGGACCTTGGCGCGCGCCAGCGCGTCGGCGGGCAAGAGGGCCGGATCCGGCTGGATCTCGTCGAGATATTCGATGATCGCCATGGACTGGGTGAGCACTTCGCCGGTCGACAGCGCCAGCGACGGCACGCGCTCGTGCGGGTTGACTGCGTGATATTCCGGCTTGTGGTGGTGGCCGCCGTCCTTGGTGAGGTGGATTGACGTCATCTCGTAGGGCAGGCCCTTGAGATTGAGCGCGATACGGACGCGATAGGCAGCCGACGAGCGGAAATACGAATAAAGCTTCACGACGGGACTCCAGGTGACGGGACTTGCGCCGTCAATCTATCGGGGCCCGCGCGGATTGGCGATATCGTCGTTGATCTGCGACGAGCGGTCGATGAGCTTCTTGAGTGCGCGGTCGAGCGCGGCGCGGTCGGCCGGATCGACGACCGACAGAAGCTGCTCGGCGAAGTCGAGCGCCATTGGGGCCAACTCGTCGTAGACGTCGCGGCCGGCCGGCGTCAGCGACAGGAAGGCTTCGCGTAAGTCGGCGCGGTTGGCGCGCCGCGCCACCAGCTTGCGGCGCTCGAGCAGGGCGACCGCCCGCGATACTTTGGTCTTGTGCATGCAGCTGTGATGGCCGATCGCCTTGGCGGTCATCATGCCGAATTCGCCCAATGTCACTAGCACGCGCCATTCCGGCACGCCGATCTTGTAGCGATCGGCATAGATGCGTGACAGCGCCTGCGACACCTGGTTGGAGCAGACGTTGAGCGTGTAGGGCAGAAACCCGTCGAGCTTCAGCGCTGCCTCGGTATTGCCGGTCGTTTCCTTGTCAATCACGTCGTTCATGTCGCACTGCCGCGTTCCCCAGGCGCCGAGGGATCCATTGAAGAGGCTCTCCTTCGAGCGTGGGCAAACATTGGCCGAAGTTGCGACCGCGTGCAACGAGTTTGGAAGTATTCTAAGCTGATGTCCGCATTCAACTTTTGCCGACGACAAACCAAAAC
>JANLJK010000051.1 GCA_029255525.1 Pseudolabrys sp.
ACGGAAGCACTTTGATGACGGACAAACCTGCTTTGCGTGTCGGTATCGCCGGTCTCGGTGCCGTAGGCCTGGATGTGGCGCGGCGGCTGATCGACGGCGATGTGCCGGGCCTGGTGCTCACCGCCGTCGCCGTGCGCGACGCCGATAAGGCGCGGCGCGCGCTGCCGCAGTTGGGCGATCTCGTCGCGCTGCGGTCGACCGCGGCACTCGCCGACGACTGCGACATCGTGGTCGAATGCCTGCCGCCTACCCTTTTTCGCGAGGTCGCCATCGCAACCATCGACAAAGGGCGGCTGTTCATGCCGCTGTCGGTCGCGCAACTATTGAACAACGCCGACCTTATCACCCGCGCCAAGGAAAAAGGTGCGCGCATCCTGGTGCCGACCGGCGCGCTGCTCGGGCTTGATGCCGTGCGTGCCGCTGCCGAAGGCACCGTCCATTCGGTGAAGATGGTGACGCGCAAGCCGCCGGGCGGCCTCGAAGGCGCGCCTTATCTGATCGAGCGCAGCATCTCTCTCGCCGGCCTCAAGGAGCCGCGCAAGATATTCGACGGCAGCGCCCGCGAAGGCGCGCGCGGCTTCCCCGCGAATGTCAACGTAGCCGCCGCCCTGAGTCTCGCCGGCATCGGGCCTGACCGCACGCAACTCGAAATCTGGGCCGATCCCACCGTCACCCGCAATACGCACACCATCACTGTCGACGCCGACACGATGCGCCTTACGATGACGATCGAGAGCGTGCCGTCCGCGAACCCGCGTACCGGCAAAAGCGTCGCGCCGTCGGTCATCGCAGCCCTGCGCGGGCTGGTGTCGGAACTGAAGGTCGGCAGCTGACGAACGAGCGGACGCGGTTCAGGCTTTTTCCCGCACCATGGATTTGATCGAGCGCATCAGCGTCGCGAATTCGCGACGCTGAACGGCCTTGCGCGTACCGACGCGCTGCACCGCCGTGTACTTGATCTCTTCAATACTTGAAAAATCGATGGCTTCCACGGCTTCTTTCAACTCGTCGAGGACAGCAAAGCGCATGAAACACCTCCAACGCTTACGTCACCATTCGCGTTCATTCATACCCGTAGGAAAATCTTGCGCCGGTAGAGATAGCCGGCCAGCGCCAGCACAAAGAAGAGCCCGAGCAGATGCGACACCAGGCGCCCTGTGCCGGGCGTCACGATAGCGTCGAACCAAAGGCCGATATCGCCGCCGACAAAACGGCGCGCGATCGGTTCAAAACCGACGATGCCGTTGAGGAAATAGAGCAGGATCGCATTGGCCCCGATCCAGGTAAACGGCACCGCCCAGGCTTTGTAATCCCAGGCATCGACGACCTGGTAAAAGATACCGAGCAGGATTGCGCTGTAGCCGCCGGCGACAAGCACGAAAGACGACGTCCACAACGCCTTGATGATCGGGAATTGCAACGACCACAGATAGCCGGCGGCAAGCATGACGAGACCGGCAGCGATCAGCGCCAACGATTTTTGCGCCGGCGTCAGCCGCCCGTCCTTCAGCAGCAGGCCCGCGAACACGCCGATCAGGCAGGTGCCGATGGCCGGCAAGGTGCTCAACAGCCCTTCCGGATCGCGTGTCTTATCCAAGAGCCGGCCGGGCAGATAATGCGCGTCGACCCAATCGGCGAGATTGGCGCCGGACGCAAACGAGCCGACGCCGACGCCGGGCACCGGCACGAAGGTCATCAGCCCCCAATAACCGCCGAGCAGCGCCATCAGCGCCACGGCGAGTCCGCGCCAATTCAGGTTGAGGAACAGAAACGAGGCGGCCAGATAGCAGACCGCAATGCGTTGCAGCACTCCGACATAGCGCACATCGCTCCAATGCTCGCCAATGCCACCATAATAGATGAGCCCCAAGCCGTAGAGCACCAGCGCGCGCCTGACGATGCGGACATGCGCGGCGGCGCGGCCCTCGCGCTCGACCAGGCGCGGCAGCGACAAAGTGATGGCGACGCCGGTGATGAAGATGAATAACGGGAAGACGAAATCGTAAAAGGTAAACCCTTCCCACGGCGCGTGCGCGATTTGTGTTTGCAGGAGAGTGCCGACGCTGCCGAGCGCCGCGCCCTTGTCGCGGCACATCTCGGCCAGCGCCAGCACCAAGCCTTCTCCGCCCAGGATCCAAATGAAGTTGAAGCCGCGCAAGGCGTCGATCGAAGCGACGCGGCGGGCTTGCAGGTCGAGCGGCACTTCGACGTAGCGCATGGAACCCAAGCCCCGGGCGCGCGAGATTGGTCGGACGGAAACCTTCCAGTACGGATTTGGTTCAAAATTAATTCTATCGGCGAGCGCAAGCGCACTCTTGACTTACGTCAAGCGCGCCACGCGAGCGAGCAGCCTCGCCTCAGCGTATTGATTGCGCTTATTACCGCCGTGGCGCGGCGGCCATTTCCGTGATCGCCCCGTTGCAGCGACCAATACCGTCCTGAACGCGGAAGTAGTTTCGACCCACGAAAGACTTCTGGTAGTGCTGCCAGGACGTTCCGTGGTCCAAGGCCAGCACGCCGGCCAGGGTTACCGCGAAGACCGAGCTTTCCATATCGCGCTGCTGCACGCTCAGGTTCTCCGGCAGCTTCGAGCTCGCATAGTCCACGTAGAACACGCGCCGCGCGCAACCGAGATCCTTGACCGCATCGAGCGCGGCCAGCGCCGTCATCAGGTGATCGGAATGATCCTGCGGATTGATGCTAACGTCGGTCTCGGCGACGTTGACCTGTACCTGTGCCGCCGATCCGCGTTCGTAATCCATGAGCGCGCGCATCGTCTTGGTCAGGTCGTCCCAGCCGCGATAGGTGGTGGTGCCGTCGATGGCGCGCAGCACGCCGTTGTCGCCGCTTCGGAGCCGTTGCAGCGACTGAAAGCCGGTATCGTAATAGCCTTCGCCCGACCAATGCCCGTCCGGCACGCGCAGGAAGTAACTCACGGTGTTGCGATAAACGACGCGATAGATCGAATGGCCGTTGAAGACCATATGCGACGCGATCTTCTCGGCCGGCTTGTCGTCGGCGTCCGCCATGAAGCGCACGGCCTGCTCGGCGCCGTTCTCGCGCGCCAAATATAACGGATGCTTGCGCCCGCCCTGGCCGATGCCGAGCCCGGCATCGCCGGCGGTTACATGCACGAAGACCGTCTTGGCGGCAGCGCCGACCACGTCCTGGAAGGCGGACGGGTTCATGAAGAGCTGCCAGTCGTCTTCATGCGCGGCGAAATAGAAGGAAACCTTATCGGATCGCGCGTTTTCTTTCCGCGCGTTCTCGTCGGCCAACGCGGGCGCCGTACCGAGCGCGGCCAGCACGAGACCGGCCATCGTGGCTTTCGAAATCGGCATTTCCCCCGCCCTAGGTCATTTGCGTTCGAGAAAATATCGGCATCGTGCCGATTATATTCAATAGGAAATGGGCACCGGTAAGGCGACGCGGCGCCCTAACGGGACACCGCCTAGGCTGGCCGGCGCGCCGCGATGACGGCGTCGGCGGCGGCGATACCGGTACGATAGGCCCCGTGTGCCGTCGAATAATCGTGCTTCGAGCAGGCTTCGCCGGCGAAGAACAATCGTTCGTCGACCGGCGCGGCCAGCACCTGCCGGCTCGCGGTCTTGCCCGGCAGGGCGAAAGAGTAAGCACCACGCGCAAAAGGGTCCGTGCCCCAGGCATGCACGCGGATGGGCTTGAGCCGCTTGGCGAAATCCGCGCCGAGCAGGCCCGTCAGTTCATCGACGGCGAAGCGATAGAAGGCGTTGGCGCCGCCGGCCTCCAGTTCGGCGGCAAGCGCGCCCCCGAAATAAGCCTCGATCATCGGTCGCCCGAACGGACGCAGGTGATAGGCCGCGGTCGGCCCATCGGTACGACCGAACAGCCGGCTGTCGCGCTCGAACTCGGCGGCGCCCTCGAGCGCGATGAACAGCTTGTCGTCATGACCGAGGGGCAGGTCATGGGCTGCCGCAGTCTTGTCCGGCAATCCCGGCGCGAACAAATCCTCCATCGCCGTCAGCACATTGGTCGGCAGCGTGACGATCACCTGCGCAGCGGCAATCGTGCCGCGCGAGGTCTCGATACGCAGCCGCGTGCCGGAATGATCGACACGCTGCACCGGACAGCCCAGCACGACCGGCACGCCAGCCGCATGTGTCGCCATCATCGCGCCGTAACCTTCCACCACCCGCCAATTGACGCCGTTGTCGGCATAGTTATCGAAGTCGCGCGCCGACACGCGGACCAGTTCGCCGCCGCTGATGAAGGTGCCGACCGCACTGAGGAGACCGTTCCAGCGATTGCCCGGCTCGAGCGCGGCGGCGGCCGGCGCATCCGGCTCCCGCTGTGCCACCGTCTCCATGCGATCGTAGAAAGCGTCCAGCGCCTCATGAAACGCGCGCTGGTCACCGAGCGGAAAGCCTATATCGAGCGACGGCTTCGTCCAGGGCGGCGGCGCCTTGTCGATGGTACAGCCCTGCTGCGCGGCAATGTCGCTCCACGGATTGCGATCGGCCGAATGCAGCCAGCCACAACCGAGATCGATGATCTCGCCGGTCGGCGCCGGGACGCTCCAACCACGGCCGCCCAGACGATCGCGCGCCTCGATCACCAGACAATCGATGCCGGCGTCAACGAGCCGCCTGCCCGCGGCAATCCCCGCCGCGCCGCCGCCGATAATGGCGACCTCGGTGTCACTTTTGCTCATACCAATGAAAGACCCACGTCCTGAAAGCGTCCAGGACGACATAATCATTCATGCGCCGCTTGGCGAGCATGTCGCGGAAAAAGAAGTACCGGGCCGTAAGCGGGAGCCAGGCCAGCCTTCCCGGATCGGACCATGCGACCGGATCAGTGGTCGGAGCCGAGCAACGGCGCTCCCAACAACACGCAGATCCAAATCGCAGCCAATGAGGCCAGCGCAATAAACAGGATCGACATTCCGCCCTCCCTGTTCGTTCTCCCCGACGTTTCTATTTTGTCGAAGCGTAGCAGGAACGGCGCCGGAGTCATGACGCAGTGCGAAACGGCACAAATAGCCTAATTAATCAGGTTACGCCGTTGCTGAGCGCCGCCGGCGCTCGAGCCACAGCCACAAACCACTACCAAGCAGCATGACCGAGCCGATCAATATCGGCACGGTCTGCGTCGTGATCAGCAGCACACCGGCTACGCCGAACAGCAGGCGGCGCATGGGATCGAGCGGCACCATCAGATAGCCCTCGGTCGCACTGACAAGCGCAAAGACCGCCGAGGTTGCGCTGACGAGCGCGATAGCGACGCTCGCGGTATCGCCGATCAACAAGATGCCGGGATGGTAGATGAAGACGAAGGGGATCAGAAAAGCGACCACGGCGAGACGGCAGCACAGCAGGCCGATGGCGAGCGGATTGGCGCGCGCGATCGAGCCGGCGGCAAAGGCGGCGACCGCGACCGGCGGCGTGATCGCCGACATCGAGGCAAAGTAGACGATGAACAGATGCGCCGGCAGCATCGGTACGTCGAGCGCGAGCAGTGCCGGACCGGCAAGCACGGCGGACAGCGCATAGACCGCCGGCGTCGGCATGCCCATGCCGAGCACGATGACGACGATGGTCGCAATCGACAGGGTCAATATTTGGCTGCCCTTGGCCAGCACGAACATGGCCGAGGAGATCTTGCCGGTCAGGTCGGTCATCGCCAGCGTGCCGACCACGAGACCCGCCACCGCACAGGCCACGCCGATACCGGTCATACGGCGCAGCGAATCCTCGAAGGCCGTGAACACGGTCTTGATGGTTTCGACGATGCTCCGCTTACGCCACAAAGTGATCGGTACGAGTGCGGCGAGCGCGAGCGCGGCCGAGAATACCGGCCGGTCATAGGCGAGCACGAACCAGACCAGGAGAAAGATCGGGACGAAATAGTACCAATCACGCTTGAGCACCGTAACGATATTCGGCATATCGGCGCCGATAAGGGGCTTCAACCCGTCCCGCTTGGCGCGGTAATGCACCGCGAGGAAAATGGCAAAGTAATACAACAGCGCCGGAAACACCGCCGCCACCGCGATGGTGCCGTAGGGAATACCGGTGAAGTCCGACATCAGGAACGCGGCGGTCCCCATTACCGGCGGCAAGAGCGCCCCGCCAGTCGAGGCTGTCGCCTCGATCGCGCCGGCATAGACCGGCGACAGGCCGGTGCGGATCATCAGCGGAATGGTGAAAGCGCCGGTTGTTACGACATCAGCCGTGGGCGAACCGGAGATCGAGCCGTACAGCCCCGACGACACCACCGCCACCTTCGCCGGCCCGCCGGTCTGGCGGCCGACCAAGCCGTTGGCGAGGTCGAAGAAGAAATCGCCACCGCCGCAGCGGTCCAGAAGCGCGCCGAAGGTGACGAAGACGAAGACCAGGAACGCGGCGACGCTCAGCGCCGAACCGAACACGCCATTGGAGGTGAAGACGAGTTGATCGAGTATCTCCTGCAACGACAGCGCCCGATGCGAGAACGGCCCCTCGATCAGATGGCCAAACACGCCGTAAGCCAGGAACACCAGCACCACGATGACCAGCGTGACGCCGATGATTCGTCGGGTCGCTTCCAGCACCAGTACGATCATCACGACGGCTGCGATTTCGTCGAGCGTGGACAGCTCGTCAATCATCGGCAGCCGCTTTTCATAGAACGGCTGGCGATAGATGAAATAGATCACGATCAGAATCGATAGCGCCGCCGCCACCCAACCAAACCAGGTGCCACGCGCCGGCCGCGTCGGGTTGCCGTTGACGGTGAGGAACGACACCGCCAGCACCACGCCGAGGAACCAATAGAGAAGCAGCGCACCGTCGATATAGAGGTTGAAGGCGACCGCGATGAATAACGACACCGTGACCGCCGCCAGCCAGTAGATCAAGCCGTTTTCGAAGGCGCTGAGCTTACGTCCGATGCCCGGGGAGATGAGTTGAGTGACGCTGCGCGGCATGGCCCCTCGTTCTTCGTCATTCCGGGCGGCGCGAAGCGCCTGACCCGGAATCCAGAAATAACCTCAGTGCATGTGTTCTAGATTCCGGGCTCGCCCGCGATAGCGGGCGTCCCGGAATGACCGCCTGCTACTTCAACAGCCCCGCTTCCTTGTACGCCTTGGCGGCGCCGGGATGCAGCGTCAGCGGCGCCACATCCGGCAGCGCCTTCGCACCCATGCGACTGAAGGGAGGATAGGCTTTCTCCAGATAGCCGTAATGCGCGACCATGCCCTTCGCGATCGTCGCGGCCTCTTCCTCCGACATCTTTTCGGAAGCGACCAGCACCACCATGCCGGTGACGGTCTGCACGTCCTTGTCGGCGAAGGGATAACTGCCACCCGGGATGGTCACCGCCTTGGTGCCGACATCGGCGTTCATCTTGTCGATCACCGACTTGTCGAGACCGATCAGCTTCATCTCGACGTCGCGCGCCATGTTCTTCACCTGCGCCGACGGGAAGGCGAGCATGTTCAGCACCAGGTCGGACTTACCCTCTTTGAGCTGCGCCAGACCGGTATTGTAATCGATATAGTCGACGCGCCCGCCCCATTTGGCGATGTCGTCCATGGTGATGCCGGCGGCCTTGAACACCTCTTCGCCCGCCACCGCCATCATGGTGCCGCGCTTGTTGAGCGCGATACGCACCGGCATCTTGTCTTTCGCGATCTGCTCGAGGCTCGCGATCTTCGAGTCCGCACGCACGACGATCTGCACCGCCGCCGTCGGATCGAGCAGCGCGATCGCCTTGATGTCGGCGGTCTTCTGCTTGAACGGCGCCTCACCCTTGATGCCGCGCAGCGCCATCTGCGCGTGCGTGATGCCGAGTTGCACCTTGCCGGTGGAGACGAGCTGCACATTGGCCGCGTCGACGCCCGGCTCGTACGTAAAGGAAGACCCCGGCGCCTCCAGTCGGATGGTCTCGCCGATGGCCGTACCCATCGTGCTCCAGGCGCCTCCGACCGAACCGCCCGCCAGCGTGACCTTCAAGGCCGGCGCCGCGATGGCGGCTCCCGCGCCCAGCACCGCCATGCCCAATAACGCACCGCGCAAACGCTTATTCCAAACAAGTCGCATGATGTTCTCCCATCCGGCAAAGATGTTGACACCGATAGCGCTTCATACGGCTCCTTGCGATGACACATTTGGCATTGCTGCCTATCGATGCGGCACCGAAGATGCTGCGTCCCGTTTGACAATCCAAACACGGACGCTATCGTTTGTACACATACAAAAACCGTGCCGGACATGCCGGCCGTCGCCAAAACTGCGATGACGGTGCATGACCCGCCCGGTTTTAAAGGGAGCAAAGGATCGCACATGCTCGATCTCTATCTGGTCAACCGCTTGATCGATCTCTGGTTTGCCGAGGACATCGGTCATGGTGACATCACCTCACTCACCATGATCGATGCGGACGCAACCGGTGCCTTTCACATGAATGCGCGCCAACCGATCGCGGTCGCCGGCATTGAGATCGCCGCCGCCTGTTTCCGCCGCTACGACCCGTCTCTGGAGGTGGCGCTCACCGCCAAGGACGGCGACCGCGTCGCGCCGAAGACGACGTTGCTGAAGGTCAAGGGCAAGGCGCGCAGTCTGCTCACGGTCGAGCGCACGGCGCTCAACATCGCGCAGCACCTGTCCGGCATCGCCACGGAGACCGCGCGCTGGATGGACGAGCTCAAGGGCACCAAGGCCAAGCTGATCGACACGCGCAAGACCACGCCGGGCCTGCGCGCGCTGCAGAAGCACGCCGTGATCTGTGGCGGCGGCGCCAATCACCGGCTCGGCCTCGATTCAGGCGTGATGATCAAGGACAACCACATCGCCGTCTGCGGCAGCATCGCCAAAGCCGTGGAGCGCGCGCGCGCCGGCGCCCCCGCGTTGGTGAAGATCGAGGTCGAATGCGATCGCGTCGAGCAGGTGAAGGAGGCGCTGGCGGCCAAGGCCGACGTCATCATGCTCGACAATATGGCGCTCGATGACATGCGCACCGCGGTGAAGCTGGTCGACGGCCGCATCCCGCTGGAAGCCTCCGGCGGCGTGAAGTTCGACACGGTACGCGCCATTGCCGAGACCGGCGTCGATTTCATCTCGTCGAGCAAGATGATCCAGGGCTCCCCGGCGGTCGATATCGGATTGGACGAGGCATAAGCCATGAAACCCGCGCCCTTCGCCCGCCATGTGCCGAAGACCCTCGACGAAGCGTTGAAGATATTGGCCGAGGTCGCCCCCGAGGACGGTCGGGTGCTGGCCGGTGGGCAGAGCTTGGTGCCGATCATGGCGTTCCGGCTGGCCAAGCCCGCGCATCTCGTCGATATCAATGAGGTCGAAGGTCTCGACAGACTGTCAAGCGACGGCAAGGTGCTGACCATCGGTGCGCGCGTGCGCCACGGCGCCTTCCACAAGCCGGTCACCGACAACCCGTTGGGCGCGCTGCTCTCATACGTCGCGCGCCACATTGCCCATTATCCGATCCGCATGCGCGGCACTTATTGTGGCAGTTGCTCGCATGCCGACCCATAGTCGTAATGGTGCCTCACCGC
>JANLJK010000052.1 GCA_029255525.1 Pseudolabrys sp.
CCCTCGGGGCCACGTCGCACGAGATAACGAACGAGATTACGGTAGAGTCACCCAACCAGCCGGCGGCTCCTTGCCCGGATGCAACGTGCCGCAATGCGGACCGGTGCGCGCCTTCTCGTCGGCATAGAACGCGGCGTAGACCTTCGGTAAATCAGCGACGATGTCGGTGAGATCGACCTCGACGCGGTGCACCAGGCCCTGGCACTTGAAGCAGTACCACTCGAAGCCGTCGAGCTCACCCTCGGGACGGTGCGGCTCGATCACGAGACCGAGCGAGCCCGGCACCGGCCGCTGCGGCGAGTGCCGCACATGCGGCGGCAGCAGGAAGATGTCGCCCTCGCGGAGCGGCACATCGTAATGCTGGCCGTTGTCGACCACCTTGAGCACCATGTCGCCCTTCATCTGGTAGAAGAACTCCTCCACCGGATCGTCATGGAAGTCGGTGCGCCTGTTCGGCCCGCCGACGACCGTCACCATCAGATCGGCGTCCTTCCAGATCTGCTGGTTGCCGACCGGCGGCTTCAAGAGATGCTGGTTCTCTTCGATCCATTTGTTGAAGTTGAAGCCCTTCAGACGTCCGAGTTTCATGACTGTCTCCTACCAATGATGTTCTTGTCTGATCAGCGTTTCAGCCGGCCGCACGCTTTGCGGCCGGGGTGAGCTGCAGACCGCAGGTTTCGAAGGCCTCACGGGTTGCCGCTTTTTCCGCTTCCGTCAGGCCGAGCAGCGGCGCACGCACCGGACCGCCGACCTGGCCCAAAAGCTCCTGCCAGTATTTCTGATGCGCATGCGGCTTCTCCGGCGGCCGGGTCTTGCGCAGCGCATGGCGCACCGGCTCCAGGCTGTCGCGCAGCGCCTTGGCCTTGGCGGCCTCCCCGCGGAAGGCGAGATCGGTGTAATCACGCATGCGGCGGTCATATTTGGTCTGCATCAGATAAGGCGGCGTCGAGCAGAGATAGAGCTGCCACTTGAGCTCGAGAATATTGTCGAGCCATTCCTCTTCCGAGGCCGTGCTGACCAGAATGCGGTCGCTGGCAAGCTCGGTGAGCTTGGCATACATCGGCCGCGGCACGCTGTATTTGATGGCGACGACGTTCTCGATGTCCGCCAGCTTGTTGCACAACTCCGGCGACATCAGATAGCCGCTGTCCGGGTGGCTCCACAGCGCGATGCCGATGTCGACCTTCGAGGCGATGGTCTTGTAATAATTGAGGAGCGTCTCATCCTGCTCCTTGAAGAAGTGCAAGACCGGCGCATGCACAACGATGTAATCGGCGCCGCATTTCTGCGCATGTCGCGCGAGATCGATCACCACGTCCATGTTCTGGTCCGAACACGACATGATGGTCTGCGCTCGCCCTTCCAGCGCCGAGACGGCGATGTCGAAGCAGCGCTTGCGCTCGTCGATCGACATCGAGAAGAACTCGCCCTGCTTACCGGCGACGAAAACGCCGTCGATGCCGAGATCGTCGGCCCAATGCGTGAGGTTGCGACGGAAGCCCTCTTCGTTGAGCGAAAGATCGGCATTGAATGGCATCAGGGCCGCGGCCCAAATCCCCTTCATGGTGGCGCGGGAATAGGCCTTCGCATCCTTCTTGGTGTACTTCATGACGTGGCAGCTCCTTCTGCATGGCCCGTATGGATCGCCCGCCAGATCGTCTCGCTGGTCAGGGGCATGTCGAGATGCGTGACGCCGTACGGCGACACCGCATCGATGGCGGCATTCACAATGGCGGCCGGCACGCCGATGCAGCCGGCTTCACCCACACCTTTGGCGCCGAGCGCATTGGCCGGCGACGGCGTGTGTATCTTTTCGATGTCCACGGCGGGCATATCGCGCGCCCGCATGACGGCATAGTCCATGAGCGAGGCCGTGACCAGTTGGCCGTCCTCATCGTAGACGATCCGCTCGCGCATGGCCTCACCGAGCCCTTGCGCCAGGCCGCCGATCAACTGGCCCTCGACCAGCAACGGATTGACGACGACGCCGGCGTCATCGACCCAAACCAGACGCTCGATAGCCAGTTCCCCGGTATCGGCATCGGCGGACACCACGGCGATGCAGCAGCCGCTGCTCCAGGCCTCGCCAACGGCGTGGTATTTCTCGTTCGCGACCAAAGCGAGCCCGTCTGACAGGCCGATACCCTTGTCATGCGCCCGGCGAGCGAGCGCATCCCACGACACGCTATGACCGTCATTTGCACGTGCAATGCCTGTGGGCACAGCGACGAGATCTGCTTGCGGGCAGCCGAGCATCTCGCCCGCCAGCGCCAAGGCGCGCTCGCGGAAGGCGCGCGCGGCCAACAATAATGCGCTGCCGCCAATAGCGGTGCCGCGGCTCGCCAAGGCGCCGATGCCGGCCGGCGTGCTCTGCGTATCGCCATGAGCAATCCGCACGCGCGCGAAGGCGATGCCGAGCGTGTCGCAGACGATCTGCGCATAGGCAGTCTCCCGCCCCTGCCCCTGCGCGCTGCTGCCGGTGGCGGCGACGATCATGCCATCCGGAGTGAGACCGATCCGCGCGCTTTCCCAGCCTTGGCCACATGGCTCGATATAAAGAGAGCAACCGATGCCGACGACCTCGCCCCGCTTGCGCCTTCGCGTGCGTGCGCGGCACAGGTCCCGGTACGCGGCCCGCGCGGCCGCCTTCTTCAGCAATAGCGGATAGTCGCCGGAGTCGAGCACTTCGCCGGTCGGCGTGGTGTAAGGATAGGCGTCGGCGGCAATGACATTGCGCCGGCGCAGATCAATGGGATCGATGTCGAGGACCGCTGCGGCGCGATCCATCAGGCGCTCCATCAGCATGCAGGCTTCGGGCCTGCCTGCGCCACGATAGATGCCGACACTGGCCGTGCTGGTGAGATGAGCCTCCAACGCGATGTCGATATTCTCGACGCGATACGGGCCCGGGAGAATGCGGCCGGCATTGCGGCCCGGCACCGAGCCGCTGTAGGGCATCCAGTGCCCGAGCGGATATGCGAGCTTGGCTCGCAGCCCGAGCAGACGACCATCGGCGGACAGCGCGAGCGCGCCTTCGGTATGACCGCCGCGTCCCTGCGTCGCCGCCAGGAAATCCTCGCTGCGGCCGCCGGACCACTTCACCGGCTTGCCGAGCGCGCGCGCCGCCCACGCCACCATTGCATCTTCCGGATAGATCGAGGCCTTGCCGCCGAAGGCACCGCCGACATCGGGCGCGATGACGCGGATCTGCGCCGCCGGCATCGACAGGATAGCCGCGAGATCGTCGCGCGCGCGGTGCGGCGTCTGCGTCGACATCCACACGGTCAGTCCACCGGAAGCTTCATCCCATTCGGCTAACGTGGCACGCGGCTCAAGCGCCAGCGGCGCCAGCCGGGGATGCGCGATGCGCACTTCGACCACATGCGCGGCGGCGGCGAAAACCGCGTCGCAGTTGCCCGCGCTCCAGCGGTAGGCCAGTGCAGTATCGTCAGGGCTGCCGTTGCGCGGCGCTGTCGTCTCGACCACGAGATCGATACAAGCGGCCGCGTCGCGCGCGGCCGCCACGTTCGTCGCGACGACCGCAACGACGGGCTGGCCGACGGCCTCGACCGTTGCGTCCGCCAGCAATCGGAACGGCGGCACCTTGATATCGGGGATGAGCGGATTGACCGCCGCCGCGCCGACGGCGCCGAGATCGGCGGCCGTATAGACCGCGACCACGCCCTCCACCGCCCGGGCGGCGCTCACATTGAGCGATGCGATGGAGCCGCGCGCATAAGGACTACGGAAGAATTCGAGATGCAGGCAGCCGGCCGGCGCCAAGTCGCCAACGAAACGCCCCTGCCCGGTGACGAGCCTGGCATCCTCGACGCGGCGAACCGAGCGCCCGATCCAGCGGACTCCCGTATCAGCGACAACCGCGTTCTCGCGAAAGGTGATGTTCAACGTCGCGCGTCCAATGGCCGGATGCAGGCCTTGGACCGGGATTAGGCCTTTGTTTCCGTTATATGACAATTGCGATTATTCGTATCCATTAAGCTGTTTTTCTTATATATGGGAGGCCATGAACATCACCGTCCGCCAGATCCAGGCGTTCCTGTCGGTCGCCGAGTTCGGCAGCTTCACCCGCGCGGCGCAACGGTTGCACGTGGCGCAGCCGGCGCTGTCGCAGCATGTGCGCGAACTGGAGGCCGAGCTTGCCGTCCGGCTGTTCGACCGCACCACAAGGCGCGTCGAATTGACCGAGGCCGGCCGCGAATTCCGCGACGCCGCCGCCAAGATCATCGAGGACCTGGAAAGTGCCGCGCGCAATGCCCATGCACTCGCCGAGCGCAAGCGCGGCAAGGTGACGGTCGCCGCCCCGCCTTTGTTGTCCGGCGGCATCCTGCCGGGCGCGATCGCGGACTTCCGCGCGCAGTATCCGGGGATCGAGGTCAATTTGGTGGAGGCGCTGGCCGACGACATCGTCGGCTACATCCGCTCCGGCCGCATCGACTGCGGCTTCGGCACCTTCCCCGCCAACGAGTCCGGTGTCGACACCACCCCCCTGACCAGCGACAGCCTGGCGGTGTTCTGCCTGCCATCGCATCCGCTCGCGCAACAAACGCACGTCACCTGGAAGGACCTCGACACGCTGCCGTTGGTGACGTTGACGCGCGACAGCGGCATCCGCCTCTTGGTTGAGGTCGGCTTCGAGACTGCGCGCATCCCATTGAAGCCTGCTTATGAGGCTTCTTATGTGACCACGGTGCTGTCGATGGTCGAAGCCGGTCTCGGCATCGCTGTGCTGCCGACTTATGCCTGGGTCGCGGCGCGCAAGACCGCGATCAAGGCCGTGCCCTTGGTCAAGCCGGTGATCACGCGCGATATCGTGCTGATCACCCAGGCCGGACGCTCGGTCTCTCCAGCGTTATCCAGCTTCATGCAATGTGTTGACAAGCACACCACGGCGGCCTTCCCGCCATCGACCAAGAAGCGCACGGCCGCTCATGCCCGTCGCCGCGGTTCAGCGCCCGCCGTGAATCTCTCGGCATGACGTGAAGCCGCCGGAGGACAGCGAGACGATCAGCCCAGTCGAGGCACCGTTGCGCATCTCCCGCTTGCTGACGAAACGCAACGTCCCGCGCGGGAAGTTCTCGCAGAATTGCGCCAAAGTGGTCGCGGTCGCGACCACTGCTTCACTCTTCGGGATGACGGCGATGCCGCCATCCTTGAGCACATAGGCGTCCTTCACATTGCTCAAGGTCAACGCTTGAAGACAGGCATTAAGCAAATTGCGATAGGACGCCGCCGGCTGCGGCAGATCGCCAGCCGAGCCATCGAGGATATAGTCGAGGCTGCGGCTGCAATTGTCGGCCTGCGCCACACCGCAGCCGAGCGCCAGCAGCCCCGCAATGATGGCTGATTTCATGACAATTGCTGACGCAAGAGCCCTGTGAGCCCGCTTTCGCCGGATGCGGCAGCGGCCGCATCGCTCTCCTCTTGCGCATACTGCGCGCGCGGCAAGCCGAGATAATACGTGCCGGCAGCGCACCGTTCCCAGCTCATTGAGCGCGCGCGTGTGGCCGCCCGCTTGCCGAGCGACATGCGCTTGACCGGGTCGTTGACCATCTCGGCGATCGCCGCGCTCAGCAATTCCACGTGTGGCTCGACCAGAAGGCCGGTCTGGTTGTGCAGCACCGCGTCGGCGACACCGCCAACATCAGTAGCGACACTCGGAAGGCCTCCGGCGGCGGCCTCCAGGAACACCAGACCAAAGCCTTCGACACGGCCCGATGGATCCCAGTTGCCGCTGAGGCAGAAGAAGTCGCAGGCACCGTAGATGTCGCGAATCTGCTGCGACGGCAACGCACCCATCAGGCGAATGTCGCAGCCGGACGCCGCCACGGCCGCCTTCAACTCCTCGACATAATCCGCCTCTCCTTCCGGTCCGATCACCAGCCAGGTGATCTTGCCGCGAATGGCCGGCGGCAAAGCTGCCAGCGCGGCGACGGTCGTGAGATGGCCCTTGCGCCGCGTCAACCGCGCGACGGTCACCATCGTGGCGCCGCCGGGACGCAAGCCCAATTCGACACGTGTGTCGGCACGTCGTGCGCGCGGCCCGAACCAGAAATCCGACACGCCCAGATGTACCGTGCGCACCTGCTCGGCCGGCACATTGAAGCGATCGCGGAACAACATATGCGTATAGGCGCTGTTGGCGGTCACCTCGGTGCGCGGGCCGAAGACACCAGCGAGCCAGATCGCCAGCCGTTTCTCCGGCGTCTGCGTCTCGTTGATCTCCGTACCGTGCACCGTCACCACCATCCGTCCGCGCACGCGCTTGCGCGACAAAGCCAGCGGGATAAAGAACGGCCAGTCCGCCGCATGGACGACATCATAGTCGTGCTCTGCCACCAGCCGCCGCACCAGCGCGACCTTGGCCGGCAGTTCGCGACGCGAATGTAAGCCGCCCGAAAAACGGCGGATCTCATAAGGCAACCGCCGATCCTCCGCGTGCGCGGCGACGCCGTAATCCGGCGCGCACACCGTCACCGATGCGCCGAGCCGCGCCGCCGACAGCGCGATTTCGCGGGCATAGGTTGCCACGCCGCCATTGACCGGCAGGAATTCGCTCGTGAGCAGCAGGACTTTCATGTGTCACCCCATGATTGGACCAGACGTTCGCCCGGCGCCGCCAGGTCGCGGCGCTGGATCTCTTGATGCAAACGATAGACACGCGCGAGCTGATGATCGGGCGTGAAGGTGGCGATCTTGGCGGCGACCGACACCGGATCGACCGCGTCCTGCGCGATCGCGCCGCATACCTCCATGAAACGCCGCGCCAGCGTTTCGATGAGGTCTTCCTCCGGCATTTCGCGCGGCACGAGATAGCCGCTGACGCCGTCCTCGATCACCGCCTCCAGCTGCGGCAGATGCACGGCGACGACAGGGCGGCCGATGGCCAAGGTCTCCAGCACGCAACGCGGCATACCTTCGAACTCAGAGGTGAGGATGCCGGCATGGGCCCGGCTCACGACCGCCGCGACGCCCTTGGCGTCCTGGAAGCCGTGGCGGACCGTGACGTCCTCGATTGCCGCGAACTCCGCATAGCGCGTCGGATCGCTGGTGCCGACATAGTGGAACTCAACCGCGCCATTGAGCTTCTCGCGCAACCGCGCGATCACCTTGAACATCAGCCGCGGCTGTTTGAATGCGTCGAGCCGGCCGATGAAGACGATACGAAACGGATCGATACTCGGTGGAAATGGCTGCGGCCGAAAGATGTTGGTGTTCACCCAGGTCCACAACGTGTCGATCTTGCCGGCATAGTTCGGATAGGTGGCGCGCTGCCGCTCCGTGATCATCGGATTGACGCAAAGAAACTTGCGGCTGGTCGCCACCGCGAGCCGCTCACCGAGCTGGTGCACGAAGCGATAGCGCTGCAGGAGCGAGTCCATCGGCAGATTCGGCACGCCCTCGCCGTGCAGCATCTGCACGTAAGGCAGCCGCAGCATGAAGGGCAGCCAGGCGAACTCGACGCGCCGCAGGTCGACCGAGCAACGCCGCGCCCGCATTTCACGTGAGATTGACGTAATATGCCGCGCCAAGCCCATAAAGAACTGCGCGGTGATCGACTGCGTGATCGAGCGCGCGGCCTCGCGCGCCTGATCGTCCGAATAGCGCAGGACAGGCAGGAAATCGAACCGCCGGCCGCGAAATTCGGCCTCAACCACCTCGCCCAACTTCATGTCGCCAACCGCATCGACCCCGACGAACAAGATACGCGTATCGGGCGGACAGAAGGTAATGAAGTCGCGGATATAGGTCTCGAGCCCGCCGATCTTGGCGCCACGCACGTCGAAAGGATGCATCAGCGCGATATTGTACGTCGCCGGCGAAGTCGCACCGGTCTTTGCTGAAACCGCGTTCATGACATGCGCCCCCGCCGCGCTGAAATCGCTTGTGGAATGGCAGCCGCGACTAGTCTCGGCACGAGCGCCACGCAGCGCGCGTAACGCAAGGCGAGCCGGCCCGGATTGCTCGACAGCCGCCAGAGCCATTCGAGGCCGATGGCCTGGAACGCCTGCGGCGCACGGACTTGCGTGCCCGCCAGGAAGTCGAGCGCGGCACCGACGCAGACGAGAGCGACGCCCGGCAACTGCTCCTGGCATCTGGCAGCGAAGATCTCCTGCCGCGGCGCACCGACCGCCAGAAAGCAGATGCGCGCCCCGGAACGCCGGATGCGCTCAATGGCGTCATCCGCCTCCGACGATTCGGGATCGAACTGAGCGCTGGGCGCATAACTACCCGCGACATCGAGCGCACCGACGCGGCGGCGAAGTTCCTCGGTAGCGCGACCGATGACGCCGGGATTAGGCCCCATCAGAAACACCGGAAGCCCCAGGCGCGACGCCTCCGCGCAAACCGGTTCCAGCAGGTCCGCGCCGGTCGTGCGCTGAACGGGGATGCCGTTCAGGCGTCCGAGCAGGACAATCGGGAACCCATCCGCCGTGACGAAGCGCGCGCGGGCGTAAGCGTCACGAAACTTCGGATCGCTGCGTAACTTGTTGCAGTGATCAAGATTGAGCGTGAAGACGCAGCCGCCGCTGTCGTCCTGCGCGGCGACGCAGACATGAGCGATCGCCTCCGGCATGGAGCGGACATTGATGGCAACGCCATTGACACGAAAGTCACGTCTAACCTCGTCGAACATGCGGGGTGTCTCCATGTGGGTCCGAAGACCGATTGGACAGACACTCCCCCCTGTCGCTGCGAACAGCGACGCCCCCCGCGTGAGCAGCGCATCGCTACCATCGCCATCAAATTGCGATATTGCGCCGCAATAGTGGCGGCGCACACAAGCTCACAGAAATTGTACTTCACATATACGAGAGCAGCGACACAATGCGTGATCTAACGCGACGCCATGTTCTTGGAACAATCGCCAGCGCTGCTGTTGCAAGTCAGTCACGGCTTGCTCACGCCTCGCAAAACAACAGTCTCGGCAGCATCGCCGCTGCAAACAATTTCATCTTCGGTGCCGCCGCAGGCCCGGTCATCTTCATTGATGCCGGCTATCGCGCGCTTTATATGCAACAATCGAAGATCATCACGACGGATGTTGCTCTCAAGATAGGCACGATTGCGCCACAGCCGGGCACAAAGCAATTCGCTTCCGCCGATCGCTTGCTCAGCTTCTGCGCATCGAACCATGTTCCAATGCGCGGTCACTGTCTTATCTGGAATGAATGGGTTCCCGCCTGGATCAAGACGATGAGCGTCGACGAGCGACGCCGCTATTTTGATTCGTATATTGATGAAGTTGTCGGCCGCTATGCGGGACGTTTGCACTCCTGGGACATCGTCAACGAACCATTCTGGCCCGGCCATCGCGCGCCCGGCGGCTATCGCCTCGGCCCCTGGTACGACGCCTTTGGAACCGATTATGTGCGCCGGGCCTTTGCCCGCGCCGGCGAGGTCGACAGGAAAACAAAGTTCGTTCTGAACGAAGCACAGACCGAACGCGACGACGCACTGGGAATCGCG
>JANLJK010000053.1 GCA_029255525.1 Pseudolabrys sp.
AAGTCTGGCGCTGCGGATCGGTGAGCGACCAGCGCAACGGCTTCAGGTCGGGATCGACGGTGAGATAATCGGTGGTGAACAGCTCGACGCGGTGGCCGTCGGGATCGCGGATATAGAGGAAGAAAGCGTTGGATATGCCATGGCGGCCGGGGCCGCGCTCCATATTGGCGAGGAAACCGGACGAGGCCATTACATCGCAGATGTGCAGGATATCGAGCGCGCCGGCGGTCCACACGCCGATGTGGTGCAGGCGCGGGCCGGTGCCGTTGGTGAAGGCGAGGTCATGCACGTTGCCCTTGCGGTGCATCCACACCGCCCAGAGCTTGGCGTTCTCGTCGTCCGTCTCGGTGTATTCGGTTAGCCGGAAGCCGATGTCGGTGTAGAAGTCGTACGACTTCTGCACATCCGGCGTGAAGCAGTTGATGTGGTCGATGCGCTGGATGCGCGCGCCGCGATACTCGGCGTATTTGCGGATCAGGCATTCGCTCTGGTCCATCTGCGCATAGAAGTCGATCGGCATGCCGACGGCATCGACCGTGCGCAAGGTGCGGCCCTGATAAGGCACCTCCGGAAATGAAGTCGGCAGGCCCTTGCGCGCGAAATAGAAGGCGGCGCGGTCGAGGTCCTCTTCGCTGGCGAGCTTGAAGCCGATGGCGTGCACGCAAGGCGCATCGCTGGTCGTCAGCACGATCGAATGATGGTTGCGCTCTTCGACCGCGCGCAGGTAGAGCGCGTCCTTGTGCGCGTCCGAGACGATGTAGCCAAGGCAGTCGACATAGAAGGCACGCGACTTCGCGAGATCGCGCACGCCGAACTCGACGTGGCTGGCGCGCACGACATTGAACGGCGGGGAAAGATTAGGCGGGCGGATAGGCATGTTTCCTCACTGGTCGTACCCGGTTCGATGCCGGGCATGCGGTTTCTAAAGCGGGGATAGTGTCATCTCACGCCGCGCTCTGCGCGCGCTCGCGCAACGTGTTGCGGCGGAAGGTTTGGTGATTGATCTCGTGGATCTCGACCGTGAGGCCGATCGGGTGGCGGGCGTAAGTCTCCGCCAAGCGTTTGTCGGCGGCGTCGAACAGCAATTGGCCGAGCTTCGTGCGTTGCTCTTCGGAACGGCCGACCCGCAGCCGCGCGACGATGTGGACGAAGCCGTTGGCCGGGTTGCCGTCGGCGACACGGAAATGCTCGCGCCGCTCAGCGCGGCTGCGGATACCGGGAAGTTCCGCGACCTGGCTCTCGATCGCCGCCCGATGCAGGTCATCCACAAGTCCCTGCACGTCGAGGCTGTCCTCAAGATTGGCGGAATACTCGGCAATGATGTGCGGCATCCATCCCTCGGCGTTGACGGCCCCAAGCCTCGCGGACTAGATGGCGGGCTCTGCGGACTGCTAAGCATACCGCCGAACCGCCGACGACTCCAAGCCGCCCCATGAGGGCCGAAAGTCTGGACCTTCTGATGAAATTGGCAAGTTACAGGGTGCGCGGGCGCGAAAGCTTCGGTGTCGTGGTGGGCGAGGGCGTCGTCGACCTGAAGCTCAGGCTCGGCCCGCATTACGAGACCGCGCTTGATCTGCTGCGCGATGGCGCGCTGGACAAGGCGCGGGCGGCGGCCCATGGCGTGCGGCCGGATTATCCGCTGGGCGAGGTGGAGTGGCTGCCGCCGCTTTTGGCGCCGGAGAAGATCCTGTGTATCGGCATCAACTACGCCAACCGCAATGCTGATTATGGCGATCAGGACATTCCGAAATATCCGAGCATGTTCTATCGCGCGCCGAATTCGCTGGTCGGTCATCAGCAGCCGCTGGTGCGGCCGTTCGAGTCCGAGCAGCTCGATTACGAGGGCGAGATCGCGCTGGTGATCGGCCGTGCCGGCCGGCGTATTCCGGTCGAGGCGGCGCTCGATCACGTGGCCGGCGTCACCTTGTGCGATGAAGGGACGATCCGCGACTGGATCCGCCACGGCAAGTTCAACGTCACCCAGGGCAAGAACTGGGATGCCACCGGCAGCATCGGTCCGTGGATCGTGACGGCCGATGAAGTCGATCTGACCAAGCCGTTGCATCTCACGGTCAGGATTAACGGCGAAGTGACCCAGGACGACAACACCGGCAACATGATCAAGACGTTCGCCGAGCTGATCGCCTATGTATCAACCTTCATGACGCTCAAGCCGGGCGACATCATCGTTTCCGGCACGCCGGTGAAGCCGAACAAGAGCGAGACGCCGGTCTGGCTCAAGCCCGGCGATACGATTGAGATCGAATGTCCGGAGATCGGAACCTTGCGCAACACGGTCGTGGCCGAGTCATGAGCGACGGACGTAAGGCCGCCTGTATTATTGGCTGGCCGGCGGCTCATTCCCGCTCGCCATTGATCCATAATTATTGGATCAAGCAGCATGGCCTCGATGCCGAATATCGGCGTGAAGAGGTGGCGCCGGACAGGTTCGCCGACTTTGTGAAGAACCTGCGTGACCATGGCTACGTCGGCGCGAATGTCACGGTGCCGCACAAGGAAGCCGCGCTCGCTTTGACCGCGCCCGACGAGCGCGCCCGCGCGGTCGGCGCCGCCAATACGCTGTGGTATGACGACGGTACGCTGCGCTCGACCAACACCGACGTCGAAGGCTTTCTCGCCAATCTCGACAGCACGACGCCGGGCTGGGATCGCGGTCTGGAGAACGCGGTTGTGCTGGGAGCTGGCGGCGCCGCACGCGCGGTTATCTTCGCGCTCTTGGCGCGCGAGGTGCAGCGCGTTTACGTGATCAATCGCACCGTGGAGCGGGCGCAGGCCTTGCAGAAGCAGTTCGGCGCACGTGTGAAGCCGGCGAAATGGGACGAGATCACAGGCCTGCTCGGCGGTGCCGGCCTCTTGGTCAACACCACCACGCTTGGCATGGTCGGCCAGCCGCCGCTCGAGATCAATCTGCGCTGCCCGGCGTCGTTGGTGGTAGCGGATCTGGTCTACGATCCGCTGGTCACCAAGATGCTGGCGAGCGCGCGCGATCGCGGCCTGCGCACCGCCGACGGCCTCGGCATGCTGTTGCATCAGGCGGTGCGTGGCTTCCAGCTCTGGTTCGGTGTGAAGCCGGAAGTGACGTCGGAACTGCGCGCCCTTATCGAGGCCGATCTGCGCGACAAGGCGCCGGAAAAGAAGGCGACTGAGAAGAAGCCGCAGGAAAAGCCGGCCAAGCTGCGCGGCGGTGGGAACAAGAAGCGCGGCTAGGGATTTTCTACCCGGAAGCTGACGTATCCCGCTTTTTAGGTCGGCCAGATCATCTTCGCTGGTGCCGAGCCCGGTGAAGTCGAAACGCAAGACCGCGATGCCGTGCATCGCAATCCCTTCGGCGATGCACTTGGCGGCCGTGATTACACCACAGAGTGCGAAGCTTCGTCACATGCATTTCACGATCCGGAGACAATAAACGACGGTGCATTGCATCGGCCGGCAAAATGATCCTGAATAGATGAGCCGCCAGGAGTTCTTGCCATGAGCCTTGCCGACACCCGGTTCGATCAGCTTTTCCCGATCCTCGACGCGACCCAGATCGAAACCGCCAAACGTTTCGCCAGCGGCCCGCCCCGTACCTTTGCGCCCGGCGAGACCATCTATGAGGTCGGCGTGCGCAATGCGCCGGCCTGGCTGGTGCTCGACGGCGGGCTTGAGATCGTCCGACGCGACGGCCTGCACCGCGAGTCGTCCGTCGTCTCGTTGTCGAGCGGCCAGTTCAGCGGCGAGGTGAGTGCCCTTGCCGGCCAAGGCACATTGGCCGCCGGCCACGCCGGGCCCGAAGGCTGCACGGCGTTGCCGTTCGATGCCGCGCATGTGCGCGCGCTAGTGATCGGCTCGGCCGATGTCGGCGAGATTCTGATGCGGGCCTTCATCCTGCGACGCGTCGCGCTCATCCAGGACGGCGGTGCTGGTTCGCTGATCATCGACCGCGGCGGTTCGTCCGATTGCATCCGCCTGCAAGGTTTCCTTGCCCGCAACGGTTATCCCTATACGGTCATGGATGCCGATAGCGATGCGGAAGCACGCGCCGCCATCGAGCGCTTCGGCATCCTGCCGCACGAACTGCCGTTGATGATCTGTCCCAACGGCGCGCTGCTGAAGAAGCCGACCGACGCCGAAGCGGGCTCCTGTCTTGGCATCACGCCGGTGCTCGATCCGAACCTCGTTTACGATGTCGCGGTGGTGGGTGCTGGACCCGCCGGTCTGGCGGCGGCGGTTTACGCGGCGTCGGAAGGCCTGTCGGTGATCGTGCTCGACCAGCGGGCTTTTGGCGGCCAAGCCGGCGCCTCCGCGCGCATCGAGAACTATCTCGGCTTTCCGACGGGCATTTCGGGCCAGGCTTTGGCCGGGCGTGCTTTCACGCAAGCGCAGAAGTTCGGCGCCGAAGTCGCCATTCCGCTCCAGGTCGTGCGGCTCGATTGCGGCGGCGCCGATCGCTGCGCGGGCGATACATTCAAACTGGAGATGAGCAGCGGCTGCACCGTCCAGGCCCGCACGGTCGTGATCGCCTCCGGCGCGCGCTATCGCCGCCCCGATATCCCGAACCTGTCGGACTTCGACGGCAATGGCGTGTCCTACTGGGCTTCGCCGATCGAAGCCAAATTGTGTGAAGGCGAGGAAGTGGCGCTGATCGGCGGCGGCAATTCGGCGGGGCAGGGTGTCGTCTATCTGGCACCGAAGGTGAAGCGTCTTACGCTTGTCGTGCGTCGGGATTTGGAAGCGACGATGTCGCGTTATCTGATCGATCGCATCGCCGCGCTGCCGAATGTCGAATTGAAGATCGGCACCGAAGTGGTCGCGCTTGAAGGCAGTTCGGCTTGCGGGCTCATCAGTGCGACGTTGCGTGAGCGGAACGGCGCGGCCACACGCGCGCTGCCGCTGCGCCATCTGTTCCTGTTCATCGGCGCCGATCCGAACACGGACTGGCTGGAGAGTTGCGTCGAGGTCGACGCCAAGGGCTTCGTCGTCACCGGCCGGGGCTTCTCGGTCGCCGGCATGCCGCGCGCGCCGATGCCATTGGAGACCAGCATGCCCGGCGTCTTCGCCATCGGCGACGTGCGGGCCAATTCCACCAAGCGCGTCGGCGCAGCCATCGGCGAGGGCGCGGCGGTGGTGGCGCAGATCCATCAGGTGCTGGCGTTGGCCGCGGAGCCCGCGCGCGTGGCGGCGGAGTAGAGCGGTACAACCTCTCCACGTGATGGTCGGACATAGCCCGTCGAGGACGGGCGTAAACACTCTTATGTCCCGGCCATCCACGTTTTTCTTATTGCTATCGCTTCAAGACGTGGATGCCCGGCACAAGACCGGGCATGACGACCGAGGGCCACAGCCGACTCAGGAAAACGGCTAACTATTCCTCGCTCGCGATGTGTTTGCGGCGAATGCGCCGTACCACGAACCAGATCGCCAATACGGCGATGGGGACGAACAGCGCGGTGGCGAGCGAGATATTCACCGGCATGCCTTCGTCATGCGCGCCCTTCACCAGGTAGCCGAACAGGCCGACGACATAATAGCTGATGGCCGCGACCGAGAGGCCTTCGACCGTGGTCTGCAGGCGCAATTGCAGCCGCGTGCGGTCGTTCATCGAGCGCAACAGGTCGCGGTTTTGCTGTTCGAGCTCAACGTCGACGCGCGTGCGTAGCAAATTGGCGGCGCGTGCGAGCTTTTGCGACAGCGTGCTTTGCCGTTCCTCGGTGGTGATACAGGTGCGCATGGCCGGTGCCATGCGCCGGGCCAGGAATGACGACCAAGTGGGGAAGCCTTCCACCTTGCGCTCGCCGATGGTTTGCAAACGCAGTTGCACGATTTCGTTATAGGCACGGCTGGCGCCGAAGCGGAACAGGCTCGCCGTCGCGCCGGCTTCCAGCTCAGCGGCGAGCGCGGTCAACTCGTCGAGCAGACGATGGTTGTCGACGAGTTTTTCCGAGCGGCGCATTTCCTCGGTGACTTCGACGAGCCGTTTTTCGATGCGGCCGATCGACGGCGACAGACGCTGCGCTTCCGGCAGGCCAAGCAGCGCCAAGGTGCGATAGGTTTCCAGCTCGACAATGCGCTGCACCAGCGCGCCGGCGCGTTCGAGGCCGAGCCCGCGGTCGAGCACCAGAATGCGGACGAAGCCGGCGGCATCGGCCTGGAAGTCGGTAGCGAACAGGGCGTCGCCCTCGGCATTCTCGGCGACCGCCAGGCTGGCGCGATCGAACAACTGGCCGGTCGCCCCCTGCATCTCAGCGTCGGGCAGAAGATGCAAATCGAGCGCGACGATGACGGGTCCCGGCTGCGGCAGCGCCGTCATCGGTGCCGCCAGGGCCGTGGCGGCCGGATGAAACGGCGCCTCGGAATCGGAGGGCAACTCCCAGGTATAAGTGGTGAATTCGGAGTGCTGCTCCCAGCGTAGCACCGCGCCGCCGAGTTTGAGGCGGTGGTGCTTGGCGCCGTCGCGCAACGGATCGAGGCCGCGCTGCTCGCAAAAGGCCGCGAGTGCTGCGCGATCGGCGCGGGCGGCCTCGCCGGCGGTATCGAAGGCGAAGTGCAGGATGCGGCGGGGCGTTTCGATCGCCGTGAAGGGGCGCGCATGCACCTCGCCGAGCACGGCCGCCCGCCAGGGATGGGGCGTCAGCCGCCCGCTATTGCCACCGCCGATGGAGACCTCAGCGCTCATGACCGCTCCCAGCTTATGGCTTCCCGTTGCATGCGCGTGCCTGTTTGACAAGCACTACGCGGCGGTGACCGGGAAATGTCAGTTGCGTTGGGCGAGAATGGCGCCGCAGGCGCGGCCAGCGGTATCGGCCACCGTGGCGTCGCGCGTCACCAGGGCGGCGACGATGGCGCCGTCGATGATCAGGCCGAGGGCGTGGGCGACCTGGACGGGGTCCTTGAAGCCGGCTTCGCCGCACAATTCGGCCAACCGGTTCAGCACGACCTTCTTGTGCGCGATGGCCAAGGTGCGCATGCGGTCGTCGGCCTTGTCGCTCTCACCGACGGCATTAATGAAGGGACAGCCGTAGAAGTCCTCGCGGGCGAACCACAGCTTGAGCGCCGGCGTGATGCGGTTGAGCCGGTCGAGGGCCGGGCCCCCTTGGTCGTCGATCTCAGCCAGGAACCAAGCGCGCCAGGCGCGGCCCTCGCGGTCTAGCACGGCCTCGACCAGGCCGTCCTTCGAGCCGAACGACTTGTACAAGGTGGTCTTGGCGGTGCCGGCGGCGTCAACGATGGCGTCAACACCAACACTGTTCACCCCATACCGACAGAACAACTTCGTCGCCGCTTCGATCAGACGGTCTTGCGGTGAGACCAGCGGTGCTTCGGCCGCTTCGGCCGGCGACTCGACAGGCGGGTGGGTGATGGCAGCATCCATGCACCCAGTTAAAGCGCGTCGCAGCAGAGCGCAATGGAAAGTAGACCGACCGGTCTGTGTTGCGCCTAAAGCGGGCAGGCTGCTGCCGATCCTGATCATTTATTGAGCGAACGACCGTCCAGCCGGGCCGCGTCTTCCAACCCTCGTTGATTCGGTTCGCTTTTCCGGGCTGGCATGGCTCATGCATAATACAGAACGGTCTGTATCCTAACCAAATGAGGAAACCATGAGCCAAGCCGTCGCCAAGACTGCCCTGACCGGGTGTCTCGCGCCTATCGACAAGGGGGGGCTCGACGAGCTGATCGCCAAGGGCAAAGCTGATCCGAAGGTCATCAAGACACTCAAGTGCAAGACGGTCGCCGAGGGCCGCTTCCGCCATCTCAATTTCATTCGTTCGCTGCCCGCCTATATCGTCGACGAGCCGCCGGGCCTGCTCGGCGACGACACGGCGCCGAACCCGTCGGAAGCCTCGCTCGCCGCGCTCGGCTCGTGCCTGGCGGTCGGTATTCACGCCAACGCCGTTGCTAACGGCATTACCGTTTTCAAACTCGAGATCGAGCTCGAGGGCGACCTGAACATCACCGGCGTTTGGGGCACCGGCGACCTCACGGACAAGCCCGTCGGCTTCACCGACGTGCGTGCCAAGGTGACCTTCGAGGCGGACAAGCCGCGCGAGGAGTTGGAGGCGCTGATCGCGCACGCCAAGAAGTGGTCGCCGGTCGCCAACACCTTCATCCGTCCGGTCAACGTCGAAGTGACGATGGTCTAAGGCAAACGGCGCGGGGCCATTCCCGCGCCGCTTCTTTTTCATGTCTGACACGAAGGGGTGCGCGATGCTCGACAGTACGGCGATGACGATGGGCAAGGACAAGCCGGCCGCCGGCGCGGATATGGTTGCCGCAATCCGTGACTTGTCGTCACGCGAGCTCGCGCCGCTTGTGCAGAAGATTGACACTGCCGGCCACTACCCGGAAGCGTACATGCGTGCGTACGGCCGTGCCGGCGGCTATGCCGCGCATCTACCGAGCGAGACCGCGCCCGATATCGACACTGCTGTGCGCGCAATGGCCGCGGCCGGAGAATACTGCCTATCCACCTCATTTTGCATCTGGTGCCAGGACGCGCTCGGTTGGTACATTTACGCTTCCGACAATGATGGCCTGAAGGAAACGCTCGGCGCGCGCGTCGCGACTGGCGCGGCGCTCGGTGGTACAGCGCTGTCCAACCCGATGAAGTCGTTCTTCGGTATCGAGGGGCTGCGGCTGAAGGGTAAGCGCGTCGAAGGCGGCTATATCGTACGTGGCTTGCTGCCTTTCGTGTCGAACCTGGGCGACGACCATTACTTCGGCGCGGTGTTTGAGGTCGAAGGCGAGACCAAGCAGAATGTCATGGCGATCGTGCCCTGCGCCTCGGAGGGCCTGACGCTCGCCGATAATACGAAATTTGTCGCGCTCGATGGTACACGCACTTTCGCCGTGCAGATGCGTGACGTTTTCATCCCCGACACTTTGGTGCTTGCGCATTCCTGCGAGAGCTATATCAAGCGTATCCGCGCCGGTTTTGTGCTGCTGCAGGCCGGCATGGCCTTCGGCCTTATCCGCGATTGCATCAACCTGATGCAGCAGGTGAAAGGTCCGCTCGGCCACGTCAACAAATATCTCGACGCGCAGCCCGAACATTTCGCCGAGCAGTTGGACGCGATGGAGCGCAAGGTTTCGGCGCTCTCCGCGACGCCGTTCGAAACCGACCCCGGCTATTGGCGCACGGTGATCGAGACGCGGCTTGTCGCCGGCGAAGCCTCGGTCGCAGCTGCGCACGCGGCGATGCTCCATTGCGGTGCCCGTGGTTACGTCACCACCGGTGCTGCGCAGCGGCGCCTGCGCGAAGCCTACTTCGTCGCCATTGTCACGCCCGCCACCAAGCAGCTCAAGAAGATGCTTGCCGATATGGCGCATTGAAGTTCGAGCCTTTGACGTTTGATATTGAGAGGGCATGAAAGGAGACACGGCTTCGCATTCAGGTTGGCCGCCTACCGCCACGATGATCACCGCCGGGAAGCGTTGAACATCCAGTAGGAGCGACCCATGACTGAGAAAGTCCTCGT
>JANLJK010000054.1 GCA_029255525.1 Pseudolabrys sp.
TGCAGCCGACCGAGCAGCGCGACGTATTCCTCACGCGTTTTGGGATCGATGGTAAAGCCGCGACCGGAATAGCGCCCGGTGCCGGCGGTGACCACGGGAATGCCGAAACACGGCAGTTCCATGCCGATGGTGCCGCGCACGGTCAGGCCGACATCAGCGACCTCGAACAGCGAGAACGTGTTGATACCGGTGTCGGCCGGCATGATGGTCACGTGCGGCGGCAGGTCGCCGAAATGCTTGCGCAACGTCTCGGCTTCGAGCTGGACGAGTTTGCTGCCATCCATCTTCGAGCGCCAGACATTGACCGGGTGCACCTTGACCACCCAGTTTAGGTTTGAATTGGCAATGGCCGCGCGGACGGTCTCCACCATCCACTGCTCGTAGTCCTCGAACAAACTTTCGCCGTAGAAGAACGTCGCATCGTAGAGGATGTGGCAAAAGATGATCGCCGTCTTCTTCGCCGGATCGAGACCGAGTGCACGACGTACCTCGTCCGCCTTGATCACGCTCTTGCCTTCCTGCAACTGCTGACGATTATACCAGGCGCCGGATTCGTAATTAGCGGCAATCTGCTCGGCCACGGCGGCATCGCTCTCGGCGGTCCAGGGCATCGCCAACAGACGATTCCAGGTCTCGTCCGACAGCGACAGTGGATGATCGCCGCGGCTCTGCGCATTGTAGCGCTTGTAGATCAAGCAATCCGACTGCGGCGCGCCGCACCACTGAACGACATCGACGCCGGCCTGAATACAGCCGTCGAAAACCTCGCCGGCGGGCGTATAGCCGCGCTCGACAAACACCGCTGTGTCGGGCGCCCTCTCCTTCAGCATGCGCTGCACGAAAGCTTTCGTCGCCAAAGATTGCGTCAATGTCTCCAAAGCGGCCGCGCGATGACGCAAATCGGCATCATCGAGCCGGCCTACACGAAACTGGCGCAACACCCAGGACTGCACGCTGCGGCCGATGCGATAGCCGTCGATCTCGAGCGCGACCAGCGCCTGCAAATTCGGCTGCTCCGCCATGATCCGCTCGGCCGCCTGGCGCGCTTCGGCGAGGTCTTGCGAGCTTATCTCATCCGACCGATAGATGAACTGCGTCTCCGGCGCGGCAGCGCGGAAGACCGCCTCCAGCGGCCAATCCGGCTTCTCCAGCAGTACGACGGCCCGATAGCCTTTCAGCCGCAGCAAGCCGGCCATCAACGACTCGACCTTCGCCGTGGCCATCATCGTCATGAGATCGCAGAACAGCACCGTCTTCGTCGGCGTCGGTGTGGCCTCGGCACGCAACGGCGCCAAGGCGCGCCGCCAGCCGCGCACCAGGCGCTCGACGGCCAACCGGTTGCGTACACGCGCCAGGAAGGTGTGACGGGCACTCATGCACGCGCTCGCAGCAAACGTTCGGCCACCGCGAAATCGTCCAACACGTCGATGTCGACTGACGCGTCCGGGTTCATCATGTAAGCGATAAGCTTGCCGCCAAAGACATAATCCTTCAGCCGGTCCGTGCGCGTGATGTAGATCGCCGCGCCGTTGCGGGCAAAGACCGGCTCCTTGTCCTGCCGCCGCGTCGGCTGCGTGTCGCCGAAGAACGGCACCAGATAGCCGGCGGCATCTTTCCGCATAACCGAGCGCGGATGGAAGATGTGCGGCACATCAATGCAGCTGACGAGACTGTCGGCTTGCGGATCGGCGGCGAACAACACGGCGGCCTCGTCGATATGCTGCGCCATGCGCAACGGCGAGGTCGGCTGCAAGGTCAGCACCGCGTCGGAACGATAGCCTTCGGCCGCCAATCCCGTGACGACATGCTGTAAGACATCGCGCGTTGGCGTATCGTCCGCCCCCAGCGCGGCCGGACGCATACGAACCTCCGCACCCAAGCCGCGGCTGATGTCGGCGATCTCGTCATCGTCGGTTGAAACGATGATACGGTCCACGCTCTCAGCTTCCTGCGCCGCTGCGATCGAATAGGCGATCAGCGGCCGGCCGTTGAGCGGCCGGATATTCTTGCGCGGCACGCCCTTGGAACCGCCGCGCGCAGGAATAATGGCAAGGAGGCGCATCGTGGCGCGATCAATACGTGATGAGCTTCTGAACCTGCACCGGACCGAGCCCGGCCAGCACATCGGCGATCTTCGCGCCGGCGGTGCCGTCGCCGTAGATATCCTGCATCGGGTAGCGGCCGTGCGCCTGCTGACGCTTGATCGCATCGGCGATCTGCTGCTCGTCATGCTCGACATCGATGATATTGGCGCCGCGCTCGCGCGCCGTCTGCCGAGAGCCGATATTGACCACCGGCGTACCGATGAAGGCGCCCTCGCGAATGCCGCTCGACGAGTTGCCGACGAGAGCGACCGCACGTCGCATCAGGCGGACGTAGGTGTCGATCGGCAGATTCTTGAAAAAGTGCATGTTCTCGGCCGAGCCGTGTTCGCGCCATTTACGGATACCGCGAGCGATGTCCTCGGAGCCGGCATCGGCATTCGGCCATAGCACGATGGCCGCCAAGCCACATTTGCGCACGGCCGACAAGGTCGCCGTGATCTGGCGCTCGCCTTCGCCGTATTCGGTGGTCACCGGATGCTGACTGACGATGACGAAGGGCTTCGACAGATCGATCGGCTGGCCGACCCCGAGCTCAAAGATGCTCTTGTCCATGCCGTTCTCGTCGCGCGCCAGTATCTCTGCGACGAGATCGATGCGCGGGCAACCGACCCGGAATACCATCTCCGGCACTTCGCCCAATTTGATGATGCGCTCGGCCGCGTCACGGCTCGCCGGAAAATGGATGTGTGCAAACTTGGTGACGGCGTGACGGATGCTTTCATCGATCGTGCCGGACACCTCGCCGCCCATGGTGTGCGCGACGGGAATGTTCATGTAAGCGGCGGCCAAAGTCGTCGCCATGGTCTCGAAACGATCGCCGACAGTGATGACGACATCGGGCTTGAGCCGCTCGAAGGCCGACGACAATTCGATCAGCCCCATGCCGGTTGACTTCACCATCGTCGCCGGCGTTTCACCTTCGACGAGGATGTGCAGCTTCTCGTCGACAGTAAAGCCGTCGCGCTCGATCAGATTGACCACTTGGCCGTACCGGTCCAGTAGCGCCGAGGCCGCGCAGACGAGCTGCAGCTCCAGATCCGGATGGGCCTGGATCGCGCGCATGGCCGATTTGATCGAGCTGTAGTTCGCGCGCGAGCCGATAACGGTGCAGATTTTCTTCACGGAAGGACTCGGAGGTGTCAGACGAGATCGTCGAGGGAAAGCTTGTGGTCGGCGGGAAGCGCCCGGCGCAGTTTGCGGCCGACAAGTTCACGCCAACCGGCAGCGGGGATGCCGTCGCCGGGTTTTTTGAAGGCTAGATCGGCCTCGGTCAAGACATGACCTTCGGTCATGAAATGCGCCGAGACGACGCTTTTCTCGAAGATGCGCTTCATGTCCCGGAAGGCGGACAGGTCGTCCTTGTCGACCGGATGGGACGTCATGGTCCAGATGTCGCGCAGCCCCTGGCAGAAGGCGCGGAAATCGGCCGGCTCCATGCCGTTGGCGGCATCGCTGCCGTACATCAGCCGCGAGAAGGTGAAATGCTTCTCGATCACCCGGGCGCCGAGCGCCGCGGCGGCGAAGGCCGCGGCTGAGCCGTGCGTGTGATCGGAGAAACCGACCGGAATGGCATAGCGCGTGCGCATTTCGCCGATCACATTGAGACCGACGCCCTCCGGCGGACAGGGATAGGCCGACGCGCATTGCAGGATGGTGAGCGGCCCGCCCTTGCGCAGCGCAGCGACCGCGGCGTCCAGCTCCGCCCAGTTGCTCATGCCGGAGGACAACAGCACCGGCTTGCCGGTCGTGGCGATCTTTTCCAGGAGCGGCAGATTGCTCACTTCGCCGGAGGCGATCTTGTAGGCCTCGACACCGACTTCCTCCAGGAGATCGACCGCCTCCAGGCTGAAGGGCGAGGACAGGAACCGGACGCCCACGCGCGCGCAGGCCGCGCGCAGCTCGCGCCACTGCGCCGGCGTAAAAGTGGTGCGCCGGAAATAAGCCATGCGCGGCTCGCCGGTGAAATAAGCCGGCATCGGCGCATCGGCGAGCGTTTCGGCTTCGGCGATATGGGTCTGGAACTTGACCGTGTCGGCGCCGCAGGCGGCGGCGGCCTCGACCAGCTTGATGGCGTTGCCGAAGGAGCCGTCGTGGACGGAGCCGATCTCGGCGATGATGCTGCCCATCAGGTGCTCGCTTGGTTGCGCTGGCGCAGCGCGGCCGGCGTGGTGGCAAAGCAGAAGACGCTGAGCTTGCCGCTCGGATCGACGATGCGTTCTACCTGCAGGCCGATGAGTCCGGCCGCCTCGATCAGCGCCAGCAGACTCTTGAGATCGTAGAGATGGCGATGCAGCGCGCCGAGAATGTTGTCGTCGGTGGCGCGGCTGACCGTGGTCTCCTTGTCCGGCACTTCGATGTAGACCAGCGCCGATTGCGGCGCGAGCACCGGCACGATGGCCTGCAGGAGCTCGACCGGACGGTCGAAATGCTCCACTACTTTGTTCAAGGTGACGAGATCGAAGCGACCAATGTCGCGCTGCATCGGGAAGACATCTTCGATAACCTCAAAGCGCTTCAGGCTCTTGAGGTGCTCCGCGGCCAGCGGATCAGGCTCGACTGCCGTCATTGTCCAGTTGGCGCCGCTGCGCTCGAGGAAACGCGCAGGAAAGACACCCGTGCCGGCACCGACATCCAGCGCGCGCAACGGCCCGCCTTGCCCTGGCGCAAACCAACCCCGGCAGAAGGTCAGCACACGCTCGACCCGCATGGCGTTGTCGGAGCGCGCCGGATCGAGCGCCATGATCTTCACAAACTTCTCGCCGATCGAGCTGTTCTTGAAGTCGATGGCGTAATAGGCGCTCTCCACCTGCGGCAACAGCCGCTGGCTTTCCGGCGGCAGCACATCGGTGGCCGCGCCACAGGCCGGGCACTCGACCCAGACGCGACGATAATCTTGCGCCGGCACGCCGACCGCCTGCTCGAAGCGGTCCGGCTTAGTAACGGCAATCAACTCGCGCGCACCGGCCAACGACGTGCCGCAGATGGCGCAAGGCTGTATAACTGAAGACATCACGCGAACATCGTCCTGAGTGCGAGAACCGTCGATTGGCGAGCGGATCGGCAGGCAACGATCAGAACTAAGCTCGAAACGATCAAGATGCCGAGACGCGCGGAGAAATCATGGCCCGCCGTAACGGCAACAACCAAGGTGGTCAAGACGACGGCGATACCCATAAACAACGTTCCGTCCTGGAACGGAAATGACGACGCCCGACGGGCAATGACGACGACCGTGGTCCGGTAGACCAGCACGCTGACAAAACCACCAAACACCGCACCCAGCGCGCCAAACCACTTGATCAACGGAATCATGAGCGCCGTCGCCAGCAGCCCGCCCAAGATGACCGTCCACTGGTTGGCGATACCCAGCCGGTGCGCATAGACGATGGCGACCGCCGGCCGGGCCGCATTCTCCAACAGCACCAGCACGATCCAAAGCGTCGCGAAAACATAAGCCGGCGTGAACTTGTCGTGCGTCAGCAAGGAAATCGCATCCCGCCCCAACGTCGCCATGAACACGCCACCCAAAGCCAGCGCCAGATAAACAGGCTGCCAGGCGGCACCAAGACGGGTGAAGCGCCCATCCTCAGCCCGCGCCTCTTCCAGCGCCACCGGCCAAGTCGCGTTGCTCACCGCCTTCGCCCCCGCCTTGGCCAGATTGAGATATTGCTGCGAATGACTGTAGATGCCCAGCGTGGCGAGGCCGACATAGTGCGCGAACGCATAGCGCTCGATAGTCACCTGCCCGCGCTCGACCAGCGACGCCACAAATGACAGACCGCCAACGTGCAGGCAGTCCGCAACCCATTTGCGACTGAAGCGGAAGCGCACCAGATGGCGCAATGCGACGACAGACCCCACCGTATTGGCAGAAGCGCCCACAAGAGCGCCGACGAAAAGTGATTCAATACCAAGATCGAAGCCATAGAGCGCGATCAATGTGGCCGCCGTCGATGCGATGCTTTCAGCAATGGTAACGGCGGCGAAGGTGCCGGCCTGCCCCGTCACAGTGATCGCCGCCACCGCATGGTTCCAAGGAACACCCAACACGATAAGCGCCGCCGCGATCCAGCTTGCGCTGGCGGGAGCGTTGGCAATGTCAGGTATCATCGCGGCGAGCAATGGCCACACCAGCAGCAGCATAGCCGCGAGAACGAAGGCTACGAGCGCGCCCAACCACAGCAAAGTCGAAACCAGATCCTGCCGCTCTGTCCGATTGAGCACCGGCAAATGCGCGGCGATCGGATAGGCGGCACCAAGACCGCTCGCGCCAGCCCCAAAACTGGAAAACGAGAGAACCAGCGCGAACAGACCGAAATCGGCAGGATCGAGCCTCTTGGTGGTCAGCGGCAGCACCGCGAAGGCCAGCCCCGCGCGCCAAAGCGTCGGCAGTACATAGAGGGCGAAGCGGCGCTTGATCATACCAGCGCTTGCTCACGCGTCGTGGCCAAGATCAGATCGACAACCGGCGGGGCCGTGAATTTCTCGATAAAGGTACGGTAGCCCGCCTCGCCCATCCGCCGGCGCAGGTTCGGGTCGTCCGCGACAGCGCGCACCATGTCGGCGATTTCGGCAGCCGAACCACCGAGCAGGCAGTTCTCGCCGCTGACCATCTCGGGCATCGACAGCGCGACGTCGCGGTGCGCAATGACGCAGGCGCCGAGCGACCAAGCATGCAGGTAGCGGGTGTGACCGACCTTGTAGCGGCTGCCATTGTTGAGACACATGAAGACGGGCGCCGTCGCGATCTCGCCGTCGATATCGTCGACGAAGCCGCGCATACGCACTTCCGGCACCTTCAGATAATTCGCGACGATCGGATTGAGCACGCCGGCACCGTAGATGTGCACCTCGAAGGCGCGGCCGGCCATGGCGCGGCGCAATTCCGGCACCACTTCGCGGCCCATGATCTCGAGGCCCTGCGTGTTGGCGGTGCCGTCGAGCTTGCCGACGCTGCCACAGATGACGAAAGGATCGGTCCGCTCCTGCGCCCGCTGCGCGCGCCAACTCGTGCCGAAGCGATCGATCCACAGGTTGCGGATATAGAAGGCGTTCGGGTGGCCATGCCGCGCGTAATATTCGGCGTCATTGGCGGCAACATCGCCGAGATAATCGTAACGCTTCATCGTGGCGAGATGAAAACGCTCCATGCGGGCGAGCGATACACGATGCGCCACGTAGTTCAGCAACGAACCGCCATGGGCCCGTGCGAATTCGGCGCGGGCACGCCCGGACTTCGCGTCCGGATTGCCGTAATAGGCGAACTTCTTCACCGGCACGTCGGCGAACAGACTGGTCGCGGTCTCGCTCCAGGGGATGAACACCATATCGGGACGGAAGGCCATCGCCGCCGCCGTGGCCAGCGCACGCTTCGGCGCTTCCGGGTAGAAATAGGACTCCTTCGGAAACAGCCAAAAGTCGAGTCGCGACGGCCGTTCCGCCGGCGTCGGACACACCAACGGCTCGAGAAACTCGACGCCCAACGCGCGCAAGGCCTGCGCGCCGGCTTCTTCGGCGTCATTGCGCGCCGTCATCGCCGACGTGCTCAGCTTTAGAAAGCCGACCTTCAGGCCCGGCCGTTTCGCCATTTCCGCGACCAGTTCGTAAATGACGACATTGGCGGCACGCGCCGTATGCGATGCGTGCGGCCAGATCGGATTGACGATCAGGATGCGGCGCGGCTCAGCCGAAATTCTGGATGACATATTCATGAGAGATTTATCTTAGGCAGGCCGATCGGCCATCACGCGGCGCATCAGCCAAGCTACCGCACTGCGGGTGAAACGCCTCACCCACAGCACCGAGATTAGGAAAGGCGGCACCACCCGACAGTTAAGCCGCGGCAGCAACTTCCGCGGCGGATACGTTGACGCGAACCTTGCGTCCCAAAAGCGAAATCAGCAGAACGGCGCGGCTTTCGTCGCGCATTTCCTCGAACAGGGCCGACACGTCGGCGAAGGCGCCATCGACGAGACGCACGGCCTGCCCCGGATTGAACGACGGCGACGCCAGCTTGATCGCGCCGCTCTCGTCCTGGCGCGCGACAATCTCGTCGATGATGCGGTCCGGCACAGGGCGCGGCGCGTTGCCGTCGGTGAGAATCTGATGCACCCCGACGGTGCCGTTGATCGACCGCCAGCGCTGCATCTCCGGATCGAGCTGCACGAAGAGATAGCCCGGAAACAATGGCCGCAACACGACCTCGGTGCGCCGCGCATGGCGCACGCGCCGCTCATAGACCGGCATATAGGTCTCGAAGCCTTGATTGACCAAATGACGCTTCGCCTTCGCTTCGGCGCGCGGCTGCGTCTGCACGACAAACCAGGAGGCCTGCATCAGTGCTTGTCCAGGTGCAATGGCAACGAAAAAGAGATGCGCAGGAACGGCGGCGCGACCACGCGCTCATGCCCGACGGCGGCGACAAGTCTGTCGTAAGCGTCCTGCGGCCTGCGCCCGTCGGTGAGCACCAGCACGTCGCCTGCGTCCAGATCCTGCAGCGTGCGCACGACCGGCAGCCCGGCGATATGCGCCTGATTGGTTTCGTGGTCGAACACCGCGACGACCGCGATGTCGAGACCGTTCACGGCAAGGCTTGCGATTTCGGCCAATTCGCCCGCACCGCACAGCACCACGCGCTTATTCCCGGCGGCCGCGCAGCGGGCGAAGATGTCACCATATTCCTGCCGCGCGACACGGAAGAACGACAGCGAATGATCGAGATATTCGGCGACCAGCTTGCTCTTCTCAGCAAGCCCCTTGGGCGTGAGATAGTAGGCATAGCGCCGCGCCGGCACTTCCTTGACCTTGATCAGGCCCTTGCGCACCGCCCTGTGGACAAGCGCGTTCACCAAACCGACCGAAATGCCGATCTTGCGCGCCAAGGCGCGCTGGTTGGGCGCGTCCTGCCCGGCCACGTTGTCGAGCAGCTCGACCGTTTCGGCCAGGTTGCCGTGCCGCGCCATGGATTTCCCCTGTCCGTTGCCGGAAGAGGCGCGCTTTTCCCGTTCCGGCGAGACCGTGTTCATTGCGTGAGCATAGCTGTTCATGCTATGAACAGTCAATCCTGACCGGCGCCACAGCGCCTGCGCCGTGCCCATTATGGTTGACTATCCACGCGTGCTTTTCGTCACCCCGGTGGCCTTCAACCCTTTCACCGGGGGAGGCGCGACATTTGCGTCTTTATTCCAGGGCTGGCCGAAGAATCGGCTCGCCACCGTCCACAACGATCGCACGCCGACGCCGACCAACACCTGCG
>JANLJK010000055.1:0-1747 GCA_029255525.1 Pseudolabrys sp.
GCGCTTTCGCCTTCCAACAGCGTGAAGTCGAAGAACCCACGCTGATCCGCGGCTCTCGCAATGGCGGAAGATTTTTCCAACGCTTATGTTCGTCCCACCGGCGCAAACGCCGTGCCTGAACTATCAACGCCCATCGCCAGCACGCGGGCGACATGCAGCGCGTCGCGCTCGGCGCCGTCGTGGATCTGATGCCGGCATGACGTACCATCCGCCACGACAAGCGTGTCGGCCTCCGCCTTGCGCACCGCGGGCAAGAGCGACAGTTCGCCCATCTTGAGCGAGACGTCGATGGTCGAGGCCGCATAGCCGAACGATCCGGCCATACCGCAGCAACTCGATTCGATCGTCTCGACCGACAGCTCGGGGATCAATCGCAGTGTGCTTTCGACCGCGCCCATGGCGGCGAAAGCCTTCTGATGGCAATGGCCGTGCAGCAGCGCCTTCTTGGGCACCGCGCCCAACGGCAGATCGAGCGTGCCGGCTTTGTGCTCGCGGGCGATGAACTCCTCCAACAGCAACGTATTGGCGGCCAACGCCTCGACCGCCTCGCCTTTCAGCACCGCCGGCAGCTCGTCACGGAAGGTGAACAGGCAGCTCGGCTCCAGGCCGATCACCGGCATGCCGCGCTTCACATAAGGCGCCAGCGCGTCGAGCGTGCGTTGCATCTCGTGGCGCGCCTCGTCGATGAGGCCGGCCGAAAGAAACGTGCGGCCGCAGCACAAGGGCCGCTCGTCACCGTCGACCGGCAGCGGCGCATGCACGCGATAGCCGCCGGCCACCAGCACCTTCAAGGCATCGTCCAGATTCTCGCGCTCGAAGTAACGATTGAAGGTATCAGCGAACAGGACGACGTCGCGGCGCGGCGTCTTGTCGTCGAGGCTCTGATAGCGCCAGTCGGAGCGGTCGACATAGATGTCCTCGCGCCATTGCGGCAGCCGCCGCCTGGCCGAGAAGCCGGCGAAGGCTTGGCCGAGTCGCTTCAGTACCGGGCTGTCGTTGCGCAGATTGGCCAGATAAGTATGCCGCGCGGCGAAGGGCGCATAGCGCGGCAAATAGCCGATGAGCCGGTCGTGCAACGACAGCCCCATCTGCTTCATGCGCGCCGCCTGCACCTCAAGCTTCATGCGCGCCATGTCCACCCCCGTCGGACACTCGCGCTTGCAGGCCTTGCAAGAGACGCAGAGCTTCAGCGTCTCCGCCATCTCATCGGAGGCAAGCGCATCGGGGCCAAGCTGGCCGGTGACGGCAAGTCTCAACGTATTGGCGCGGCCGCGGGTGACATCGCGTTCGTCGCGGGTGACGCGATAAGACGGGCACATGGCGCCGCCGGCCAATTTCCGGCAGGCACCGTTGTTGTTGCACATCTCGATGGCGCCCTGGAAACCGCCACCGGCGCCCGGATAGGCCGACCAATCGAATTCGGTCTTGATATCGAGGCCGCGATAGTCCGGCTTGTAGCGGAACAGCGAGCGGTCATCGAACTTGGGCGGCCGCACCACCTTGCCCGGATTGTAAAGACCGTTCGGATCAAAGCGATCCTTCACCTCCTCGAACGCGCGGGCCAGCTTCGAACCGAACATCGGCTCGTTGAACTCCGAACGCACGAGGCCGTCGCCATGCTCGCCGGAATGCGAACCCTTGTATTCGCGCACCATGGCGAAAGCTTCTTCAGCAATCGCCCGCATCGCATTTACGTCCTTGTCCTGACGCAGATTCAAAATAGGCCGCACGTGCAGACAGCCCGAAC
>JANLJK010000055.1:1847-6795 GCA_029255525.1 Pseudolabrys sp.
ACGTCCTTGTCCTGACGCAGATTCAAAATAGGCCGCACGTGCAGACAGCCCGAACCGGCATGCGCGTACCAGGTGCCGCGCGTGCCGTGCTTCTCGAACACCTGCGTCAGGCGGCTCGTGTAATCGGCGAGATGCTCAAGCGGCACAGCACAGTCCTCGACGAAGGACACGGGCTTCCCCTCGTCCTTCATCGACATCATGATGTTGAGGCCGGCGGTGCGCACCTCGGTGATGGCGGCCTGCAATTCGGGATTCAGGACCTCGACCACCCCGCCCCACTTATTGCCCGGCTTGTCCCAACCGAAACCAAGATCGCCGATCAGCTCCTTGAGCTGCCGCAACAGGCGCAGATTGACCTCGTGATCGTCTTCACCGAACTCGACCAGGAGGATCGCCGCCGGCGTCTCGCGCACGAACCGGTCAAGCGTCGGCTTAAAGATGGCGATCTCGCGCGCCAGCTCGATCATGGTGCGGTCGATCAATTCGACCGCGATCGGCTTCAGCCGCACCAGATGCTGCGCCGTGTTCATCGCCTCGTAGAAGCTGCCGAAATGCACGGCGCCGACGGCGCGCCGGCCGAGAAGCGGCGACAGCTTCAATTCGATGCGCGTCGAGAAGCCGAGCGTGCCTTCCGAGCCGACCAGGACATGCGCCAGATTGACGTCGTTCTTACCCGGCACCAGCGCATCGAGATTGTAACCGCCGACGCGTCTTTGCACTTTGGGAAAGCGCGCTTCGATCTCGGACGCTTCGCGCGCGCCGATCGCCAGCAGATCCTTGGCCAGCGGCCGCAGCGGCGCCGGCACGTCGGTGAGGCTGCCGCCGATGCGGCCGAAATGCGCCAGCGTGCCATCAGCCAAAATAGCTTCGATCGACAGGACGTTGTCGCGCATGGTGCCGTAACGCAGCGAACGGCCGCCGCAAGAATTATTGCCGGCCATGCCGCCGAGTGTCGCGCGCGAGGCAGTCGAGATGTCGACGGGAAACCAGAGACCATGGGCTTTAAGCTGGCGGTTCAACTCGTCGAGCACGATGCCCGGCTCGACCGTGACGCGCCGGCCGCGCACATCGAGATCAAGGATACGCGAAAGGTATTTCGAGCAGTCGACGACCAAGCTGTCGCCGACCGTCTGCCCACACTGCGAGGTGCCGCCGCCACGCGCCAGGACGGTCACGCCCTCCGCACGGGCAATCCCTATCGCCCGATCGGCTTCCTCGATGGTTTTGGGCGCAACCACGCCCACGGGGGTGATCTGGTAGTGGGATGCGTCCGTCGCGTAGCGGCCGCGGGTGAACCGGTCGAAGCGAACATCCCCGGTAATCTCGGCCTTTAGCCGCCGTTCCAAACCCGGCATTAACGACGCCACACCAACCACCCCGGACTTACGCCGTTTTGCCTATGCTTTGACGGCTTTCTCGTTGCGTTAAAAAGGCTTGACCGCACTGTTACATTCATAGTTCAACGCCACAAGCACCGCTCCCAAGGCCGGGACGGGCCCGTGGCCTAACCCCACGAAATCCCTTTCAAAGCCGCGTTCAGGAGCGTTGCAATGGCTCAGAATTCCTCGCGTCAGGTCGGGCGTCATTTCCTCCAAATTCCGGGACCGACCACGGTCCCCGATCGCGTGCAGCGCGCGATGTCCGCGCCGATCATCGACCATCGCGGTCCCGAATTCGCCAAGCTCGCCAAGAAGTGCCTCGACGGCATCAAGACCATCTTCAAGACCACCAGCCCGGTGATCATCTATACCGCGACGGGCACCGGCGCGTGGGAAGCCGCGCTGACCAACACTTTGTCGCCCGGCGACAAAGTGCTGATGCTGGAGACCGGCCAGTTCGCCACGTTGTGGAAGAAGATGGCCGAGCGCATGGGCCTCGTCCCTGAGTTCATCTCGACCGATTGGCGTCACGGCGCCGATCCGAGCCTGATCGAGAAGCACCTGCGCGCCGACACCAACAAAGAGATCAAGGCGGTCTGCGTCCTGCACAATGAGACATCGACCGGCGCGCTGACGCCGATCGCCGACATCCGCAAGGCGATCGACGCCGCCGGCCATCCGGCGCTGTTCATGGTCGACACCATCTCGTCGCTGGCCTCGACCGACTATCGCCACGACGAATGGGGCGTGGACGTTTCGGTCGGCGGCGCGCAGAAAGGCCTGATGCTGCCGCCGGGCATGTCGTTCAACGCGATCAGCGACAAGGCCATCGCGGCCAACAAGACCTCCAAGCTGCCGAAGTCGTTCTTCGCCTGGGACGACATGCTGAACATGAACAAGGTCGGCTACTTTCCCTACACGCCGGCGACGCAGATGCTGCAGGCGCTCGTCGTCGGCATCGAGATGTTGCACGAGGAAGGCCTGGAGAACGTGTTCTCCCGCCATCACCGTCTGGCCGAAGCCACCCGCCGCGCGGTCGTCGCCTGGGGCCTCGAGACTCTCAACAAGAACCCCAGCCAGCATTCGCCGACCATCACCGCCGTGATGCTCCCCGAGGGTCACGACGCCGACAAGTTCCGCGCGCTGGCGCTGGACACCTTCAACATCTCCTACGGCGCGAGCTTCGGCGCCTATGCGGGCAAGTACTTCCGCATTGGCCACCTCGCCGACATCAATGACGGCACTTTGGTCGGCGCGCTCGGCATCACCGAGATGGCGCTGCAGCTTGCCGGCATTCCGATCAAGAAGGGCGGCACGCAGGCGGCGATGGATTATCTCACCACCGCGCATGGCGGCGGCGCCAAGAAGGCCGCGGCGGAATAAGATTTCCGCACTCACGGAATTGAAATGGCCGGGCATAGCCCGGCCATTTTGTTTTTTGGGAGAACGACCATTTATCCGCTCGTCCCCGCGAAAGCGGGGACCCAGCGCTTTGCTTGTGGCCCTGGATTCCCGCTTGCGCGGGAATGAGCGGAGTGTGTGGCTTACGCCTTCTCGACCGCGATTACGTGGGCCACGAAATCCGCGATCGTCTTCAACGTCACCTCGGGCGCTTCGCGCTGCGGCGTGTGCTTGGCACCCTTGATCAGCGCGGTCTCGACCGGGCAGTAGCATTCGCGTTCGGCGACTTCGAGTTGCTTCACCGTGCCGTATTGGTCGTCCTCGCCCTGCACAATCAGCAGCGGCACGCGGATGTATGGGAGACGGTCGGTGATGTCCCACTTGCGGAAATCGGGGTCGAGCCAGGCGTCGTTCCAGCCACGAAAAGCGCAGTCGACGTCCGCATGCCAGCGTGCCAGCTTGGCGCGCAGGTCGGTCGTTTCATAAGCCTTCTTCGCCTCGGCGATGGAGGCGATGCTGACATCCTCGGTGAAGAAATGCGGCGCGATCAGGATGACGCCGTTGAGGCGATGGTCCTGATGGCTGCCGGCATAGATCGCCGAGATCGACGCACCGTCGCTGTGGCCAAGCAGCACGCCACGCTGAAAGCCGATCTGGTCGAGGATACCGGCGAGGACGACATTGGCCTCGGCGTTCATGTAATCGAGCGGACGCGGCAGCGCGCAGGGGCTCGATTGGCCGTAGCCATAGCGGGAATAGACGAAGACGCCGCATTGGGTCGCCTGTTGCAACTTCTCCGGAAAGTCACCCCACAGACCGACGCAGCCGAGGCCTTCGTGCAGCATGACGATGGTCGGCGCCGCATCGGGCCGCGGGCCGATGAAGCGGTACTCGATGCGCTTGTCGCCGAGGGTGAGGAAGCCGGAGTCGTTCAATTGCATGCTGAATTCTTCGCTGTCGTCCCGGGCGAGCGGAGCGAGGCCCGGGACCCATACTCCGCAGTCTAATGAGAGTGCACGGCGTATGGGTCCCCGCCTTCGCGGGGACGACAATTACATCATTCCTTCCGCCCTGAGCTTAAACCGCTGAATCTTCCCCGTCGCGGTCTTCGGCAATTCAATGCGGAATTCGATCCAGCGCGGATATTTGTAGGGCGCGAGCACGTGCTTGACGTGCTCCTGCAACGCAGTGACGAACTCCTCGGTCGCCTTCTCCGGCACCTTGAGCACGACGAAGGCCTTCGGCTTGATGAGCCGTTGATCATCGAACCAGCCTACCACCGCGGCCTCCAGCACATCAGGATGCGACGACAAAGCGGCCTCGACCTCGAAGGGCGAGACATAGATGCCCGACACCTTCAGCATGTCGTCATGGCGGCCGCAGCAGACGTAATAGCCGTCCTCGTCCTTAAAGTATTTGTCGCCGGAGCGCGTCCACTCGCCCATGAAGGTCGAGCGCGACTTCTCACGGTTGTTCCAATACATGATCGCCGAGGTCGGCCCGCGCGCCTGCAACTCGCCCATCTCGCCATCCGGCACTTCATTGCCGTCATCGCCGACGAGCCTGATCTCATAGCCCGGCACGGCCTTGCCCGTGGTGCCGTACTTCGTTGCGCCGGGGCGGTTGGCGAGAAAGATGTGCAGCATCTCCGTGGTGCCGAGGCCGTCCGAAATATCGACGCCGTAGCGCTCGAACCAAGTGCGCGCGATCTCCTTCGGCAGTGCCTCGCCGGCGGAAATGCAACTGCGAATCTTCAATTCGGATTTCTGCGGCGCCTTCGGGCTCGCCAGGAAGCCGGCGTAGAAGGTCGGCACGGCGAAGAACATCGTGATCGGGTGCTGGCGCAACAGCGCCGAGACGCCATCCGGCGTCGGCCGGTCGGCGTTGAGCACGACGGTGGCGCCGACGCTCAACGGGAAGGTCATGGCGTTGCCCATCCCGTAAGCGAAGAACAGCTTGGCGACCGAGTGGACGACGTCGCTTTCCATCACGCCGGCGACCGGCGTGCCGTAAAGATCGGCGGTGAGCTTGAGGCTGCTGTGGATGTGCACGGCGCCCTTCGGCGCGCCAGTCGAGCCCGAAGTATAGAGCCAGAAAGCAATGTCGTCGCAGGTGGTCGGCGCCGTGTAGGGCTCCGGCTCGACCGCGCCGATGAGATCGTCGAACAG
>JANLJK010000055.1:6895-9268 GCA_029255525.1 Pseudolabrys sp.
CCGCGCAAAGCGGCGCCGAAGCGCGCCACGCGCTCGGCCAACTGGCCGTAGGTCGTGGTGCCGCGCACATCGATATAAGCGGGCTTGTTGGCGCGGCCGGCGGCGAGATTCATCTCCAGCACATCGGCGGCGAAATTGTAATCGCGTGGGACCGAGCCCACCGCGCGGGCCGCGCTCGTTTCAGCCGTGCGCGCTTCGGCGGCAATCATTGTTATTCCTCCCTGGAAGTCCTCTATTATGCCAAACGTGCTTGGCGCGGCAATTCGATTTATATTTCCGGACCATCGCACCAACGCCGATAACCAAAACACTGCCCAAGGGAGCCGAAACCCATGATCTTCAGCCGCGACCGTATTCTGACCACGCATGTCGGCAGCCTGCCGCGCAACGACAAATTGTCCGATCTGCTGCTGCGCCAGGAAGCCGGCGAGACGTTCGACGCCAAGGAGATGGCCGACGAACTGGACAAGGCCGTGCGCCATGTCGTCGATAAGCAGACCACCGCCGGCATCGACATCGGCAATGACGGCGAGCAGCAAAGGGTCGGCTTCCAGACCTACGTGCCGCAGCGCATGTCCGGATTCGCGGGCGTATCGAAGCGCCGGCGCGGCCAGGAATTCGAGGAGTTCCCGGAGCTGGTGGCGAGCCTGATGCGGCGCTTTCCGCATGTCAGCAAGCAGCAGAACGCGCCGGAGTGCCAGGCCGAATTGAAGTATCGCGACATCAAGCCGTTGCAGGACGAGCTGGCGCGCTTCAAGAAGATCGCCGGCAGCCATTTCGCCGAGAGCTTCATGACGGCACCCTCGCCCGGCATCATCTCGTCGACCATGCTGGATGCTTATTATGGCTCGCAGGACAAATATCTGACCGCGATCGCGCGCGAGATGAAGCACGAATATCAGGAGATCCACAAAGCCGGGCTGATCCTGCAGATCGACGCGCCCGATCTGGCGATGGACCGCACCATGCTGTACCGCGACCTGAGCGATGCGGACTTCATCAAGGCCGTCGAGCGGCATGTCCAGGCGATCAATGACGGCATCGCCGGCATTCCGGCCGAACGCGTGCGGCTGCACATCTGCTACGGCAACTGGGAAGGTCCGCATATCCACGACATTCCGCTGGAGAAGATCCTGCCGGCGCTCTATCAGGCCAAGGTCGGCGCGCTGTCGATCGAGTTCTCCAATCCGCGCCACGCGCATGAATACGCGGCGCTCAAGAAACATCCGTTGCCGAAGCACATGCTGCTGCTGCCGGGCGTGATCGAGACCACGAGCAATTTCGTCGAGCATCCGGAAGTGGTGGCCCGGCGCATCGAGGAGGCGGTCGCGGCTGTCGGCGAGCGCGAGCGCGTGATCGCCTCGACCGATTGCGGCTTCGGCACCTTCACGAACCGCGAATGGGTGATCGAGCCGGCGGTCTGGCTGAAGCTGAAGGCGCTGCGCGAGGGCGCCGACATCGCCTCGATGCGCATCTGGGGCAAGAAAAGCGCGGCGTAGTCGTCGTCCCCCATGGTGAGGAGCGCGGGCGTTGCCCGCGCGTCTCGAAGGATGAGGCTACAAGAGGGCATAGCTCCGCCGCCCGTATTCTTTGCGGCGCCGGGTTCGCCGTCTCCTGAGCCAAGCCGCGCGGCCTAAGAATGAGGGCGCGCGGGACGCCGAGGGTCTCACCGGACCCACGGGCCTCGACGCCTCGCGACATCGAGGCTTGTCGAAGCAGATAGAACCGCAAGTCCGCCAAGTCCCAAGGCGTCCCGCGCGCGATGTTTATAGGTTTGCTCCGCATCGCCCCCGGTGGACTGACCTTTCAGGGCCTCGCCTTTCGGCAGGGGCGCCTATCCACCGCTTCGTGCTTATCGGCCATTGCGAGGAGGTGGCCTCGGTCATCGGGCTCACCCCGTGGGGGTCGATCCCTTAAGACGTCCGCTCCTTGCCCGCGACAACCTTACGCCCCAGTGACGCGCGGCGTGCGCGCCGGGACGGATGCGGCTTGGACCGCCGGGAAGGGAAACCGCGCCGCATCTCCGACGCCCCCGCCCGGCCACCGCTCCCCGCCCCGCGTCTGGAGACGCTGATCAGACACCCCTCACGATTGGGGCGGGATGGAGAGGATTATAGTCCAATCGACAGGAAGGTCAATAGTCCTAATGAAGATTTTTGGCAGATGCCGGCAACGATCGCGCGGCCGGACCTTGCCGGACTTCACTGACCACCATCCCGTCGATGCCCACTTGCTGACCGGCCCTCGCACTGTGCGGCGCACAAACGCCCACCGCCCACCGGCCGCGATCGACGAAGGGCCGGCGCCTCACCTGCCAACAAATGCGGCACGCACGCATGCGCGGCAGGGACATTCACCAATCAAGGCAATATG
>JANLJK010000056.1 GCA_029255525.1 Pseudolabrys sp.
ACCCAACCATGCACCGGGCCTGTGGCGGGTCTTCGCCGGCCACGAGCAGGTGTGGACCTACATCTCGACCGACGGCCCTTTCGCGGACGAAGCCGCGTTCACGCCGTTCATCGCCCAACGCGCCGCGGCGGCCGATCCTTACGCTTACGCGATCGTCGATCTGTCGGGGCAGCCGGTCGGTTACTTCACGCTCATGGAAATCCGTCCCGAGATGCGGGTCATTGAGGTGGGCCACGTGCTTTATTCGCCGGCCCTGCAACGCACGCCGCTCGGCACCGAGGCGCAATATCTCCTGGCGCGCTACGCCTTCGAAACGCTCGGCTATCGCCGCTATGACTGGAAATGCAATGCGCTCAACGCGGCCTCGCACCGCGCGGCGTTGCGTTACGGCTTCACCTATGAAGGCACGTTCCGCCAGCATCTGATCGCCAAGGGCCGCAACCGCGACAATGCCTGGTTCTCCATGCTCGACAGTGAGTGGCCGCAGCGCAAGGCCAGCTTCGAGCGCTGGCTGCGGCCGGAGAACTTCGTCGACGGCCAGCAGGTCGAGAGCCTGAGCGCGCTGAACGGTGCCGGCTGAAATTCATAGTACCTATTCCGGCGCGCACCCTAAAGTGCGTTTACGCGCGTCTTCGACGCGCTATGGGCGCGAAGGCGGAATCCAGCTACAAGCGCGATCCCTTCCTCTGGATTCCGGGTTCGCCCCGCCTGCGGCGGGACGCCCCGGAATGACGGCTTCATGACCACGCCCTCCACGGAATCACCTGGCCTGCTGCAACAGCGCTCCTTCGTGCTGTTCTGGTTCTCGCGGCTCACCTCGACCACCGGCTACCAGATGCTGGGGCTGATGATCGGCTGGCAGGTCTACGAGCTAACCAACAGCGCCTTCGATCTCGGCCTAGTCGGGCTCATCCAGTTCGTGCCGGCGGTGGTGCTGACGCTGCTGATCGGCCACGCCGCCGACCGCTACGACCGCCGCCTGATCGTGCGCGGCGCGCAAGCCCTCTATGCACTCTCCGCCGTGCTGATCGTGGCCGCGCTGCTCACCGGTCATCTGAGCCGCGGACTGCTGTTCACCGTCGTCTTCCTCATGGGCTGCGGTCGCGCGTTCGAATTGCCGACCGCGCATGCTTTGGTGCCGGCGCTGGTGCCGACGCCGCTCCTGTCGCGGGCGGTCGCCGCCTGGACATCGGCCAATCAGGGCGCGGTGATTACTGGCCCGGCGCTCGGCGGGCTGATCTATACATTGTCGCCGCTCGGCGTCGGCATCGTCTGCATCGTGTTCTTCGTCTGCGCCATCGTCTGCGTGACATTGGTGGAAGCGAAAGGCCCGACGGCGCCGCGCGAGCCGCCGACCTTCTCCTCCGTCTTCGCCGGCTTTTCCTATATCCGGCAGAGCAGCCGCCTGCTCGGCGTCATCACACTCGATTTGTTCGTGGTGCTGCTCGGCGGCGCCACCGCGCTGCTGCCGATCTTCGCCAAGGACATCCTGGCGGTGGGGCCGATCGGCCTCGGCCTGTTGCGTTCCGCGCCGGCCGCCGGCGCGCTGATCACCGCGGCGGTGCTGGCGCGTCATCCGGTCGAACGGCACATCGGGCCGATCATGTTCGCGGTCGTGGCGATCTTCGGCATCGCCACCATCGTCTTCGCCGTCTCGACCTCGTTCGCGCTGTCGCTCGCGGCACTCGTCATGCTCGGCGCGTCCGACGCGATCAGCGTCGTCATCCGCTTTACCTTGGTGCAGATCGAGACCCCCGAGGACAAACGCGGCCGCGTGAGCGCCATCAACTCTCTGTTCGTCAGTTCGTCGAACACCTTCGGCGAGTTCGAGTCTGGCGTCGTGGCGGCCTGGCTGGGCGCTGTCCCATCCGTACTGATCGGCGGGATCGGCTCCTTGCTCGTGGCGGCGGTCTGGATGCTATTGTTCCCGGACCTGCGCCGGCTCGACCGTTACAATCTCGCGGACGGCGACAAGAAAAGCGCCTGAGCGCGAAGGCCTCCGCCTTCGCGACAATCATCGCGCAAGGGAGGCAGTGAGATGCACGTTCTGATCACCGGGGCCGCCGGCATGATCGGCCGCAAGCTGACCGAACGCCTGGTCATCGACCGCGCGCTCGGCGCCCAGCCGATCGAGAAGATGACGCTGCTCGACATCGTCGCGCCAGAACGGCCGCCGGGTTTTTCCGACCACATAAAGACGCGGGCCGCCGATCTCGCTGCGCCGGGTGTCGCCGCGAAAGCGATCTCGGAACGGCCGGACGTCATCTTCCATCTTGCCGGCGTGGTGTCAGCCGAGGCGGAGACCGATTTCGACAAGGGTTACCGCGTCAATCTCGACGGCACGCGTACCTTGCTCGACGCCATCCGCCTCGCCGGCGACGGCTACAAGCCGAAAGTGGTTTACACCTCGTCCTGCGCCGTGTTCGGCGCGCCCTTCCCCGATGCGATCGGCGACGATTTCCATCTGACGCCGCTGACCTCCTACGGCACCGCCAAAGCCATGTGCGAACTGCTGCTGGCCGACTATAATCGGCGCGGCTTCCTCGATGGCGTGGGCCTGCGCCTACCGGCGATCTGCGTGCGGCCCGGCAAGCCGAACAAGGCGGCTTCCAGCTTCTTCTCCTCGATCATCCGCGAACCGCTGGCCGGCCGCGAGGCGGTGCTGCCGGTCGACGAAAGCCTGCTGCATACCCATGCCAGCCCGCGCTCGGCCGTCGGCTTCCTGATCCACGCGGCCGGGCTGACGCGCGCGCAGCTCGGCGACCGCATCAACCTCACCATGCCGGGCGTGTGCTGCACCATCGGCGAGCAGATCGCGGCGCTCCGGCGGATCGCCGGCGACAAGGCGGTATCCCTCATCCGCCGCGCCCCCGACGAATTGGTCGAGCGGATCGTCGGCGGCTGGCCGAACCGGTTCGAGGCGCGCCGCGCCAGAGAACTCGGCTTCACCGTGGAAACGACCTTCGACGACATCATCCGCGCCCATATCGAGGACGATCTGGACGGGAAAATCGGGGTCTAAACACCGTCCGAGGGCCGCGCTTGCCCGGCTTGGCCGCAATCCTTACATTGCGGCCCATGACCTATATCGACGCCGCCGTAGCCCCCGCCCGCAAAACCGGCCAGATCAAGCTCCACGGCCCTGCCGCCTTCGAAGGCATGCGCAAGGCCGGCCAGCTCGTGGCCCGCTGCCTGGACATGCTGACCGACCATGTCGCGCCGGGCGTGCCGACCGACCGGATCGACAAGCTCGTCTACGACTTCGGCATGGACCACGGCGCCCTGCCGGCGACGTTGATGTACCGCGGCTACCGCAAGTCCACCTGCACCTCGCTCAACCACGTGGTCTGCCACGGCATCCCCGGCGACAAGCCGATGAAGGACGGCGACATCGTCAATATCGACGTGACTCTGATCCTGGACGGCTGGCACGGCGATTCCAGCCGCATGTATCCGGTCGGCGACATCCCGCGGCGCGCGGAACGGCTGATCGAGGTCACCCACGAATCGATGATGCGCGGCATCGCCGTCATCAAGCCGGGCAACACCACCGGCGATATCGGCCACGCCATCCAGACCTATGTCGAAGCGCAGCACATGAGCGTGGTGCGCGACTTCTGCGGCCATGGCCTTGGCAAGCTGTTCCACGACGAGCCGAACATCGTCCATGTCGGCCGCCCCGGCGAAGGCATCGTGCTCAAGCCCGGCATGCTGTTCACCGTGGAGCCGATGATCAATCTCGGCCGCCCGCATGTGAAGGTGCTGTCCGACGGCTGGACCGCGGTCACCCGCGACCGCTCGCTGTCGGCCCAGTTCGAGCACGCGGTCGGCGTGACCGAGACCGGAGTGGAGGTCTTCACCTTCTCCCCCGCCGGGTTCGACAAGCCGCCTTACAAGCGCTGAGCCCTTCTGTCATTCCGGGACGGCGCGTTAGCCCCGGACCCGGAATCCAGATGCGGATTCGGTCCATCTTGCCGAATTTCGGGTTTGCGGCACCCAAGTCGGCTACAGCCGACTTGGCTATTAGAATACCAATCTCGGGTAAACCCGAGATTGGTGGCGCGCCCGGAATGACAAACGAACTCCCTCGTCGATTGTAAATTCATGAACTACACTCGTCGCAGCGCGAGAGCGCGGGCGGGCGTGGAATCATGACCGAGAGAGAGACCCCAGCGAACCATCAAGACGGCTTGGCCGAATCGGCGCCGCATTATCACGGCCATCGCGAACGGCTGCGCGCCCGCTTCCGCAAGGCCGGCGCCGAAGCCGTGAACGACTACGAACTGCTCGAGCTGGTGCTGTTCCGGGCCATTCCCCAGCGCGACATCAAACCTCTGGCGAAGGAGTTGATCGCCAAATTCGGCTCCTTCGCCGAAGCGGTGGCGGCGCCCGAGACGCGGCTGCGCGAAGTGAAAGGCGTCGGCGATGCCGTCGTCACCGAGCTCAAGATCGTGCATGCGGCGGCGAGCCGCATCGCGCGCGGCGAGGTGCGCAAGCGCACCGTGCTGTCATCCTGGTCGAGCGTGCTCGATTACTGCCGCACAGCGCAGGCCTTCGCGGAGAAGGAGCAGTTCCGCGTGCTGTTCCTCGACAAGCGCAATCAGCTCATCGCCGACGAAGTGCAGCAGACCGGCACGGTCGATCACACGCCGGTCTATCCGCGCGAGGTGGTCAAGCGCGCGCTCGAACTATCAGCGACCGCGCTGATCCTGGTGCACAACCATCCCACTCCGGGGTGGTAGATCACGCTCAATCACGCTCCATCATATTGAATCATCAGCATTTTTTGACTTGATGCGAGACTCGCGGGTCTGGCATAGTGGGGTCGGTTTCATGGGGGATCGGGGGCCTTTCCGACCCCACTCCCCGACCCCAGCAACCCAGTTGCCGACCCCAGCGGAAACCGGTCTGCAGACCCCGCGGCTGACCCGACTGGGAGGCCCACGAGGACAGTCATGCCCAGTTTGACCAATGGCGAAATTCAGAAGGCTTTGAAGCGCGTCGAACAGACCGGCAAACAGGAGACATTGCTCGACGGAGAAGGGCGCGGCACCGGTCGGCTCACGCTTGTCTTGAAGGCCATGCCCACGCGTGTGACCGCGGACTGGATGGCGCAGCAGTGGCGGGACAACAAGCGACTCAAGAAGAAGCTTGGTTCCTATCCGGCGATGTCGCTCGCGGCGGCACGCGAGATCTTCCAGCGCGACCTCGCCGACATGATCCAGAAGGGGCGGAGCATCAAGATAATGGGAGATACTCGACCAGGAACGGTGGCCGACCTGTTCGAGGCTTATGTGAAATGGCTCAAGGATGCCGGGAAGCCCTCGTGGAAAGAAACGGAAAAAGGACTCAACAAAATTGCGGACACGCTTGGCCGAAATAGACCGGCCCGCGAGATCGAACCGGAGGAAGTCGTCGAGGTCATCCGCCCCATCTACGAACGTGGGAAGAAGGCCATGGCGGATCATGTTCGTAGCTATGTCCACGCAGCATTCAGTTGGGGCCTGAAGTCAGAGCACGACTACAGGAGAACGGCGCAGCGGCGATTCCGCCTCGTGTACAATCCGGCAGCAGGAATCCCGACTGAGCCGAAGAAGACCGGAACGCGCTGGCTGGATGAAGACGAGTTCGTGTGCCTTTACCGCTGGCTGGAGTGTCCTGATGCGCCGGTGCATCCGCCGTACACCAGGGCGGTGCGAATATTGATGCTGACAGGGCAGCGGGTGGAGGAGATTGCACGCCTGCATGAGGATAACTGGGATGCCGCAGAACACATCATTGATTGGTCCAAGACAAAGAACAATATGCCGCACGCGATTCCAGTTCCGTCTTTGGCCGCTGAACTCATCAAGTCGATCAAGCCGAACAAGTTCGGATGGTTCTTTCCGTCGGCTAAGGACCCATCGCGACCGGTCAGCCATGGCACCCTCTATAGCTTCATGTGGAGGCAGCGTGATCGCGGTGTTATACCGGTCGTTACTAACCGCGATCTTCGTCGAACTTGGAAGACGCTGGCAGGACAGGCGGGTATTCCCAAGGAAATCCGCGATCGCATTCAAAATCACGCGCTGCAAGATGTGAGCTCGAAGAACTACGATCGTTGGAACTATATGCCGGAAAAACGAGCCGGTATGGCTAAGTGGGACAAATTCGTTCGCGCTGTGCTTGGAAAAAATCGGCGGAAAATGGCCGCATAGTGAGTTCGTGCCAGCGATCGTCGCCAATGATCATCTGCAAGCTCGTGGGGTTTCGCCATCAGCATCGCACCTGATTCATGACGCTTGTCAGGAGTACGCGAGCGCTTTTGTACGACGCTGAAGGTCGTTTCTCCGAAGGTGGAGATCACACATTCGAATCGTGTCGGGTGCGCCACCTCGGTACCAAACTGGGAACGCGAAAACCCGCCGTTTTTGCGCTTGAAGCGGCGACGAGTGTGCGCAGCAGTTCGCTTTTCGATCCCATGATGCGCACTTCTTTCGCGTCCACTTCGACGCGCTGAGCAAATGCGCGGAGGTGGTCGCGGCGGTAATCGCCGGCCTCAGCGCGGATGCGCTTGCGAGCCGCTTTGGCGAACGTCTTGAGCGCCTGCGGCGTGATGCTCGGCCCGAGCCGTCCGATCGCATCCTGGGCGCGTTCTGCGTCGGCGCGGGCCTGATCGCGGATGGCCTTCAGCTCGGCGATGCGATCCTTGAGCATCGGGTCGGCGAGATCGGCGATGCCGTTCTCGATGGCGTCGTAGAGCCGCTTGAGTTTGGCGTCGGCTTCGGCGGCCCGCTTGCGCAATTCGGCGATGTGCGTCGCGCGGCGCTCGGTTCGTTCCTGGCGGCGGTCAAGCACCGATGACAGAATTTTTTCGAGGCGGTCGGGCTGTAGCAGTCGCCGCTCCAGATGATCGGCCACCAGGCTGTCGAGCTTCTCCATCGGGACGGTGCGGCCCTTGCAGCCGGTCTCACCCTGCCGCGCTTTGGTCGAAAAGGTGTAGTAGCGATAACGCCCGCCTTTGCCGGTCCTGAGCGTCATCGCCTTGCCGCAGCCGGCGCAGAAGCAGATGCCGGTAAGCAGCGTCGGACCGCTGACGATGCGCGGCGCGGTGAAGGCCGGATTGCGGGCCTTGAGCAGCGCCTGCACGGCCTCGAACTCGGTTGTGTTGATAATCGGCGGGACGGTCATTTCGACGATCTCAGTCTCGGCCTTGCGCTCGCGGGTCTTCCAGGACTGGGTGTTGAAGCGGTGGCGGCCGATGTAGCTGGTCCGGGTCAGCACCTTGTGAACCGCGCCGACGCCCCAGCGCCCGCCGTCCCTGGTGCGGATGCCGGCCGCGTTGAGGTGCGTGGCGATCGACTTGACGCCCATGGTGCCACTCCGGCCGTCGCCCTCCAACGCCAGGCGGAAGATCAGCCGCACCGTCTCGGCCTGAACGGGATCGATCTCCAAGGTCTTCTTGATCTTGTGGCCGCGTTGCTCGGCCGCCACGATGCGGTAGCCGATGGGCGGCAGTGCACCGTTCCAAAAACCTTGCCGCGCGTTCTCCTTCATCGCCCGCAGTGTGTGCTTGGCGTTTTCCTTGGATTGGTACTCATCGAACAGCGCCATGATCTGGCGGATCATGTTGCTCATGGGATCGTCGCCGAGCTCCTGGGTGATGGAGATCAGCCGCACGCCGCTCTTGGCCAGCCGGCGGACATAGAACTCCAACTGGAACTGGTCGCGGAAAAAGCGGCTGAAGCTGTGCCCGACAGCGGCTCGCGGCAGCCGAGCACGTAGAGGAAAGCGCCGAGCGGCCCGGCATAGGCGGTCAACAGGATGAAGCCCCATTTCAGCACCACCGATTCCGGCGTGGTGCGGATGTCGATGGCGACGAACAGCACGGAAGCCGCCGTCAGCAGGAACCACAGCAGCATTACACCGCTCAGCACTGGCCGTCTCCACCGATCGGGTTACTTCATCTGCGGCTGTGCCAACCTACTGATTGCCCAAACTCCATGTAAACGTGCGCTCGGGTACCGATCCGATCTGTCGAATCTTCAGCGTTATGGAATCGGGCCGCGGGCTGATGGGTTTAAACAGCAAGACACCCATACGATGGTGGCCGCCGGGCGGATCGCCCTGCCATGCGATCGGCTTCTCTTCATGGCCATTGCCGTCAGCGAGCGCGGACACGGCGGAGAGGTCTTGGGTGATCGGCGCAACATGTGTGTTCAATCGCACCTCGAATTGCCAGTTGCCCGAATCGGCAAGGGCCTTGGGCGTCACTGACACCATTACCTGGCTCCGGTTGTCTTGCCGGCTTGGCCAGGGCTTCGTCTGCGCCGATGCCGTGAGTGGCGGCGCGAAACAAATTGCCGCGAGGACGAGACCCGAAAGCAGTCTTTTGCATTGATGCATGGCTCACATAGCCCTTGTAAACGAGATGACTCGGCTTCCAATGTAGGCAATCCCGGCTAGGTTGGCCGCGATGCCGAACCAGAACAATTCGGTCTGATATTGGCCGACGAAGCTGACCACGCCGGTCGCGCCCAGCGCCGGCAGCACATTAACCAGATAGTGGGTGCAGCACGAGATCATCGCTGCACCGGACGTTGTACCAGTCGCTGCCACCACGCTCCCGGTCGCCACGGCATGCACAGCTTTGCGCAAGTACACAAAAAGCGCGATCTGAATGCCGAAGCCGACCGCCAGCGCGACGATGAACGGCCAATAAGCGTCGAACTGATCGCGCGTGAATTCCCAGCCGGAAACCAGCGTGAGGATTCCGAAATAGAGTCCCAGCAGGATCGCCGCGGCCAGCACGCCGGCGCTGGCAGCGGGAGGGATCGCGCGCGGATTCAGGGCGTGCATATGATGTGGGTGCTGCCTCGGTGATTGAGACATTAGAGGCCCTCGATCACATGCTTCAGCATTCCCTGCACGCGCCTTGCCGCATCGCGGAGTTGTGGGTTGTCGATGGCTTGCATCGAGGCAACCGGATCAATCGCCGCGACTTCGGTCCTGCCATCGCCGACCTCTTGCACGACGACGTTGCACGGTAACATGGTCCCGACCTTATCTTCGATCTGCAGGGCCTCGTGTGCGAGCTTCGGGTTGCATGCACCGAGAATGCGATAGTTGCGAAAATCGACGTCGAGCTTCGCCTTGAACGTTTGCTTGACGTCAATTTCGGTGATGATTCCGAAGCCCTCGCGCTTGAGAGCTTCGGTTGTTTTTTGAACAGCTTCATCGAAGCTGAACGGCACTGTTTTGCTGAAGTAATAGGTCATGTGTTGCTCG
>JANLJK010000057.1:0-5891 GCA_029255525.1 Pseudolabrys sp.
TGCGACTGTACTGCCTTCCCAATGCCTGGGCATAAGTGGCTTCATGACCGAAGGTCATGTGAAAAGCGCTCGCCGCTTACAGTTGCGGGGGCAGCTCCGGTTTAGTCGTCGCCGACGCACCGGATTCCCTCTTAGCTCTCGTTTCCACTAGATGTAGAAACAGAAAGACCGTGACACCTATATATGGCGTCACGGCCCCTCGATTCGTCAAGCGTCTTCTGGCGGCACGCTGTGCCCGCAACAACAGCGGGGAAAACTCTCCTGGTCATTCCGGGGCGCGCCGAAGGCGCGAACCCGGAATCCAGCCACACTGACGTTCGTCGCGGTTCTGGATTCCGGATCGCCACCATGGGACCGCGCTTCGCGCGGCCCCCCTTGGCGGCGTCCGGAATGACGGCATCAAGCCGACAGCTTCTCCAGCTCTTCCAGGATCGCGGCGCCCATCTCGGCGGTGCCGACCGTCTTCATGCCGGGCGAGGCGATATCGCCGGTGCGCAGGCCGCGCTCGAGCGTCGCAGCGATGGCTTGGTCAATCATGTCGGCTTGCTTGCCCATGTCGAACGAGTAACGCAGCGCCATGCCGAAGGACGCGATCATCGCGATCGGGTTGGCGATGCCCTTGCCGGCAATATCCGGCGCGGAGCCATGCACCGGCTCATAGAGCGCCTTGCGCTTCTTGGTCTTGGGATCGACCTCGCCGAGCGAAGCCGAGGCCAGCATGCCGAGCGAGCCCGTGAGCATCGCGGCAATGTCGGACAGCAAATCACCGAACAGATTGTCGGTGACGATGACGTCGAACTGCTTCGGATTGCGCACGAGCTGCATACCGCCGGAATCGGCGAGCTGATGCTCCAACTGCACGTCCTTGAATTCGCGCGCGTGCACCTGCGTGACCACTTCCTTCCAAAGAACGCCCGTCTTCATGACGTTGTTCTTTTCCATGGACGTGACCTTGTTGCGCCGCTTGCGCGCCAGCTCGAAGGCGACGCGCGAAATGCGCTCGATCTCGTAGGTGTCGTAAACCTGCGTATCGACGGCGCGCTTCTGGCCATTGCCGAGATCGGTGATCGTCTTCGGCTCGCCGAAATAGACGCCGCCGGTCAGCTCGCGCAGAATCATGATGTCGAGACCTTCGACCAGTTCGCGCTTGAGCGAGGAGGCGTCGGCCAGCGCCGGATAGGTGACGGCGGGGCGCAAGTTGGCGTAGAGCGCCAGATCCTTGCGCAGGCGCAAGAGACCGGCCTCGGGCCGCGCTTCGTAAGGCACCTTGTCCCACTTCGGACCGCCGACCGCGCCGAAGAGCACAGCATCCGCGGCCTTGGCCTTCTCCATGGTCTCGTCGGTGACGGCGACCTGATGCGCGTCATAGGCGGCGCCGCCGACCAGGCCTTCCTCGAAAGTGAACCGGTCCGGCCCCTTCTTGTTGAGGAAGTCGATGATACGCTTCACCTCGGCCATCACTTCCGGGCCGATGCCGTCGCCGGGGAGAAGAAGGAGCTTGTGGGTTGCCATGGGGCCCTCGCCGTTTTTCGTTGCGCGGATTGCTAGCGGGCGAGGCCGAGGATGGCAAGCGAGCGCGAGCGGGGCGGCTATGCTGCCTCGCGGTACAACAGCGACCCCGTCACCCTGAGGCCCAAGGCAGCGAAGCGGCCAAGCCTTGAAGGACGACAGATCAAGGCCGCAGTCGCGGAGAGACTAAAGCCCCGAAAACCAGTTATACCCCTGGTTCTCCCAGTAGCCGCTTTTGTCGGTGTTGGTGACTTCCATCGCCACCACATATTTCGGGTTCTTGAAGCCGAGCTTGGTGGGGATGCGAATCTTCATCGGAAAGCCGTAGGCGCGCGGCAGGATCTGGTTATCGAACTTGAACGACATCTGCGTCTGCGGATGCAGCGCGGTCGCCATGTCGATGGTGTTGGTGTAGCCCTCGGCGCACTTGAACCAGACGTATTTAGCGCGGGTGTCGGCACCGATACGCTTCAGGAAATCGGCCAACGAAGTGCCCTGCCACGAGCCGATGGCACTCCAGCCCTCGACGCAGACGTGGCGGGTGATCTGCGAGACTTCCGGCAGCGCGTGCAGCTCGTCGAGCGTCCACGGCTTCTTGTTGTCGACGCGGCCCGCCACTTCGAGCTTGAAGCTCGCCCCGTCGACCACCGGCGCTTCGTCCTCGCCGTAATAGGCGTTGAACGGGAACGGTCGGGTGATCGCACTTTCGGGAAAGGCCGGCGCCAGCTTGGCGCGGCTGAACAAAGCCGCCTGCGCGCCGTCGTTGAATTCGGACACCTTGCGCAGCACGCCTTCGGCGCTGTCGCCATCGATGATGTCGCAGCCGGTGAGGAAGGCGAGCGCACCCAGGCTCGCCGCGCCACGGAGGAAGCCGCGGCGCGAGGCCTCGGGCATTAACTTGGCGGCATCCTTGATCAGCAGCTTGCTGTCGACGCCGGGGATTATTTTGCGGATGCGGGCCATGTGCTGCTCCTATTTCCCGGCGATCATGGCGCGCAGGCTCTTCGGCACTACCAGCGCCAATGAGACGTGCACGACAAGGAAGCCGACGATCGCCGCCATTGCGGCGAAATGGACGTAGCGGGCGAAATCGTAGCCGCCGAACAGCGCGGTCAATTCCTGGAACTGCACCGGCTTCCAGATGGCAAGACCGGACAGCACGAGGCTGACGCCGGCGAGCAGCACGCCGGTATAGAGCAGCTTCTGCACGGCGTTGTAATGCGCGAGATCGTCGTGGCTGAGCTTGAAGGTGAGTGCCGCCTTGGCGTCGGCCAACACCTCACGCGGTTCAATCGGCCACAGCTTGCGGCGGAAGCGGCCCGTGATGAAGCCGAGCGCCACATAGATCAGCCCGTTGATCACCAACAGCCACATCGCCGCGAAATGCCAGAGCAGCGCGCCACCGAGCCATTGGCCAAGCGCGATGCCCCGCGGAAACACGAATGAGAACAAGGGCGAGGCATTGTAGATCTGCCAGCCGGAGCCGATCATCACCAGGATCGCCAAGGCATTGATCCAGTGTGTGACTCGCACCCAGGCCGGGTGGATCGCAACCGTACTGTCGGTCCTCCTGGCGATAGCCTGCACGCTCATGACACCCTCCCTCTCGGCTCTCACCGGATATACAGGGCGGCCGGGCCCGCGGATGCAGCGCCCGGCCGTCTCCGGACGCTTACTTCTTCATGCCGTCTTTGGACATCGTGTCCTTCGACATCGAATCCTTGCTCATGTTGTCCTTGGCCATGCTGTCTTTCGACATCGTGTCCTTCTTCATGGTGTCCTTGGACATGCTGTCCTTGGTCATCGCGTCCGGCTTCTTCATGTCGTCGGCAGCGAAAGCGCCCGGGGCGAACGCCAGCGTGAGGCCAACGGTCGCGGCGGCGAGGGACAGGATGATGCGGGAACGGGTCATTGTTCACTCCTCTTGAGGATGGTCGATGGCGGCGTCGCGCCATCGACTCCTAATTCGGAGAGATACGGCCCGTGGTTACATCGGAGTCGCGAAATGAGAGGCCGCGAAAACGCGGCCGCCAAGCATGCGATTGGCGAGGACGACCAGGGCCACGGCAACGATATGCACGACGAGGTCGGTCGCGGCCGCATCATAAGGATGAAACAGATTGAGCAAGGTCGCCGCCGCGGCCGCGACCGCGAGGCCGCCGATCGCCGCGGTGAGTCCGGGATACAGCGGGCAAGCGCGGCGCAGCATCATGAGCAGCAACGCCGACAACGGCACCGACAGCGCAACAATGAAGAGAATGCAATCGCGCGACTCGTCGAGGACCGCGACATGCGTCTCCGGCAGGACCCAAGCGCGCAGGCAGCCAAAGCCGCTCGCGCCAACCCACAACACCGCGCCCGGCAGCGGCAACCAGGCCCAGGCGCGCCGCGCGTCGGGCAGGCTGAGTTCGAAGGCAGCGATGCCGGCAAGCACGGCGGTCGCCGTCGAACCTAAGACGGCAAGCCACATGTCGGGCGCGGCGGCCATACGCCCCCATACGGCATGCATGTCGGCAAAGACGGCAAGAGCGACCGCAATGGCCGCGACCGCGCCCAGCCAGCCAAGCGCGCGCAGCGGCGGCGGCGGCAGACGGCGCACCGGCTGCAAATCGGCGGCGAGGCCGCGAATCAGGGCGTCGTGCGGGGAAGCGGTCATAGCGTCCTCACTCGGTTCGCTGCAGCTTACCGCGCAGCGCCTTGAGCGCGCGATGCAGATTCACTTTCAGCGCGACCTTGGTGCGGCGCGTCACAGCCGCCGCCTCGGTCAGCGATTGCTCCTGGAGCACCAGCGCCTCCACCGCCTCTCGCTGGCGCGGCGGCAATGTCGCCAACGCGTCGTTCACGCGGTCGGAGACTTCGGCTTGTTCGACGCCACGCGTCGGATCGGCGCCCTCGTCAGGGTAAGCCTCGAAGGCGAGCGGCGCATGGAATTCGCGCGCACTATGACGGCCCACCTGACGCAACAGGTCAATGGATCGCCGCTCGGCGATGACGCGCAGCCAGGCGGTGAAGGAACGGCCCGGATCAAAGGTTTGGCGGGCACGATGAATGGTCAGCAGCACGTCCTGTACTACATCGTCGCCGCGGTCCGGCGGAACGCCCACGCGGCCGGCAATCGCCCTGATCAGCGGCACGCAGTCGCGCAGCAGCGCCTCATAGGCGGCGCGGTCGCCGGCCTGTGCCGCCGCCATCTGCGCCGAACGGCGCAGGTCGTCAGTATTTCGGGTCTGCGGGTCGGCCGTGATCATCGGACGCCGAGATTGAGGGCCGTGCCAAGGGATGCCCTTCGCCATGCCCGGAAATAGGGGCGGAAGCAACGTCTCGCCCCCACACGGCGCCATCACGTTCGGTTGAGGCATTTGGGCGGTCATGCAGTCCCCATGGGCCATCGGCACGGCTGGCCGGTCTCACGCTTTTCCCTATTTCGCTGGCCACCCCTGAAAGGTTACATGCTGCGCCAATCGACCTTCGTCGCAGGCCGGTCTGATTGGAGCCCGCTTGGCGACGGCTTGCGAAATGGGGGACCAAAATGTGTAAGATGGACTGCCGGACTTCGCCTGCGCGAGACGATATGAACGCATGATGTCCAAGACCAATCCCGGCAATTTCTTCGAGGACTTCCGCCTCGGCCAGCAGATCCGCCACGCCACGCCGCGAACCGTCACCACCGGCGATGTCGCGCTGTATAACGGGCTGTTCGGGCCGCGCTTCGCCGTGCAGTCGTCGGACGCGTTCGCGCAAGGCTTGGGCTATCCGCGCGCGCCGCTCGACGACCTCCTGGTGTTTCACGTCGTCTTCGGCAAGACAGTCCCGGACATCTCGCTCAATGCCGTGGCCAATCTCGGTTACGCCGACTGTCGCTTCCTGAAGGCGGTCTATCCCGGCGACACGCTCAGCGCCGTATCCGAGGTGATCGGCCTGCGCGAGAACTCCAACCGCAAGTCGGGCATCGTCTATGTGCGCTCGCGTGGGCACAACCAGCACGGCGATACGGTGCTCGATTATGCGCGCTGGGTAATGGTGCGTAAGCGCGACGAGCAGGCCGCCGCGCCCCGCGACACGGTGCCGGAGCTGCCGAAGGCGGTGGAACCTTCGCAACTCGGCGCCGCTTGTCCGCCGATCAATGCAGCCGCTTACGACCTCGCGCTCGCCGGCAGCCCGCATCGTTTCGGCGATTACGCCGTCGGCGAGAAGATCGATCACGTCGACGGCATGACGGTGGAAGAAGCCGAGCACATGATTGCGACGCGGCTCTATCAGAACACGGCGAAAGTGCACTTCAACCAGTTCGCCCAGAGCAAGGACCGCTTCGGCAAGCGGCTCATTTACGGCGGCCACGTGATCTCGCTGGCGCGCGCGCTATCCTATAACGGCCTCGGCAA
>JANLJK010000057.1:5991-9250 GCA_029255525.1 Pseudolabrys sp.
ACGGCGGCCACGTGATCTCGCTGGCGCGCGCGCTATCCTATAACGGCCTCGGCAATGCTTTCCATATCGCGGCGATCAATGGCGGCCGGCACGTCGCGCCATTGTTTGCGGGACTGACCGTGTTCGCCTGGTCGGAAGTGCTGGCCAAGGCCGACATTCCGGGCCGCCGCGATGTCGGCGCATTACGCTTGCGCACCATCGCCACCAAAGACCGGCCGTGCGCGGATTTCCCACTCAAGACTGGCGACGATTACGACCCGGCGGTGATTTTGGATTTGGATTATTGGGTGTTGATGGTGAAGTAGTAGCTGTTGTCATTCCGGGTTCGCTCGCTGCGCGAGCGCCCCGGAATGACGGCTCACACACTCGCTCTCAAATGATCCACCAACTGCCTTGCGTAAGGCGGCAGCGCCACGACATTGCGCACGCAGATGGTCAACTCGCGCAACGCCCATGGATCGGTGAGCTGCACAGCGCTGATCGCCATGGTGCGCGCGGTGCGCTCGACCGTCGTCTCCGGCACAATGCCGACGCCGACATTGGCTTCCACCAGACGGCAGATGGCGTCGAAGCTGCGCAACTGAACGCGCAGGCGAATGGCGCGACCGATGCGTGATGCCTTGTCAGCAAGAAAGCGCTGGATGGCGCTGGCGCGATCGAGCCCGACCATGTCGTAGTCGATCACATCCGCGAACGAGACGCCTTTGCTGCCGGCGAGCGGATGGTTGTTGCCGACCACCAGCACGAAGCGATCGCTGCGGAACGGAAACGTGTCGAGCCCACCGTAGTCGACCGTGCCCGCGACGATGCCGATGTCGCCGGCGCCTTCGGCGATCAGCCCGACAATCTCGTCGCTCAAGCGCTCCTCGAGATCGACGCTGATGTCGGGATAGGCCATCAGGAAGGAGCTCAACGTCTCGGGCAGAAATTCGGTGAGCGCATTGGTGTTCGACAATACCCGCACCTGGCCGGCGAGCCCACGCGCATAAGGGATCAGATCCTCCTGCATGCGTTCGGTCTGCGCCAGGATGCCGCGCGCGTGCTGCAACAAGGTGCGCCCGGCCTGCGTCGGCGTGACGCCGCCGCGCCCGCGCGTCAATAATTCGGTACCGAAGGCCAATTCCATCTTGCGGATGCGCGTGGAGGCGGCGGCCAGCGCCAGATTCGCGCGCGCCGCGCCATGCGTGATGCTGCCAGCCTCGACGATGTGGCGGAACAGGTTCAGATCGGTGAAGTCGAAGCGCATATTTCCCCGAACCTTCGTGTTATGCGAAGGCAAACTACGTAAAACAGATATTGCAACAGGTATTTTACAGGGACTAGTTTCGCAATTGAAGAAGTTAGAAGAAAACCAGACTACGTAGCAACCCTTCCGGACTTCGCCGCTTGGTGCGTTGCGGGAGTGGAAAACTTTGGATAAGGACACCGGCGCGCGATCGCTTTGTGGCGACGCGGCGGCGGTTTTCGAGCGTTTTTTTGGAGAATCACAATGGCCGAGCTTGAGGCGGGAGCGACGGGGGCCCGACGCCCGCGTCCGATCTCACCGCACCTGCAGATTTACAGGCCGATGCTGACGATGACGATGTCCATCGTCCATCGCATCACCGGCGCGGGGCTGTACTTCGGTATGCTGCTGCTCGCCTGGTGGCTGATCGCCGCCGCCGCCGGTCCCAACGCCTACGCTAATTTCGAGTGGTTCATGGGCAGCCTGATCGGCCGCCTGGTGCTGCTCGGCTTCACCTGGGCGCTGATGCACCACCTGCTGGGCGGTATCCGCCACTTGGTCTGGGACCTCGGCTACGGCTTCCAGCCGGCCGAGCGCGAGATGCTCGCGGTCGCCACCATCGTCGGCTCCATCGCCCTGACCCTGTTGGTCTGGGTGATCGGCTACTTCGCCATGGGAGGCCTGCGATGAGCGGTCCCCGTCACAACGACATGCGCACACCGATGCGCCGCGTGCGCGGCCTGGGCGCGGCTCATTCAGGCACCGCCGACTTCTGGCACATGCGCGTGACCTCGGCCGCCGGCGTGCTGCTGACCATCGCGCTGGTGGTGATCGTGATCAGCCTACTCGGCCGCAGTCACGCGGCCGTGGTGCAGATCCTCGGCTCGCCCATCGTCGCCGTGATCATGCTGCTGTTCATCGTCAACAGCATCTATCACATGTGGATTGGTATGCAGGAAATCATCCTCGACTACGTGCACGAGGACAAACTGAAGTTCCTGAGCCTGATGGCGAACACTTTCTTCTGTTTCGCCGTCGGCCTCGCCTCTTGCTTCGCCATCCTCAAGTTGTCGTTCGGAGTCTAAGTAGTCATGGCGGGCAATGGAAAAGCCAATGGCGGGCCGGCGGTGAGCGGCCGTGCCTACCCGATTGAAGATCACAGCTACGACGTCGTCGTCGTCGGCGCCGGCGGCTCAGGCCTGCGCGCAGTCGTCGGCTGCTCGGAAGCCGGCCTGCGTACGGCCTGCATTACCAAGGTGTTCCCGACGCGCTCGCACACCGTCGCGGCGCAGGGCGGCATCGCCGCCGCGCTCGGCAATATGAGCGAGGATGACTGGCGCTGGCACATGTACGATACGGTCAAGGGCTCCGACTGGCTCGGCGACCAGGATTCGATCGAATACATGTGCCGCAATGCGCCGGCCGCCGTGTACGAGCTTGAGCACTGGGGCCTGCCGTTCTCGCGCCGCGAGGAAGACGGCAAGATCTACCAGCGTCCGTTCGGCGGCATGACCACGCATTACGGCAAGGGCACCGCGCAGCGCACCTGCGCCGCCGCCGACCGTACCGGCCATGCCATGCTGCACACGATGTACGGCCAGGCTTTGCGCCACAACGCCGAGTTCTACATCGAATATTTCGCCATCGACCTGATCATGGATAGCGAAGGCCGCTGCCGCGGCGTCATCGCCCTGAACATGGACGACGGCACCCTGCACCGCTTCACCGCCAACCAGACCATCCTGGCGACCGGCGGCTACGGGCGCGCTTACTTCTCCTGCACCTCGGCGCATATCTGCACCGGCGACGGTGGCGGCATGGTGCTGCGCGCCGGCCTACCGCTGCAGGACATGGAATTCGTGCAATTCCACCCGACCGGCATCTATCCGGCCGGCTGCCTGATCACCGAAGGGTCGCGCGGCGAAGGTGGCTATCTCACCAACTCCGAAGGCGAGCGCTTCATGGAGCGCTATGCCCCGTCGGCCAAGGACCTCGCCTCGCGCGACGTCGTCTCGCGCTCCATCACCATGGAGA
>JANLJK010000058.1 GCA_029255525.1 Pseudolabrys sp.
GACAACCGCCTGTTTCAGCGGCCCGTCGTCAGCCAGCTCCTGGCGGGAGGTCATAGTGCCTCCGAGCGGAGCCCTGCCGTCGCTCGGGGATGCGGGAGGTGCGTTCATCTCCCATCCGCGAGCGCCGCGTCCTGCTCCGCCACACGACGCCTCATGACAGCGCCCTCAGATGAGCAGGACAGTTGAATTTTAAGGCCGTCCGGCAAATTGGGGAAAAATAGTTTTTCCGGCCGCTAAGCGGCTGATGTATCGACGATTTCAGAATCGAATCCGCGTCACGACCGAAACAGCCGGGTGTACTGCGTCTCATGCCGGGCGCTGGCCAAATCGGCACGGAAGGCCGACGAGCCGAGCTCGTCGAGCGTCGCAGCCAAAGCGCGCGTGGCCGTCGCGGCAACCACAGGTTCGAGCGCGGCGAGCGCGCGCTGGCCGTCGGTCTGGCCGAGCGGCACCAGCCGCACACCGGCGGACACCCAGTTGGCGGCGACGGCCTGCAGATAGGCCGGCAGCGCTGCCGCGAGCGGCACGCCGTGACCGGCCGCCGAGACCGCAACTGCGATTGGGTAAGCGACGGGACCGTCCCATGTTGCCTTCAGCCGATCGAGCGCGGCGCAGGGCCAGGCCGCGCGGGTCGCCTCGACGAAGGCATTGCCTTGCGCGGTCGTCTCCAGATGGCGTTCCTTGGTCGGCGCGAAAGCGGCGGCAAGCTCGGCCACCGCGCGCAGCGCCTTGTCGTCACCCGCGTCGACGGCGCGATGCACCTGCGCGAACAACACGGCATCGCAAAAGCCGCCGCCCTCGGCGAGCATCACGGCAAGCCACGCCTTGAGCGTCTCAACATCCTTGATGTCGCCGGTTTCGACCGCCCATTCGATGCCGCTCGAATAGGAGAAGGCGCCGACCGGATAGGCCGGCGACAGCCAGGCCATCAGGCGGTAGAGGGCGGATGCGTCGGTACCCCGCTCATTCCCGCGCAAGCGGGAATCCAGATCTTTTGTGCGTGCCGCCCTAGGTCCCCGCTTTCGCGGGGACGAGCGGAGCAAGGGCGCTTCCTTCTTCTTACCCGCCATGGCCGTGCCCGTGATGCCCATGCGGCGCGCCCTCTTCGGGATCGAACGGCGCGTCGAGCACGGTGAGATGCGCGCCGAGACCGCGCAGCATGTCCTCCAGCACGTGATCGCGGCGAATGCGGAGCTTGTCGCCGACGATCTGCACGTCGGTGTGGCGGTTGCCGAGATGCCACGCGAGCCGCGTGCAATCGAGCGCACTGCCGGCGGCGATTTCGACCAAAGGCTCCGGCGCGCCGGCGACGAGCACCATCGCGCCGTCGTCGAGCACGATGCCGTCGCCATCACGCAGCGCCACGGCCTCATCAAGATCGAGCAGGAACTCGGTACCATGCTCACCCGTCAGCGCGATGCGGCGGCGGTGGCGGTCGCCCGCATCCAACACGACCACGTCGATTGCATCGCCCGAATTCCACAATCCGGCGCGGCGGACCGCCCAGCCTCGCTTCATCGCTGCCTCGCTGACAAACTTGACGAAACCTAATCACGCATCGGGCCGCCGGCCAAACCGATGTCTATCACGCTCAGGAGCGAATAACCGGCGGCCAATAACGGCGCTGTCACGGCAGCCGCCATGCGCTCATCAGTGTTTGACCATCGCGCCCAGGCCGGTAGGAATGGCGCGCGTCGATTCGTCACTGACTTGAACTTCACGACCATGCCATTCGCCCGTGCAGCTGCCACGGCCTTTTGCCTGGCGCTCGCGACCATTGCGCCGGTTGAGGCCGCCGAACCAACCGGCACCTGGCTGACACAAAACGGCGATGCCCAGGTCCGCGTCGCCAAATGCGGCATCGCCATGTGCGGCACGATCGTGTGGCTGCGCGACCCAATCGATCCGGCGACCGGTCAGCCGCAACGTGACTCCAACAATCCGGACTTCAGCAAGCGAAGCCACAATATCCTCGGGTTGACGATCTTCGCGATGCAGCCCAATAGCGACGGCAACTTTGCCGGCGACATCTACAATGCCGACGACGGCCATACCTATCGCGGTAAATTAGTTCGGCGCAGCGCCACCCAGCTTGAGGTACAGGGTTGCTTCGGCCTGATATGCGGTGCCGAGACGTGGAACCTTATGGCGCGTTGACCTGACGCGCGGGTGAGCAATTCGCCGTCGGCGCGCGCTGCGTCCCAGCCTTCAGAACGATCGATCGTGGTTACGCGCCGCATGATGGCTCGTAACCTGTGGAGAGGCCGCGGCCACAATAAGCTAGAAAAGAAAATAGCGCTGCGCCATCGGCAGCACCTCGGCCGGGGCGCAAGTGAGCAATTCGCCGTCGGCGCGCACCTCATAGGTCTCCGGATCGACCTCGATATTCGGCGTCGCGTCGTTGTGGATCATGCTCTTCTTGGTGATCGTGCGTGTCTTGTCGACGCCGACGAACTGCTTCTCGACGCCGAGGCGTTTGCGCAGGTCCGAGCGCGCCGCCGCCTTCGACACGAAGACCAGCGATGAAGCGGTGAGCGCCTTGCCGAAGGCGCCGAACATCGGCCGGTAGTGCACCGGCTGCGGCGTCGGGATCGAGGCGTTCGGATCGCCCATCTGCGCCGCGACGATCGAGCCACCCTTGATGATCATGTCCGGCTTGACGCCGAAGAAGGCCGGCGACCACAGCACCAAGTCAGCAAGCTTGCCTTTCTCCACGGAGCCGATGTGCTTCGACACGCCGTGCGCGATGGCAGGATTGATGGTGTATTTGGCGATGTAGCGCTTGGCGCGGAAATTATCGTTGTCGCCCTTCTCTTCCTTGAGGCGCCCGCGCTGCTTCTTCATCTTGTCGGCGGTCTGCCAGGTGCGGATGATGACTTCGCCCAGCCGGCCCATGGCCTGACTATCCGACGACATCATCGAGAGAGCGCCGAGGTCGTGGAGAATATCTTCGGCGGCGATGGTTTCCTTGCGGATACGGCTTTCGGCGAAAGCGAGATCTTCCGCGATCGACGGATCAAGATGGTGGCACACCATCAGCATGTCGAGATGCTCGTCGAGCGTGTTCTTGGTGTAAGGCCGCGTCGGATTGGTCGACGACGGCAAAACGTTCTTGAGCCCCGCGACCTTGATGATGTCGGGCGCATGACCACCGCCGGCGCCTTCGGTGTGGAAGGCGTGGATGGTGCGGCCCTTGAAGGCCTTGATGGTGTCCTCGACGAAGCCCGATTCGTTGAGCGTGTCGGAGTGGATCATCACCTGCACATCGTATTTGTCGGCGACCGAGAGACAGCAGTCGATCGCGGCGGGCGTCGTGCCCCAATCCTCGTGCAGCTTCAAGGAACAGGCGCCGGCCTTGATCATCTCTTCGAGCGCGGCTGGACGCGAGGCATTGCCTTTGCCGGCAAAGCCGAGGTTCACGGGGAACGCATCCGCCGCCTGGATCATGCGGCCGAGATGCCACGGGCCCGGCGTGCAGGTCGTCGCATTGGTGCCGGCGGCAGGTCCCGTGCCGCCGCCCAGCATCGAGGTGACGCCGGACATCAGCGCCTCTTCGACCTGCTGCGGGCAGATGAAATGGATATGCGTGTCGAAGCCGCCGGCGGTGAGGATCTTGCCCTCGCCGGCAATGATCTCAGTGCCGGGGCCGATGATGATGGTCACGCCCGGCTGAATGTCGGGATTGCCGGCCTTGCCGATGGCGACGATGCGGCCTTCCTTCAAGCCGACGTCGGCTTTGACGATGCCCCAGTGATCGACGATCAGCGCATTGGTGATGACGGTGTCGACCGCGCCCTGCTTGTTGGTGATCTGCGATTGGCCCATGCCGTCGCGGATCACCTTGCCGCCACCGAATTTCACCTCTTCGCCGTAGACGGTGAAGTCCTTCTCGACCTCGATGACGAGATCGGTGTCGGCGAGCCGCACCTTGTCGCCCACCGTGGGGCCGAACATGTCGGCATAGGCCGCGCGCTTCATTTTCACGGACATTTCGTTTTCCCCACTGTTATCAACCGGCCCACGAACCCTCTTGCGTCCTAAACCGGCGAGCGTAGGCTTTCGCACAGATCAACCCTCTTCGGCGCAAGTCGAACTCGGATGATCGCCAAGGCCGAACGGGCCTGGAACGTGAGTAGACGGCGGCGGTAACACGCTTGTTGTGTGCTTGTGGTCCAAGAACGCCGGTCCTGGCTCTCAGTAGCGCGTATCGTCGGCGCTGAGCTCACGCTCGCGCAGGTGTATATGGATCCCGAGAGCTTGTGACGGGCAGACGACGGTCTGCCCGTTATGGCTTTTGGGGCCCTTCTCTTCGTCATTCCGGAACGCACTGAAAGCGCGGACCCTGAATCCAGATGCAAGCACCGCATTCGTTTCTGGATTCCGGGTTCGCCCCGCCTTCGCCCTGCGGGCTTCGGCGCGGCGCCCCGGAATGACGAATTGAGTTTCACAACTTCCCCATCACATCGCCGCGGAAACCGTAGACCGTGCGCTTGCCGGCGAGCGCGACGAGCGTCACGTCGCGCGTCTGCCCCGGCTCGAAACGCACTGCCGTGCCGGCGGCGATATCGAGCCGCATGCCGCGCGCCTTTTTGCGATCGAATTTCAAGGCCGGATTGGTCTCGAAGAAATGATAGTGCGAGCCGACCTGGATCGGCCGGTCGCCCGAGTTGGAGACGATCAACGTTACGGTCTTCCGCCCGGCGTTGAGCTCGATCTCGCCGTCCTGGATGAACATCTCGCCGGGGATCATCACAACACCCCGGTCATCAGGCCGACACCGACCGCGACGCAGGCCACGCCGGAGACGCGGATCGCGGTGGGCAGCGCCAGCCGCGTCGTCGTCCAGGCGAAGCCGATGCCGACCGCATGCAGCGCGGCGGTCGCGAGCGCGAAGCCGGCCATATATTCGGCGCCGCTCATGCCTTCCACCACTTCGGTGCCATGCGCATGGCCGTGGAACAGCGCGAAGGCGCCGATGATCGCCGCGCCCACCGCGACCGGTACATCGATCGCGAGCGCGACGCACAAGCCCAGCGCCACCACCGACGCCAGGATCGCCGGCTCGACAAAAGGCAGCGCCACATGGGCCATACCCAGCGCGCCGCCGATGAGCATCACGCCGACAAAGGCCGCCGGCCACAGCCACAGCGCGCGGCCGCCTTTGAGCGCGGCCCACAGGCCGACCGCGATCATCACCGCGACATGGTCGAGGCCACCGAGCGGATGCGCGAGGCCGGCGGCGAAGGACGAGGTCTCGCCATGGCCGACATGGGCGAAGGCGGGCGTTGCAAAGACCATCGCCGCAGCAACAGCAACTGACCCCCTCCCCATCCCTCCCCCTTTCAGGGGGAGGGAGAACTTCGCCTCACGCGCCTTCCTCCCCCTGAAAGGGGGAGGATTGAGGAGGGGGTCGCGTTTTGTGTGATGAGCTTGCATGTGGGGTCCTCTTCAGCGGATCGGATTGTGCACGGTGACGAGCTTGGTGCCGTCGGGAAAGGTCGCTTCGACCTGGATGTCGTGGATCATTTCGGGGATGCCGCTCATCACCTGGGCGCGGGTGAGCACATGCGCGCCGGCTTCCATCAGTTCGGCGACGCTTTTGCCGTCGCGCGCGCCTTCCATGATGAAATCGGTGATCAGTGCCACCGATTCCGGATGGTTGAGCTTCACGCCGCGGTCGAGCCGCTTGCGCGCCACCATGGCGGCCATGGCGATCAGCAGCTTGTCTTTTTCCCGGGGCGTCAGGTTCATCGTTGCCTCAAACTTTTATTACTGTAGCCACAGCCGCGGCACCGACGTGCCGAGCGCGGCGAGGACTGCGATCAGATCGTGGCGCAGCCGCGCGCCATCCTCGGCACAAAGGCGGGCGACCGCAATGCCGTTCCAGGCGGAGATGCCGACCTCTCCAACGAATTGTTCCTCCAGCGCGCGCACAGCCGAAAGCTGTGCCTCGCCGCCCGGCGCAATCAGCACCGTGGCGAGCGCGATGCCGCCGTTGGTGACGGCCCGGCGAGCAAGCTTGTCGGCGATGGCGCCGTCGAGCCGCAGCGCATCGGCATAGACAAGACGACCGCCGCGCCGGAGCCGCCAGCGATCGGCGAGAAAGCCTTCGGTCATGACCTCGCCCATGGCAGCGCGGCCGAACACCACCGCCTCGGCCATGATCAGCGAGGCGCCCTCGGCGAGGTCGATGTCGATGCCGCGCGACAGCCGGGCTCGGTCGAACAGAATCGACTCCTGCGGCAGCCAGGCGAGATGGCCGCCGGCCGCCACTTTCAGCGCCACGTCCATTGTCGCGTCCGGACCGGTGGACCGGTAGATCTTCTCCGCCGCCGTGGTGCCGGCGATCAGGTGGGCGCCCTCGCCGACCGCGATATCGATGCTGAAACGGTCGCCGCCGGTCATGCCGCCGCCGGTGTTGACGATCACGGCTTCCAGCGTCTCGGACGTGACGTTGGGAAAGCGCACGCGCAGCGAGCCGGCCTCGTGCACCGACTGCCGATGCGTGCCGCCGTCGCGCGCGGCAACCGACAGCGCGATGGTGCCGGTGGCACGGTTGGCCGCGAAGATGTCCGAGCTATGTGTTGTGATCAGCACCACCACATCCTCTACCGTCATGCCCCGCGAAGGCGGGGCATCCAGTAAACACGAACGGTGAAGCCCAAGCGACAGGCTGCGGCGTACTGGGTCCCCCGCCTGCGCGGGGGACGACGGCGGAGGGTGCGGCAGACGGAGGACATCAAATCGCCAGCGCGCGCTTGAGCGCGGCTTCGTCCATGTTTTCCTTGTCGCAGGAATAGACGATCGAGCCCCGGTCCATAACCACGAGGTGATCGCCGAGCTCCTGCGCGAAGTCGAGATACTGCTCGACCAGCACAATCGCCATTTCCTTGAGCGAGCGCAGGTAAGAGATGGCGCGACCGATGTCCTTGATGATCGACGGCTGGATGCCTTCGGTCGGCTCGTCGAGCAACAGGAGCTTCGGCCGCATCACCAGCGCGCGGCCGATGGCGAGCTGCTGCTGCTGGCCGCCGGAGAGGTCGCCGCCGCGGCGCTTGAGCATGGTCAAGAGCACGGGAAACAGCGAAAACACGTCGTCCGGCACGGTGCGCTGGTCGCGCTTAAGCGGCGCGAATCCGGTCTCCAGGTTTTCCTCGACCGTCAGCAGCGGGAATATCTCACGCCCCTGCGGCACGAAGGCGACGCCCGAGCGCGCGCGCTGCACCGTCGGCATGCGAGTGAGGTCGGTGCCGCCCAGCGTGATGGTGCCTTTGCTGACCGGATGCTGGCCGACGATGGCGCGGAGTAAGCTGGTCTTGCCGACGCCGTTGCGGCCGAGCACGCAGGTAACCTTGCCCGGCTCGGCTTTGAGCGAAATGCCGCGCAGCGCCTGCGCCGCGCCGTAGTGGAGGTCGATGTTGGAGACGTCGAGCATTGTTCGTTCACTTTCCGTCACCCCATCCTTCGAGACGCCGCCTTCGGCGGCTCCTCAGGATGAGGTGACTTCTGCCTCTCCTAGCCCTCATCCTGAGGAGCGAGCGAAGCTCGCGTCTCGAAGGATGAGGGCTAGCTCCTACCTTCCCAAATACACTTCGACCACGCGGTCGTTCTGCGACACCTGATCGATGGTGCCTTCCGCCAGCACAGAACCTTCGTGCAGGCATGTCACCTTGACACCCAGCTCGCGCACGAAGGCCATGTCGTGCTCGACCACCACGACCGTCTTGGTCTGGTTGATCTCTTTCAACAGCTCGGCGGTCTGCATGGTCTCGGCATCGGTCATGCCGGCGACCGGCTCGTCGACCAGGAGCAATTTAGGTTCCTGCGCCAAGAGCATGCCGATCTCCAACCATTGCTTCTGGCCGTGCGATAGGCTCCCCGCCACGCGCGCGCGCAGCGCCTTGAGCCGGATGGTGTCGAGGATCTGGTCGATGCGGCTTTCCTGCGGCGCCGAGGACTGCCACAACAAGGTCGACCACACGCGGCGATCGTTCTTGAGCGCGAGCAGCAGGTTGTCCTCGACCGTATGCATCTCGAACACGGTCGGCTTCTGAAATTTGCGACCGATGCCGAGCTCAGCGATTTCGGTCTCGTCCAGCTTGGAGAGGTCGTAAGCGCCCTGCTCGAAATAGACGTCGCCGTCGTCGGGCCGTGTCTTGCCGGTGACGACGTCCATCATCGTGGTCTTGCCGGCGCCATTCGGGCCGATGATGGCGCGCATCTCGCCAGGCTCGATCATGAAGGACAGTTCGTTGAGCGCCTTGAAGCCGTCGAACGACACCGAGATGCCGTCGAGGTAGAGGAGCGCCGACGTGGTTTTGTTGCCGTCCATCGCTGCCCCCTACTCCGCCGCCCGCGGCGCCACCGCCGCGTCAGCGCCGTCCTCGGCCGCAGCCGATTTTGCGGCGGCGCGCTTGTCGAAGCCGTATTTCAACGTGCCGATGATGCCGCGTGGCAAAAGCAGCGTCACCAGCACGAACAATGCGCCCAGCATGAACAGCCAATAAGGCGCGAGCGCGCCGGAGGTGAAGAAGGTCTTGGCGTAGTTGACGACGAAGGCGCCTAACACCGCGCCGGTGAGCGTGCCGCGGCCGCCGACCGCGACCCAGATGACAGCCTCGATGGAGTTCGCCGGCGCGAACTCGCCCGGATTGATGATGCCCACCTGCGGCACGTAAAGGGCGCCGGCCAAGCCCGCCATGCAGGCCGACAGCGTGAACACGAACAGCTTGTAGGCCTCAACCCGGTAGCCGAGAAAGCGTGTGCGCGCCTCGGCGTCACGGATCGCCACCAGCACCTTGCCGAACTTGGAGGTGACGATGGCGCGGCAGATCAGGAAGCAGAGCGCCAGCGCCAGGCAGGAGATCACCAGAAGCGCGATGCGCGTGCCTTCCGCCTGGACGTTGAAGCCGAGGATGTCCTTGAAGTCGGTCAGGCCGTTATTGCCGCCGAAGCCGAAATTGTTGCGGAAAAAGCCGAGCATCAACGCGTAGGTCATGGCCTGCGTGATGATCGACAGATAGACGCCAGTGACGCGGGAGCGGAAGGCGAACCAGCCGAACACGAAGGCGAGCAAGCCCGGCGCCAGGAAGATCATCAGCGCCGCGTAGACGAAGTGGTTGAAGCCGTACCAGTAGAACGGCAGTTCCTGCCAGTTCAGGAACACCATGAAGTCCGGCAGGATCGGATTGGCGTAGACGCCGCGCGTGCCGATCTGGCGCATCAGATACATGCCCATGGCGTAGCC
>JANLJK010000059.1 GCA_029255525.1 Pseudolabrys sp.
ACCGCCAGAACAAGAAGGTGACGAAGGCGGGGGCCTGAGCGGCACCACACTTCCGGGCTCGCGGCCTTCCGCCGCGCCCCGGAATGACGGGGGAAGGGATTTTCGCAGAACTCTCGCGCAAGCAGGAATCCAGAGCCAAAGGGCCGGCGATCCTTTCGCCGGCTCTTTTATTTTGAACCGGATAGCCCCCTCGCGACACTCAAGAGAGCCAGGCGCGCCAGAGGCAGGCCGCCGCGCGCTTCTATTCTGGGGGAACGATGTCCACTGTCCTGCACACTACCGCGCGCCCGATGACGCGCCGCCTGTTCGCCACCGCCGCGATCGCGGCGTTGACGCTGCTGGCCGCCTGCGGCGACAGCGAGCCCGACCAGCGCAAGGCCTTCATCACGTTCCTGCAGGCGCGCATCGTCGACAAACCCGGCATCCATGTGCCGCGTCCGACCACCGAGCAGCTCAATTCTTTCGGCCCTTATGCCGAGCATTACGCACTGATCAGCGGCTTCAACGATGAAATGGATCAGGCCATGCTCGGCCCCTACAAGATCGCGCAGACGGTCGCGCCGCGCACGATCCAGGATGTGCAGATGCGCCGCAACGACATCCAGGCGCTCGGCGAAGCGATGACGGCGGTGTCGGCCAAGATGCGCGGCACGCTCGCCGACATCGAGGCGAAACGCACGACCTTGCGCCAGCCCGACGATCTCAAGCCGGTATTCGCCGCCGCCTATGCCCGCACCGTAACCGCGCCGGCCGAGGCTTTCCTCGCCACTATCCCGCCGGTCACCGACACCGTGCAATTGTCGCTGCGGCTTGCCGATTATCTCGACACCCATCGTGCGTCGGTGAAGGTGAACGGCGCCATGATCCAGACGAGCGATGCCAAAGCGCAGGCGGAGATCAACCAGATGCTCGATGCCTTGAAGGCGCAGAACCAGCGGCTCAACGACGCCCGCCGGCGTCTTCAGACCGTGGTCTCCGGCCGCTAGTTTAAGGCCTCGGCAGCCGCCGCTTGCGCGCGGTGGGTCAGTTCGTCGATCCGCCGCGTGCGCGCCACTTCATTGCGCGCACTCTCATTGTGCGTGAACATTTCCAATGTCTCAGTCTCGCCATCCTCGACCGGCATTAATGCCGCGTCCATGTACTGGTGACGCGCTGAGTCCTTTTGCACGGTCCGTCGCATGAGATCGAGCATGAACCAGTACTGCGTCATGAAGCCGATCTTGCGCGCAATCTCTAATACGCGCTTCGGATAGAAGCTCCACACCGGCTCGATCGGCAGGCCATAACGGCGATCGAGGCGATATTTGCGGCGCCAGATGCCGCCCTGCAGCGGATGCAGGTTCTCGATCGCCACCGCCTTGGAGAACATGAACAGCAGCCCCTGCAGATGCGACACGCCGAGATCAAAGGCGGCGGCGCGGCGCAGGATCGTCTGCATGTGCTCGGGCGTGTAATAAATGTCCCAGGCGGCGCGGTAGATGCCTTCCCATTGTTCCTTCGACATCTTCGCATGGCCGGTGACGACCTGTTCTAGGTCGTATTTGTTCATGTCGGGATCCATCCAGACGCCCTTAGCGTCGAGCGTCTTGTGGTCTTCCGAACCCGGCAGCGGCGTGAGACAAAAGAATTCGAGGATATCGAGCGGCAATTCCTTCTTGATGATCTCGATGTCCTCGCGGATCGACTCCGGCGTGTCCGCGGGGAAGCCCAGGATGTAGCCGGCATAGGTGATCACCTTCGCCTGCTTCCAGGCGAGGATCATCTTGCGGTATTCGGTGATCTTGTTCTGGCGCTTCTTCGCCACCATCAGGTTGGCGGGGTTGATGTTCTCCAACCCGATGAAGACCTTCTTGACGCCAGCGCGCGCCGCCTTCTCGATGAAGTTCGGGATCTTGTGGCAGAGCGTGTCGACCTGAATGATCATCTTGATGTTCAGGCCGTCGCGCTCGCGCATCTCGATAATGCGGTCGAAGATCGGTTCCCAGTCCTTGTTACGGGCGAAGTTGTCGTCCGTGACGAAGAACCAGTGGAAGCCCTGCTTGAGATGCGCGCGCAACAGATATTCGATGTCGTCCGGCGTGCGGCGGCGCGACTTGCGGCCCTGCACATTGATGATGGTGCAGAACGAGCATTGATAAGGACAGCCGCGGCCGGCATCGAAGCTGGCGTAATGATTAGCCGTGCGCTTGAGGTTTTCCGGCGGCAGGAACGGCGTCGGCGTCGCCTCCAGGCCCGGCAGATCATCCATGTAGTTGTAGACCGGTGGCAGCGTGCCGTTGGCGGCATCGCGCAGGACCTGATCGAGACGCCCTTCTTCGGCTTCGCCGGCAAACAGGCTGCAGCCCATATCGAGCGCGACCTTCAGATCGGCCTGCATCTCCGGCAGCATCGCGAGGCAGCCGGACACGTGGAAGCCGCCGATCACCACCGGAATGCCGGCGGCGCGCAACGGGCGGGCAATATCGAGCGCGCGCGGAAACTGGTTCGACTGCACACCGACGAGGCCGACCATGCCGAAACCATCGTGCCGCTTGAACTGGGCGAGGATGTCCTTGATGCGCACCCGCGTGTTGGTCTCGTCCATCACGCTGATGTCGACCGCAACGTCCGGACCGAGCGCCTGTCGCGCCACCGAGTCGCAGGCCAGCGCATAAACCGAGGCCAGGGAGTTCGACGGGATCGAGGACCGCATCCACTGGATGACGTATCCGTCGGCGTCGTAGTGCGACGGCTTGATCAGAACGAGCTGAAAGCGGCGTTGGTGACGCGATACCGGCGCAAGCATGAAGGTGTCCCCGTGCTCCCGTACAACCGTAACTGTAGCGCCTTTATACGGATTGGCCACGGTAAATAGCGGGCGGAGACACCGCGGAAGCTCCGGCGAAGGGACCGGGTGAAGTTCCAAAATACGGGGCTTTTAGCCGGCATTTACGTTACTTTTGGCTTTCCCGCTTGCCTCGCACATGACGCATTATGATCCGTCCCATTCCTCCTGACGGGGCTGGGCCATGGTTATGGTGTTGAGGCGGACCGCGCTGTTCGTCGCCATCGTATTGACGTGGGTGCTGATCGCCGCCGCGATCGCTTATGCGTCGCCGCGCGATCGCGAAGTCGTGGCCTTTTCCGGCTTCGCGCCCGGCACCATTGTCGTGAAGACCAGCGAGCGCCGACTCTACTTCGTCATCGATCCTTATCGCGCGGTGCGCTTCCCAGTCGGCGTCGGCCGCGCCGGCAAATCGTGGACCGGCACGGCGCGCGTCGAAGGCAAGTTCGTGCGGCCGGCCTGGTCGCCGCCGGACGAGATCCGGCGTGACAAGCCGGAGCTGCCCGACGTCATCCCCGGCGGCTCGAAGCACAATCCGATGGGCGCGGCGGCGCTTACCTTGCGCGGCGGCGAATACGCCATCCACGGCACCAACCAGCCGCAATCGATCGGCGGTTACGTATCCTATGGCTGCATCCGCATGCTCAACCGCGACATCGTCGCGCTCTACGACATGGTGCAGATCGGCACCCCGGTGATCGTCGAGCAATGATCGTTGTTCGGCGTCTCGCCGCGATCCTCATTGCCCTGATCGCATGCGCCGCCCCGGCGGCCGCCCGCGACGTCGTTCCCTTCGGCGGCTATGCGCCGGGCAGCATCGTCATCTTCACCCATACGCGCACGCTCTACTTCGTGCTCGGTAACGGCCAGGCCATGCGCTACCCGGTCGGCGTCGGCCGCGCCGGCATGGCGTGGCACGGCCGCGCGCGCATCGCCCGCAAGTCGCTACGGCCGGGCTGGGGCCCGCCGGCCGACATCGCGCTCGCCAATCCGCGCATCCCGCTGTTCATCCCCGGCGGTAGCCCACGCAATCCGATGGGCGCCGCCGCCATGGGCCTCTCCCGCGGCAATTACGCCATCCACGGGACCAACGAGCCAGGCTCGGTTGGCCACTTCGTTTCCCACGGCTGCATCCGCATGTATAACGAGGACGTGCTCGACCTGTATCACCGCGCGCCGCTCGGCACCAAAGTAATCGTGCTCAACTGAAGGCACGGTCCGGGACTGCACAAAAACTGTACACAATTTCCGATTCACGGCCTAAAGCTGTGAACCGAGGACGTTTTTTAGCGAACACTTCGCGACCTCGACACAATTTGCCGGCAAATATCAACGCTATGGCGCGACCGCGCACTTCTCCCCAGCCGGAAGTTCCCGGCCTCGCAGCCCGACGCATAGCAGCCGACATTCTCGACGGTGTCCTGCGCCGGCGGATTGCGCTCGACGAACAGCTTTCCGGCAAGAGTGCCCACCCCGGGTTACCGTCTCTCGCCGATCGCGATCGCGCGCTCATGCGCCGGCTGACCGCCACCGTGCTGCGGCGGCTCGGCACCTTGCGCCATCTGGTTGGTGGCTTCCTCGACAAGGGTTTCCCCGCCGAAGCGCCGCGCGTCGAAACCGTTCTCCTGTTGGGTGCCGCGCAGATCCTCTGGCTCGATGTGCCCGATCATGCCGCCGTCGATCTCTCGGTGCGGTTGGCGCAAGCTGACCGCCGCGGCGGCCGTTACGCCGGTCTCGTCAACGCCGTGCTGCGCCGTGTGGCCCAAAATCGCGCCGCGCTGGCGGCAACCGACGATAGCGTGCGCGACACGCCGGCCTGGCTCTTGGCGCGCTGGACCAAGGCTTACGGCGCCGACACCGCGCGCGCGATCGCCTTGGCCAACGGCCACGAGCCCGCGCTCGACATCACCGTCAAGACGGATGCGGCGAATTGGGCGGAGCGGCTGCGCGGTCGCGTGCTGCCGACCGGCACCGTGCGCACCATCGCCCACGGCGCCATCTCGCTGCTGTCGGGCTTTGCCGAAGGCGCGTGGTGGGTGCAGGACGCTGCGGCGGCGCTCCCCGCGCGCCTGCTCGGCGACGTGAACGGCCTGCGCATCGCCGATCTTTGCGCCGCGCCCGGCGGCAAGACCGCGCAACTCAGCGCCGCTGGCGCCATTGTCACCGCAGTCGAGCGCTCGCCGGCGCGCGTCAACCGCTTGCGCGAGAATCTCACACGCTTGTCGCTCGAAGCCGAGACGGTCGTGGCCGACGCGCTGGAATGGCAGGCCGGCCCCTTCGACGCCGTGCTGCTCGACGCGCCCTGTTCGTCGACCGGCACCATCCGCCGTCATCCCGACGTGCCGTGGCTCAAAGGCGAAGCAGACTTCGCCGTGCTCACCTCGCTGCAGGAACGTTTGCTCGATCGCGCGGTCGCGCTCGCGAAGCCTGGTGGTACTATTGTATATTGCGTCTGCTCGCTGGAACCCGAAGAGGGCGAACGCCAGATCGCCGCGCTGCTCGCGCGCAACCCCAATGTGGTGCGCAAAGCCATCACGCCGGCCGATGTGTTCGGCCAGGCCGACTTCATCTCACCCGACGGCGATCTGCGCACGCTGCCGCAGATGTTGCCCGACCCCGACCCGCGCTGGGGCGGTCTGGATGGCTTCTTCGCCGCCCGCCTCGTCCGTTCCGCCTAATCCTCGGTCAGGACAGGCATATTGGACCTTCGTCGCCCCTTCGGTATCGTGGCGCATGCGCGCGAGAATCAGTCCGCGCAGGGGACGGACAACTTCATGGTCGGAGTGACGGTCGCGGAAAGAGCCAGGCTCTCCGCGCTCATCGGGCGCCGCGCATTCCGTAGCCTACTCGGCCGCGTCAATGCCCACCCGTTGTTGCGCTGGCGCTTCGGCTCGGCCAAGACCGACCGACTCATCATCGCACCGCAGGATCTGCGCACCGCCGACGCCACCCGCGCCGCCGAGATCTATGCCGGCCGTTTTGCCTTCGCCGGCAAAGTGGTGATCTGCGACCGCCGCTCGCCCTTCGAGATGACACCACCGTCCGATGAATGGGCGGTGACACTGTTGAGCTTCGTCTGGCTGCGCCATCTGCGCGCCGCCGACTCGGCCATCACACGCGCCAATGCACGCGCGCTGATCGACGATTGGATCAACCTACAAGGCGGCTGGCATCCGGTCGGCTGGCGACTCGATATTGTGTCGCGCCGCATCATCTGCTGGCTCAGCCAGGCGCCGTTCATTCTCCAAGACGCCGATGCGCGCTTCTATCGCCGCTTCATCCGCAGCCTGTCGCGGCAGGTGCGCTATCTGCGCCGCACGCTGAAAGAGTCGCGCGACGGCCTGCCGAAGCTGCAAGCCGTGATCGCGCTCAATTATGCGGCTCTATGCATTCAGGGCCAGTCGGGCGCGTTGCGCGGCCACGCACGGCGGCTGATCGACGAGTTGCGCGTGCAGATCCTGCCCGACGGCGGTCATATCAGCCGCAATCCCGGTGCACTGATCGAGATACTCGCCGATTTGCTGCCGCTGCGGCAGTTGTTCTCGGCGCGACAGTTGCAGCCGCCGCAGGCACTCAACAACGCCATCGACCGCATGATGCCGATGCTGCGCTTCTTCCGGCACGCCGACGGCAATTTCGCGCAGTTCAACGGCATGGGGCCGACGCCGGTCGACCTGCTCGCCACCGTGCTGGCTTATGACGACGCGCGCGGCGCGCCTTTGTCGAATGCGCCGCATTCCGGCTTCCAACGTATCGATGCGGGACAGACCGCGCTCTTGATGGATACCGGCCGGCCGCCGCCGATCGGCGTCAGCCAGGACGCGCATGCCGGCTGCCTGTCGTTCGAGATGTCGTGGAAGCAGCACCGGCTGGTGATCAATTGCGGCCTGCCGGCGGTCAATAAAGAGAACTGGCGGCAGGTGGCACGGCAGACGGCGGCGCATTCCACCGTCACGCTCAACGACAAGTCGTCGTGCCGCTTTCTCGAATCCGGTCCATTCCGCCGGCTACTCGCCGGTACGCCGATCGTCGCCGGCCCGCGCAACGTGCACATTGTCCGCGACGAGAACGCCGATGGCGTCACACTGCAGACCTCGCATGACGGCTATGTCGACGATTTCGGCGTGGTGCACAGCCGCGTCGTCCGCCTGAGCCAGGACGGCCGCTCGCTCGATGGCGAGGACAGCTTCGCCCCGCCTGAGGGCCGTACGCTCTCGGTCAATGTCGGCGACGAGTACGCCGTACGCTTCCACCTGCACCCCGCCATCAAGGCCAACCGGCTGTCGGACGGCCGCGGCGTCATCCTGCTCCTGCCCGACCGCGAGGTCTGGACCTTCTCGACCATGGCCGATTCCGTCCAACTCGAGGAGAGTGTCTACCTCTGCGGCACCGACGGCCCCCGCCGCACCGTGCAGATCGTCATCTACGGCCATGCCCGCAGCGAGGCCTCAGTCCGCTGGAGCTTCCGCCATACGCCGCCAGCCCCGCACGGCGCCCGCCCCGAGCGCGCCGATGAGCCGGAATTACCGCTCTGACTCTCTTACCTCCCCCTGAAAGGGGGAGGTCGCCGACCGAAGGTCGGCGGGTGGGGGTCTCCTTTACTGCGCTGGAGATGAGCCCCCCCCCCGACCCTCCCCCTTGCAGGGGGAGGGAGCGAGAGGCTGTGCACTTACGCAGATGATCTGATACCCAGCGCCATGTTTCCTGTGCTAGCAGGCTCCCCATGATCACCCATCCGCGCCGTATCACCCGCGCCCTGCTGTCGGTTTCCGACAAGACGGGCCTCCTCGACTTCGCCAAGGAACTGACCGGTTACGGCATCGAACTGGTCTCGACCGGCGGTACCGCCAAGGCCCTCAAGGACGCCGGCCTGCCCGTCATCGACGTGGCCGAGCTCACCGGCTTTCCAGAGATGATGGACGGCCGCGTCAAGACGCTGCACCCGAAGGTGCATGGCGGCCTGCTGGCGATCCGCGCCAACAAGGAGCACGCGGCGTCGATGCAGGAGCACCACATCAAGCCGATCGATCTGTTGGTGGTGAACCTCTATCCGTTCGAGGCCACGGTCGCGAAGGGCGCCGGCTACGACGACTGCGTCGAGAACATCGACATCGGCGGCCCGGCGATGATCCGCGCCGCCGCCAAAAACCATCATGACGTCGCCGTGGTAGTCGAGCCGACCGATTACGCCAAGGTGCTGGCCGAGCTCGCCGGGCACGCCGGCATGATGTCGCTCGAACTGCGCAAGAAGCTCGCCGCCAAGGCCTATGCGCGCACCGCCGCCTATGACGCGGCGATCTCCAACTGGTTCGCCGAGACATTGAACGATGACGCGCCGGATTATCGCGCCTTCGGCGGCGAATTGATCCAGTCGTTGCGCTACGGCGAGAACCCGCACCAGAGCGCGGCCTTCTATCGCTCGCCCGGTAAGCGCTTCGGCGTCGCCTCGGCGCGCCAGCTCCAGGGCAAGGAGCTGTCCTACAACAATATCAACGACACCGATGCGGCCTATGAGTGCATCGCCGAGTTCGATTCCAAGCGCACGGCGGCCTGCGTCATCGTCAAGCACGCCAATCCCTGCGGCGTCGCCGAAGGCGACAGCTTGGTCGATGCTTATGTGAAGGCGCTCGCTTGCGACGCCACCTCGGCCTTCGGCGGCATCGTCGCGCTCAACGGCACGCTCGACGCCGAAGCGGCCAAGGCCATTACCGAGATCTTCACCGAGGTGATCATCGCGCCGGACGCGACCGAGGACGCCATCGCCATCGTCGCCGCCAAGAAGAACCTGCGGCTCCTGCTCGCCGGCGGTCTGCCCGATCCGCGCGCGAAGGGGCTCACCGTGAAGTCGGTGGCCGGCGGCCTGCTCGTGCAATCACGCGACAATGCGGTGGTCGACGACATGACGCTCAAGACCGTCACCAAGCGCGCGCCGACCGCGGCGGAACTCGCCGACTTGGCATTCGCCTTCCGCGTCGCCAAGCACGTGAAGTCGAACACCATCGTTTATGCCAAGGACCGCGCCACCGTCGGCATCGGCGCCGGCCAGATGAGCCGCGTCGACTCGGCGCGCATCGCCGCGCGCAAGGCGGAAGACGCCGCGCGTGATCTCGCGCTGCCGGCGCCGCTGACCAGGGGCTCGGTGGTCGCCTCCGATGCGTTCTTCCCGTTCGCGGATGGTCTATTGGTGGCGATCGAAGCCGGCGCCACCGCGGTGATCCAACCCGGCGGCTCGATGCGCGACGCCGAGGTGATCAAGGCCGCCGACGACCATGGCATTGCCATGGTGTTCACCGGCACGCGGCATTTCAGGCATTGAGGTTATCCCTCCCCTGACAGGGGAGGGTCCGGCGCGCAGCGCCGGGGGTGGGGTCTACTCTCACTTGCGACTTTGCCCCCCC
>JANLJK010000060.1 GCA_029255525.1 Pseudolabrys sp.
CTGCTGATCGTGGCAGGGCTCGTCTGCGCCATCGCCACCCGCGCCCTGGGTAAGCGGTCGTCGTCCGGGGGAGTTTCGTCCTGAGGTGAAACCCGGGCCAACGGGGCATTTCGGGCCATTTTGATCGCAATCAGAGCCGTTTTCGGCCTAAACGCGCCTTGCTTCTACGGAATCTGCCCTATATAAGCCCCGCATCACTCACGCGGACGTTGGCTTCGGCCCCAACAACTGGGCCAATGAGGCCGTCCGGTGGCCCCATCCGGGGCCCACACCGTCCGCGGCGGATCAACCGGAGAAGATTATGGCGCTTCCTGACTTTTCGATGCGTCAGCTTTTGGAAGCTGGCGTGCACTTCGGCCATCAGGCCCACCGTTGGAATCCGAAGATGGATCAGTACATCTTCGGCACCCGCAACAACATTCACATCGTCGACCTCGCCCAGACCGTGCCGATGCTGCATCAGGCGCTGAAGGCGGTTTCCGACACCGTCGCCAAGGGCGGCCGCATCCTGTTCGTCGGCACCAAGCGCCAGGCGCAGGATCAGATCGCCGAAGCGGCGAAGCGTTGCGCGCAGTACTACGTGAACTCGCGTTGGCTCGGCGGCACGCTGACCAACTGGAAGACCATCTCGGGTTCGATCTCGCGCCTGCGCAAGCTCGACGAAATGCTCTCCTCCGGTGACGCCGGCGGCTACACCAAGAAAGAGCGCCTGACGATGCAGCGCGAGCGCGACAAGCTCGACCGCGCGCTCGGCGGCATCAAGGACATGGGCGGCGTGCCCGACCTTATCTTCGTGATCGACACCAACAAGGAAGACATCGCGATCAAGGAGGCCCAGCGCCTCAACATCCCGGTCGCGGCCATCGTCGACACCAACTGCGATCCGGCCGGCATCACCTATGTTGTTCCGGGCAATGATGACGCCAGCCGCGCCGTGTCGCTCTATTGCGAGCTGATCGCAAAGGCCGCCATCGACGGCATCGCGCGCAGCCAGGGCGAGCGTGGCGTCGACATCGGCGCGCAGGAAAAGCCGGTGGTGGCCGAAGAAATCCCGACGCAGCCGTCGGCTCTCGGCTTCGAGCAACTCCCGGGGCCGCGCGGCGTCGCCGACGACCTCAAGAAGCTGCCGGGCATCTCGGGCGCGATCGAGAAGCAGCTCAACGACCTCGGCATCTTCCACTACTCGCAGATCGCCGAACTCAACGACAAGGCCGCGCATAACGTCGGCGAAGAAGTGGGTCTGCCGGGCCGCGTGCCGGGCTGGATCGCCAAGGCGAAGGAACTGACGGCGGAGTAATTCCGCCGTCGTCTCGGCCCTCTACAGAATACGCGCGGCGCCACACGGGCGCCGCAGCCTTAAAAGGCGCGTGCCGGGAATGCCCGGCCGTTCACGCATGAAGGAATAAGACGATGGCGAATATCACCGCAGGAATGGTCAAGGAGCTCCGCGAGTCGACCGGCGCCGGCATGATGGATTGCAAGGCCGCGCTGACCGAGACCGCCGGCGACATGACCGCCGCGCAGGACTGGCTGCGCAAGAAAGGTCTCTCGAAGGCCGCCAAGAAGGCCGGCCGCGTCGCCGCCGAAGGCCTGATCGGCATCAAGGTGCAAGGCACCAAGGGCGTCGTTGTCGAGGTCAATTCTGAGACCGACTTCGTTGCGCGCAACGATCTGTTCCAGGGCCTTGTCGCGATGATCGCCGACGTCGCGCTCACGGTCGGTACCGATGTGGCGACGATCAACGCCGCCAAGGCCGGCAGCATCACGGTTGCCGAGTCGATCTCCGATACGATCGCCAAGATCGGCGAGAATATGTCGCTGCGTCGCGCGGCGGCGCAGGAAGTGAAGCAGGGCGTCATCGGCACCTACGTGCACAACTCGGTGACCGACGGTCTCGGCAAGATCGGCGTGCTGGTCGGCCTCGAATCGTCCGGCAAGGCCGACGAGCTCGTGGCGCTCGGCCGCCAGCTTGCGATGCACGTCGCCTCGACCAATCCGCAGGCGCTCGACCCGACCGGGCTCAACCCGGACGTCGTCAAGCGCGAGAAGGATGTGCTCGCCGACAAATTCCGCCAGCAGGGCAAGCCCGAGGCTATGATCGAGAAGATCGTCGAGTCGGGCCTGAAGACCTTCTACAAGGAAGTCTGCTTGCTCGAGCAGCCGTTCATTTTCGACGACAAGAAGACGGTGGCGCAGGCGCTGAAGGAAGCTGAAGGCAAGGTCGGTGGTCCGATCAAGCTGACGGGCTTCACGCGCTACGCGCTCGGTGAAGGCATCGAGAAGCAGGAATCCGACTTCGCGGCCGAAGTGGCGGCCGCGGCCGGGCAGGGCTGATCGAACGAAGCCCGGCATCCGGGCGCATGACGAAAGGATCGCAAGCACGATGAGTGATCCGGTCTACCGACGCGTCATCGTCAAACTGTCGGGCGAGGCGCTCACCGGCGCGGGTGACTTCGGTATCGAGCAGGCGACCGTCGAGCGGATCGCCGCCGATCTGGTGGCGACCGCCAAGCTCGGCATCGAATTGGGCGTCGTCATCGGCGGCGGCAACATCTTCCGTGGTGTCGAGGTGTCCGAGCGCGGCGTGCCGCGCCCGGTCGGCGACACCATGGGCATGCTGGCCACGGTGATGAACTGCCTGGTGATGGAAGCCGCCATCGAGCGCGCGGGCCACGAGGCGCGCACGCTCTCCGCGCTGGCCATGACCTCGGTCTGCGAAACCTACAACCGCAAACGGGCGCTGAAGAACCTCGGCAAGGGCCGCATCGTGCTGCTCGCGGCCGGGACCGGCAATCCGTTTTTCACTACCGACACGACGGCGGTTTTGCGCGGCGCGGAACTGGACGTGCAGGCGGTGCTCAAGGCCACCAATGTGGACGGCGTTTATACCGCCGACCCGAAGAAAGACCCGACGGCCAAGCGTTACGATCGGCTCAGCCATCAGGAGGCGATCGAGAAGGATTTGCGCGTTATGGATGGCGCCGCCTTCGCGCTTGCCCGGGAAAACCGGATGCCTATCATCGTCTTTTCCATCGACGGGAAAGGCGCCATCGAATCCGTTCTGCGCGGCAAGGGCCGTGCCACCATCGTCGGCTGAACGCCGACGGACATGAACCCAGACGTCTCGCTGTCCGAGATTGTCGGCGCTGAATTCGAGGGATCGCCATGGCGAATGCGACTTACGACATCAACGACATCAAACGCCGTATGCAGGGCGCATCGGCCGCGCTGAAGACCGAATTATCGGGTCTGCGTACCGGCCGCGCGTCCTCGCATCTGCTCGACCCGGTGATGGTCGACGCTTATGGCGCGATGATGCCGCTCGTGCAATGCGCGAGCGTCACCGTGCCGGAGCCGCGGCTGATTTCGGTCAGCGTCTGGGACCGGTCCCTGGTGAAGGCGGTTGAAAAGGCGATCGTCGATTCCAATCTCGGCCTGTCGCCGGCGACCGAAGGGCAGACCATCCGCCTGCGTGTGCCCGAGCTCAACGAAGAGCGCCGTAAGGAACTGGTCAAGCTCGCGCATAAATACGCCGAGGCAGCGCGCGTCGCCGTGCGCCATGTGCGCCGCGATGCCATGGACCTGATCAAGAAGCTCGAGAAGGATCACGACATCAGCAAGGATGACCACGAGCGTCATTCGGCAGAGATCCAGAAAGCGACCGACGCCGGCATCGCCGAGGTCGATCATTTGCTCGCCGCCAAGGAAAAGGAGATCCTCACGGTTTGAGGTCTAAGCCCTATGTCCGAGGCCGATAAACCGCAAAGCGCCCAGCCGGCATTCACGGCGCCGCGTCATGTCGCCATCATCATGGACGGCAATGGTCGTTGGGCGGCGGCGCGCGGTCTGCCGCGGGCGGAAGGCCATCGGCGCGGCGTTGAGGCGCTGCGGCGCACGATCCGCTCCGCCGGCGAGATCGGCATCAAGATCATCACCATTTTCTCGTTCAGCGCCGAGAACTGGTCGCGGCCCGCGTCCGAGATCGGCGAGTTGATGGGCCTGCTGCGGCGCTTCATCCGCAACGATCTGGCCGAGCTGCACAAGAGCAACGTGCGCGTGCGCATCATCGGCGAGCGCGACGGACTCGATCCCGACATCGCGCGTCTGCTCACCGAGGCGGAAGAGCTGACCAAGGACAATAGCGGTCTGACGTTGGTGGTGGCCTTCAATTACGGCGCGCGCCAGGAGATCGCGCGCGCCGCGCGCCGCATCGCGGAAGAAGTGGCGGCCGGCCGTATGGCGACGGCCGATATCGGCCTGGAGACGATCGGCCGTTTCCTCGATGCGCCCGATCTGCCCGATCCCGATCTCATCATCCGCACCAGCGGTGAGCAGCGTCTGTCCAACTTCCTGCTCTGGCAGTCCGCCTATAGCGAACTCGTCTTCGTGCCGACCAACTGGCCGGACTTCGACCGCGCGACGCTGGAGGCGGCGATCAGCGAATATCAGCAGCGCGAGCGGCGGTTCGGCGGCCTCGTTGCCAAGACCGGATCTTGAGCCTGTGACTGAAGCCGATCCCGCGGCCGGACCGGGTGACACCGGCAACGCTGTGCCGGCCGGCGCAAGCAATCTGACTTTGCGCATCGTCTCCGCGCTGATCATGGCGCCGGTCGCGATCCTCGCGGCCTATTTCGGCGATTGGCCGTTCACCGTGTTCTGGGGCCTGTGCGCCATCGCGGTGCTGTGGGAATGGACCACCTTGGTCACCGGCCCCGGCCATCGGTTGATGTTTTCCGGCGGCGCGGCTGCGCTCGCCGCGGCGGCCTTTGTCGCCTGGCTGCACCGGCCGATCGCGGCATTGGCGCTGATCGGTCTCGGCGCGCTGGCCGGAGCGATCTTCGCCCCGCGCGAACGGCGCGTCTGGGTCATCGCCGGCGTCGGCTATGCCGGCGTCATGCTGCTGGCGCCGATGCTGCTGCGCGATGACGTCGTCTACGGCCTGTTCGCGATCCTGCTGCTGTTCGCGGTCGTCTGGTCGACCGACATTTTCGCCTATTTCGCCGGCCGCACCTTCGGTGGCCCGAAGCTCTGCCCGGCGATCAGCCCGAAAAAGACTTGGTCGGGTGCGATTGCGGGCATACTTGGCGCCATGGCGGTGAGCCTCGCCTTGGAGCATTATTTCTTCGCCGCGCTCAACGGGCTGGCCATCGCGCTTGTCGCGCTGGTGCTGTCGGTCCTGTCGCAGGGCGGCGATCTGCTGGAGTCCTGGGTAAAGCGCCGCTTCGGCGCCAAGGACGCCAGCCATCTCATTCCCGGCCATGGCGGTGTCATGGACCGGCTCGACGGCTTCTGGGCGGCGGCGTTCGCGGCCTGTTTGATCGGCCTTGTGCGCGGTGGCTTCGATGGCGCCGCGCGCGGCCTGTTGGTGTGGTGATCTTATGGTGATCGAATGACGGCGCTTGGACGGCTGCCTGCGCAACCGCTGCCCGCGGATGGCGTGAGGTATATTACGATCCTTGGGGCGACCGGCTCGATCGGTGCCAGCACCGTCGATCTGATCAAGCGCGAGCCTGAGCGTTATCGCGTGCAGGCGATCAGCGCGAAGAGTAATGCTGCGGCGTTGGCCCAAGTCGCGCGCGACGTCGGCGCGCGCATGGCCGTGGTCGCTGATGACGACGCCTATCACGATCTCAAGGACGCGCTGTCCGGCAGCGGCATTCAAGCCGCGGCCGGGGCGGACGCCGTCGTCGAGGCGGCCGAGCATCCGGCCGATTGGGTGATGGCGGCGATTGCCGGCTCGGTCGGCTTGAAGCCGACTTTGGCCGCGATCGAACGCGGCGCGACCGTCGCGCTCGCCAACAAGGAATGCATGGTCTGCGCCGGCGCACTGTTCATGCGCCGCGCGTTGCAGACCGGCGCGACCGTGCTGCCGGTCGACAGCGAGCACAACGCCATCTTTCAGGCGCTCACCGCCGGCCCGCGCGAAGGCGTGCGTCGCGTGATCCTCACGGCGTCGGGCGGTCCGTTCCGCACCTGGACGCATGAGCAGATCCGGGCCGCGACCCCCGAGCAGGCGCTGCGCCATCCCAACTGGTCGATGGGACCGAAGGTCACCATCGACTCCGCGAGCCTGATGAACAAAGGCCTCGAGCTGATCGAGGCCTATCATCTGTTCACGCTGAAGCCGGAAGAGATCGACGTCCTGGTCCACCCGCAATCGGTGATCCATGGGATGGTCGAGTACACCGACGGCTCGGTCGTGGCGCAGTTAGGCGCCCCCGACATGCGCATCCCGATCGCGCATTGCCTGGCTTGGCCGCACCGCATTGATGGCCCGGCGCCGCGTCTCGATCTGGCACAGGTGCGCCAACTGACCTTCGAGGAGCCGGATCTCGTCCGCTTCCCGGCCTTAGGGCTGGCCAAGCGGGCGATGGCGCGGGGTGGGGCGGCGCCGACCGTGCTCAATGCGGCCGACGAGGTCGCTGTGGCCGAATTCCTGGCCGGCCGGCTGTCTTTCCCGGCCATTGCCGGCCTTGTGGAGGCGACGCTCGATGCCGCCGAGGCCCGCGGCATGCTGGAGGAGCCGACCACGGTGGAGATGGCTCTCGCCGTTGACCATGATGCGAGGTTGCTGGCCCGGGCCCTCTTGCCCGAAATTGCCGCAAAGGCATTCTAGTAATCTTTCGGTAACGACGAGCGCCCGCGGGCGCCGGGACACGGGTGACGATGCAGATGGATATCATGGCAAGCCTCTCGGCTTTCGGCGGCGGCCTTATCGGCTACATCGTGCCCTTCCTGTTCGTCCTGACGATTGTCGTGTTCTTTCATGAGCTTGGTCACTTCCTGATCGCCCGCTTGTGCGGCGTGAAAGTGATCGCCTTCTCGGTCGGCTTCGGCCCCGAGATCGCCGGCTTCAACGACCGTTACGGCACCCGCTGGAAGCTCTCGGCCGTGCCACTCGGCGGCTATGTGAAATTCCTCGGCGACGACAATGCCGCCAGCGTGCCCGATCACGAGGCCGCGGCCGCCATGTCGGAGGCGGAGAGGAAGGTCAGCTTCATCCATAAGCCGGTCGGCTCGCGTGCCGCAGTGGTGGCGGCCGGCCCGATCGCCAATTTCATCCTGGCCATCGTCATCTTCGCCGGCATTTTCATGACCGTCGGCAAGCAGGTGACCAGCGCCCGCGTCGATCAGGTGCAGCCGAACAGCGCGGCCGCGACCGCGGGCTTCCAGCCCGGGGACTTGGTCGTCGCGATCAACGGCAGCAAGATCGACAGCTTCTCCGACATGCAGCGCGTCGTCAGCATCAGCGCCGGCGAGCCCTTGGCGGTCGAGGTCGAGCGCGGCGGCGTGCGCGTCACGCTCAAGGCCGTGCCGGAAATGCGCGAGCTCAAGGACAACTTCGGCAACGTGCACAAGCTGGGCGTGCTGGGCATCAGCCGCTCGATGGCCCCGGGCGACATGAAGACCGAACGGTACGGCCCGATCGCTGCCGTGGTCGCCGGCACCCAGGAAACTTGGTTCGTGGTCGACCGCACCTTGTCCTATATCGGCGGGATCTTTGCCGGCCGGGAAGCGGCCGACCAGCTCGGCGGTCCGATCCGCATCGCCCAGGTGTCAGGGCAGGTGGCGACCGCCGGATTCGTGGCGCTCCTGCACCTGGCGGCGGTTCTGTCGGTGTCGATCGGGATGCTGAATCTGTTCCCGATTCCCCTGCTCGATGGTGGTCACCTTTTGTTCTATGGAATCGAAGCGGCCCGCGGCCGGCCTTTGTCCGAGCGCGCCCAGGAAGTCGGGTTCCGGATAGGGCTCGCTATCGTTGTGATGTTGATGATTTTTGCAACCTTTAATGACATCCTGCACCTCGCCACTTCGTGACCGTTGCCGACAAGCAACTTTTTGAGGGGAAAGGGAAAGTCGACCCGGCACTTTCGTTTGCAGTGAGGTCGAAAGCCTGTACAAAGCGAGTGGAACATAGGCCGACTTCGGTCGATTCCTTGACGTGGGGTGATCGCCGGCCGTGGCGATCGCAAGGATCGAAAGGCGCGTTGCGCATGAGACTGTGTGTGCGGTTGGTTCGGGGACTAGCCCTTCGCTGTGTGGTCCTCGGCGGTATGCTTGTCGGCGCTGGAGTCGCTACCGTCGCGTCCACGGACGTCGTGGTCGCGCAGACCGTTAATTCCATCGTCGTGCAAGGCAGCCGCCGGGTCGAAGCCGACACCGTGCGCTCCTATTTCCGTCCCGGCCCGGGCGGCCGTCTGGGCCCGGCCGAGATCGACGAAGGCCTGAAGTCGCTGTACGCGACCGGCCTGTTTTCCGACGTTCGCGTCAATCATGCCGGCGGCCGTCTGGTCGTCACCGTGATCGAGAATCCGGTGATCAACCGTGTTGCCTTCGAGGGCAACAAGAAGGCCAAGGACGAGCAGCTCAAGGTCGAGGTGCAGTCGAAGGCGCGCGGCACGTTGTCGAAGCCGACCGTGCAGGCCGACGTTCAGCGCATCATCGAGATCTATCATCGCAGCGGCCGCTTCGACGTGAATGTCACGCCGAAGATCATCGAGCTGCCGAACAACCGCGTCGATCTCGTCTTCGAGATCAAGGAAGGCGACAAGACCGGCGTGAAGAGCATCCGCTTCGTCGGCACCAAGGCCTTTTCGAACGGCCGTCTCAAGGACGTGATCAAGACGACCGAGAGCAACTGGTTCAGCTTCCTGCAAACGACCGATATCTATGATCCGGATCGCATCGAAGCCGATCGCGACCTGCTGCGCCGGTTCTATCTGAAGCACGGCTACGCCGACGTGCGCGTCGTGTCGGCCGTCGGCGAGTACGATCCGGCCAAGAAGGGCTTCATCGTCACCTACACGATCGACGAAGGTCAGCAGTACCGCGTCGGCACCGTCGACGTCGTGTCGAACGTGCAGGCCATCGATCCGACGCAGCTCCGTAGCCGTCTCAAGATCAGCGCCGGCAGCGTCTACAACGCCGATCTGGTCGAGAAGAGCGTCGAGGCGATGACCATCGAGGCGGCCAAGCGCGGCTTCGCCTTCGCCAATGTGCGGCCACGCGGCGACCGTAACTTCGATACCAAGCAGATCAACCTCTCCTTTATCGTGGAGGTTGGCTAGCGCGGTTTTATCTAGCGCTTCTACGTACTCTTCTACATCCGCACG
>JANLJK010000061.1 GCA_029255525.1 Pseudolabrys sp.
GGCCGTTTCACCGCCGATCTGCCGGCTGTGCATTGGGTGCGGTTCCTACGTAGCCCCAATGCTGCCGGCAAGATCGAGAGCCTCACAGCCCCGGACGGCGCGCTGGTCATCACCGCCGCCGACCTCAAGGCGACGAAGCCAATCCTGCCGATGCTGCACAAATTCGCCTACAGGCCGGTCGGCCAGCGCATCCTGGCGGACGGCGAGGTTCGCTTCGTCGGCGAGCCGGTCGCAGCCGTGGTCGCGTCGAGCGAGGAAGAAGCCGAGGACATTGCCGACGAGGTCGAACTTGTCATCGGCGACGCCACGCCTTTGATCGATGCGCTTGACGCGCTGAAACCAGACGCGCCGCAGATCCACAAGGAAGCGCCCGGCAACGTCATCCTCGAAGGCAAGATCAAGACGCCGGACTTCGACACAGTCTGGGCAAGCGCGCACAAGATCATCAAGGTCGACGCCCGCTCGCGCCGGCAGAATGCCACGCCGATGGAGCCGCGCGCCGCGCATGCGGCCTACGATCCCGCCACCGGCCGCGTCACCCTCACCTGCACCACGCAGATGCCGCATCTCACCCGCACGGCGATCGCCGACGTGCTCGGCATGCCGGAATCGGACCTGCGTGTGATCGCGCCCGATGTCGGCGGCGGCTTCGGCCAGAAGATGTCGCTTGCCGCGGAATACGTCGTGCTGGTGTGGCTGGCGCGCAAGCTTAAAAGCTCGGTCGCCTGGACCGAGGACCGGCGCGAGAACCTGATCGCCTCGTTCCACTCGCGTGATCAGTACCTCACGCTCGAAGGCGCCTTCGACAAAGACGGCAAGCTGCTCGCACTTAAGAGCGACATCGTCTCCAACATCGGCGCCTATTCGTGTTTTCCCACCACGAGCGGCGTCGAGCCGCTGATGGCCATGGCGGAGCTGCCCGGCCCCTATGCCATGCAGCAATACGACTGCCGCGCGCGCGGTGTCATCACCAACACCTGCACCATGGCGCCCTATCGCGGCGTGTCACGCCCGACCATCACCTTCACGCTCGAACGGCTGATGGACAAGGCGGCGCGTGCCTTCGGTATTGATCCTGTCGACATCCGCCGCAAGAACCTGATCGACAAGTTTCCCTACACCTCCGCCGCCGGCCTGAAATTCGACGAAGGCACCTACAAGCAGACGCTGGAGATGGCGGTCGAGGCCATTGATCTTGCGGCCTTCCGCCAGTGCCAAACGGAAGCGCGCAAGCAGGGCCACTATCTCGGTATCGGCTTCGCCACCTTTTCCGAGCGCACCGGCTACGGCAGCCCCGCCTTCGCAGCCCGCGGCATGGAGATCACGCCCGGCTGGGAGACGGTGACGCTCACGGTCGACCCGTCCGGCTTCATCGAAGTGCGCATCGGCTCCTCACCGCACGGCCAGGGCTTGCGCACCACTTTGGCGCAGATCATCGCCGACGAGCTCGGCGTCGACCCGCAGATCATCAAGGTCATCCACGGCGACACCGATCGCGCGCCCTACGGCTGGGGCACCTTCGCCAGCCGCTCGCTAGTCATCTCCGGCGGTGCCACCTTGATCGCGGCCCGCAAAATGCGCGCCAAGCTGATCAAGCTCGCCAGCCATCTCCTGGAAGCAGCAACAGACGACATCGTGCTGGAGCAGGGCCAGGCCAAGGTCGCCGGCACCGACCGCAATATCTCCATCGCCAAGATCGCACGGGAAGCCTACACGCAGACGCATCGCTTCAACGGCGAGATCGAGCCGGGCATGACCGAGAGCGGCACCTACGATCCGCCAGGCACCTTCTCCAACGCCTGCCATGTCGCAATCGTCGAGGTCGATATCGAGACCGGCCGCACCACCGTCGAGAAATTCGTCGTCGCCGAGGACGCCGGCAAGATCATCAATCCGATGATCGCCGACGGCCAAGTGCATGGCGGCGTGGCCCAGGGCATCGGCAACGCGCTTTTGGAAGAGATTATCTACGACGATCAGGGCGCGCCGCTCACGGCGACGCTCGCCGACTTCCTGCCGCCGACGGCGCACGAGATCCCCGAGATCGAATTGCACCACGTCGAGACGCCGAGCACGGAATCCATCACCAAGGCCAAGGGCCTCGGCGAAGGTGGCCTGATCGGCGCGCCTGCGGCGGTTGTGAATGCCATCAACGATGCATTGGCGCCGTTTGATGTATCGATAGATGAGATGCCGGCGACGCCACAGCGCGTCCGCGCCGCGCTGCGACAGGCAGAGAATGCAAAATGACTGAAAAACTCGACATCACCCTCACCATCAACGGCCGCGATCACGCGATCAAAGTCGAGCCGCGCCGCACCTTGGCCGACGCGATCCGCGAGGACTGCGGCCAGACCGGCACCCATATCGGCTGCGAGCACGGCGTCTGTGGCGCCTGCACTGTCATCGTCGACGGCGCGCCGGTACGCTCGTGTCTGATGTTCGCAGCCCAAGCGGAAGGCAAGAAGATCCGCACCGTGGAAGGCTTGGCGAACGACCACGACCTCCATCCCATGCAGCAGGCCTTCATGGATCACCACGGCCTGCAATGCGGCTTCTGCACGCCGGGCTTCCTGATGCTCGCCGTCGGTGTGCTGGAGCGCGAACCCGACATCAGCGATGAGGATTTGATCGACGTACTGTCGTCGAACCTCTGCCGCTGCACCGGATATCAGAACATCATCAAAGCCGTGCGCGCCGCGGCGCAAGAGATGCGGAAGTGATGGTGGCAGGCGCTCGCCACATACTCTCGTCACCTCCCCCCTTGCGGGGGAGGTCGACCGACCGAAGGTCGGTCGGGAGGGGGGTAAGTGACGAACGACATCCCTTCACGCCTGCCACCCCCCTCCCCAACCCTCCCCCGCAAGGGGGGAGGGAGTCACGCTACGGCACGCGGTGACCCCGATGGCACAAAAACCGAAATTCATCGGCCGCTCGGTCCCACGCCTGGAGGACCGGCCGCTGCTCACGGGCAAAGGCCGCTTCGCCGCCGACATCTCGTTTCCCGGCCAATGGACAATGCGCGTGGTGCGCTCGTCCGTCGGGCACGGTCGGATCAAGGTTATCGACACAACCGCCGCACTCGCCATGCCGGGCGTGCACGCGGTGTGGACCTTTGCCGATGTGGCGCACATCCCGCCGATCGGCTTCCGCCTCACCGGCCTCAAGTCGTTGGAGCCCTACCGCCAGCGCGTACTGGCGAACGACATCGTCCGTTATGTCGGCGAGCCGGTCGCGGTCGTCTTCGCCGACGGTCAATATGCCGCGGAAGATGCCGCCGAGGCGGTCGAGATCGAGATCGAGCAGTTGGGCGCAATCGTCAATGCGACCCAGGAACCTGGAATTTTCGCGGCGGGCCTGAACACCGAGCCGGACGTCATCCGCAAGTCCTTCGGCGACATCGATGCGGCCTTCCGCAACGCCCATGCCGTCATCGCGCTGGAGCTGTCCGTCGGACGCCACACCGGCGTGCCGATGGAGACACGCGGCGCCATCGCTCGCTACGACGAGACCCGCAACGTGCTGGAGATGCACGGTGCTGCCAAGGTGCCGCACTGGAACCGCGCCAACCTCGCGCAGATGCTCGGCCTCACCCACGACGCCATCCATCTCTATGAGGGCCATGTCGGCGGCGGCTTCGGCATCCGCGGCGAGCTGTATCCCGAGGACGTGCTGGTCTGCGCCGCCGCGCTGCATTTCAAGAAGCCGATCAAATGGATCGAGGATCGCCGTGAGCACCTGATCGCGGCCAATCACTCACGCCAGCAGACACATCACATTCGCGCCGCCATTGACAAAGACGGCCACATCCTCGGCATCGACAATAAGTTCTTCCACGACAACGGCGCCTATATGCGCACGCATGCCGCGACCGTTCCCGATCTCGCGGCCGCCATGATGCCGGGCCCCTACCGCATCCCGGCCTATCGCACCGCCGGCCACATCCGCCTCACCAACAAGACGCCCTGCGGCACTTATCGCGCGCCCGGCCGCTACGAATCGACCTTCGTGCGTGAACGGCTGCTGGACGCCATTGCCGCGAAGGTCGGTGTCGACAAGGTCGAGATCCGCCGCCGCAATCTGATCGACAAGAGCGCGATGCCCTATACGCTAGGCCTCGATACGCTCGGCACGCACATCGTCTACGACTCCGGCGATTACGCCTTGCTGCTCGATAAGACATTAAAAGCGTCCGGCTGGGATGAACTGCAGGCCGAGTTGAAAGCGCGCCGCGCCAAGGGCGAGAAGGTCGGCGCCGGCATCGCCATGTTCGTCGAAAAAAGCGGCCTCGGCCCCTTCGACACCGTGCGTGTCACGGTAAAGCCGGAAGGCGGCATCGAGGTTGTCACCGGCGTCGCCTCCATCGGCCAAGGCGTGGAGACGGTCATTGCTCAGATTTGCGCCGATACGCTTGGCGTCGATTACAGCACAATTGCCGTCATCCACGGCCAGACCGACCGCATCGCGCGCGGCATGGGCGCCTTCGCATCGCGCGTCACCGTTATGTGCGGCGAGGCCACGCGGCTCGCCGCCACCAAGCTGCGCGCGCAAGCCCTGGAGGCCGCCGCCATCTTGATGCAGACCGACGCGGCTCATCTCGACATCGTCAATGGCGAGGTCGTGCGTAGCGGGGACTCGCCCGGCCCATCGATGACATTGAGTGCGCTCGCGCAGCAGATGCCCGAGGGCCTGAGCGTCGAGGACACTTTTGAGTCCTCCCAGATGGTCTACCCTTACGGCATCCACGTCGCCGCGGTGAAGGACGACATCCAGACCGGCGCCATCGCCATCGAACGCTATTTGATGGCCTATGACGTCGGCAAAGCGGTCAACCCGAAGCTGGTCGAAGGTCAGATCGTCGGCGGGTTGGCGCAGGGACTGGGCGGCGCGCTGTTCGAGGAATTCCTTTACGACGAGCATGGCGAGCCACTGTCGGTGACCTTCGCGGACTATCTGATGCCGACGGCGCACGAAGTGCCGCCCTCCACCGTGCTACTGACAGAAGACTCACCGAGCCCGCTCAACCCGCTGGGCCTGAAAGGCGCCGGCGAAGGCGGCACCAACCCGGTCGGCGCCGTGATCGCCTCGGCCATCGACGACGCGCTTCAGCGCCCCGGCGCGATCACGCAACTACCGATCACGCCGATGCGGCTGAAGGCGATCGTAAAGTCAGCCTAACTTCTTGAGCAGCCGTACCATCAAACGCTGCTCGTCCGGCGTCAGCGGTGCGATCGTCGCGGCGGTGATCTCTCCAGCGGCTTTCATCGCCTGCTCGGTCACCTCACGGCCGCGATCGGTCAACGCCACTGCGCGGCGGCGGCGATCCTTCGGATCGGCGAGGGCCGTGACGAGGCCGCGCACGCCGAGACGATCAACCACGCCCTTGATGGTAGCAGCGTCGAGATAGATCAGCCGGCCGAGATGGTTCTGCGAGCAGGGGCCGACCTCGTGGAGCTTGGCCAGGGCGGCGAATTGGGTCTGCGTCAGCGATTCGATCATTTTCGACGTGAAGATCGACGTATGCCGCTGCGTGGCGATCCGCATCAGGAACCCGACCTGCTCGTCGAGTTGATAGCGGACGCTGTCGCCCGCAGCCGAAGGATCGCTTACAACCTTTAGTTTGTCGCGCGGCATTGTCGGTCACTTCCCCGCTGGCGTGCAGCCTCAATCAGCGAGAAATCATGACGGGAAAGCGCCCACGGCGAAAGCCCTAACTTGGCATCAATTCCGTAAAATCCGCGGCAACTTCGGCCGCGGCCGCTCTAAACCGTCAAATAAGCCTTCTGCACGTCCTGGTTGGCCTCCAGTTCCGCCATCGAGCCCTGCCAGTGAATCTGGCCTTTCTCCAGCACGTAGACCCGGTCTGACACCAATTTCGCGAAATGGATGTTCTGCTCGGACAGCAGAATGGACAGGCCTTCCTTCTTCAACTCGATAATGGTGTTAGCCATCTGCTCGACGATCAGCGGCGCCACGCCTTCCGAGGGCTCATCGAGCAGCACCAAGAGCGGATTACCCATCAGTGTGCGTGCGACGGTGAGCATCTGTTGCTCGCCCCCGCTCATGCGTCCCCCAGGGCGGTTCGGCATTTCGCCGAGATTGGGAAACAGCGAAAACAACCGATCCGGCGTCCAGGCGGGTGCCGGCGTGCCGTCCGGAAAACTGCGCGGCGGCTGGCGGCCGATGTCGAGGTTCTCCAGCACGGTCAAGTCCGCGAAGATGCGGCGGTCTTCCGGCGTAAAGCCCAGGCCCCGGCGTGCGATCTCGAACGGACGCAACCGCGAAATGTCATCGCCATTGAAGCGCACGGTGCCCTGGCGCTCGGGAATCAGACCCATGATGGTCTTCATCGTGGTGGTCTTGCCGGCGCCGTTGCGGCCCATCAGCGCGACCACCTCGCCCCGGCCGACCTCGAAGGCAATGTCATAGAGAATGCGGGCGGCGCCGTACCAGGCGCCGAGATTTTCCACGGAGAGCATGGCACTCATGGCGCAGCCACCGTGAAGGTCTTGCCAGTGCCGAAATAGACTTCCTGCACCTTAGCGTTCTCGCGAATGGTGGCGGCGTCGCCATCGGCGATCAGGCGGCCGCGCGCCAACACGATGATCCTGTCCGCATAGGAAAACACCACGTCCATCGAGTGCTCGGTGAACAGCACCGAAATGCCGCGTTCCAGCACCAGCTTCTTGACCAGCGCGATCAACGCATTGCGTTCGCGTGGCGCCATGCCGGCGGTCGGTTCGTCCATCAGCAAAAGCCGTGGTTCGTTGGCGAGCGCAATCGCCAACTCGATGCGCTTGACGTCGCCGTAAGCGAGCTCTCGGCTCGGCCGGTCGGCGGCGTCCGCCATGCCGACCTGTGCCAGCAATTCGAGCGCTCGCTCGCGATGCAGCGACGCGGCTGGCCGCCACAGGCGATAGGTCTGATGCGCGTAGGAGATCAGGGCCATCTGCACATTCTCGACGACTGTCATCGAGCCGAAGGTCGCCGCGACCTGGAAGGTACGCCCCACCCCCAGCCGCCAGATATCGCGCGGTTCCAGGCCGGCGATGTTCTTGCCCTCGAACAGGATCTCGCCGGAGTCCGGCTTGAGCTGGCCGTTGATCGTGTTGAAGCAGGTCGACTTGCCGGCGCCGTTCGGGCCGATCAGAGCGAGGAATTCGCCCTTGCCGATCTCGAACGAGACCTCGTTGACGGCGCGCACGCCGCCGAAGGATTTGCAGAGCGAACGGATGGCGAGCACGCTCATGAGGAACGCCTCTTGCCGAAGAGCTGCGTGATGGCGCCGACGATGCCCTGCGGGAAGGCGAGCACCAGGAACAGGATGATCAGCCCCAAGAGCGCCCGCCAGTATTCGGTCTGGCGCATCACGGTATCCTGCAACACGGCAAACACCGAGGCGCCGACGATAGGCCCAGTCAAGGTCTGGACGCCGCCGAGCAGCACCATGACCAAGCCGTCGATGGAGCGACCGACATGGATCGTCTCCGGCGAGATCGAGCCCTTGGCGAAGGCGAACAGCCCGCCGGCGATGCCGCAGATGCAGCCGGCGACGGCGAAGCCAAGCCAATGCACCCGCTTCACGTCGATGCCGATCGCCTCGGCACGCAAAGGCGAGTCACGCCCGGCGCGCATGGCGTAGCCGAAGGGCGCAAACAAAAAGCGCCGCAGCAGAAGGATGGAAACGACGGCAAGCACCAAGGCCAGCAGGAAATAGGCCGACGGCTTGTCGAAGGGCGGTTTCGGCCAGACGCCGATGACGCCATTGGAACCACCGGTAAGCGCCTCCCATTGGAAGACGGCGGCCCAGACGATCTGCGCAAAAGCCAATGTCAGCATCGCGAGATAGACGCCGGACAGCCGCACCGCGAACCAGCCAAACAACAGCGCGCCGGCAAGCGCCAGGATCGGCGCCGCCACCAGCGCGATGCCCATTGGCGCAGCGACCCATTTCACCAACAGCGCGGCGCCATAGGCGCCGAGGCCGAAATAGGCGGCATGGCCGAACGAATGCATGCCGCCCGGGCCCATGATGAAATGCAGCGATGTCGCGAAGATCACCGCGATCAGCACGTCGATGCCTAAGATGAGCAGATAAGGCGCCCCCTGCGCCAGGAAGGGCAGGCATAGCAGCAGCACCAGAATGACGGCGCCGAGCATCTTCAGCATCGGTGTCGCCGGGCGAAGCGGATCTTCCGGCTCGGCGACCGAACGCACGGGGCCCTGCGGCCGACCGAGCAGGCCATAGGGCCGCACGATCAGCACCACCGCCATCACCAGGAATTCGGCGACCAGGGTAAACTTGGAGAAGTTGATGGTGACGAAGCCGAAATCGACGACGCCGAGGCCGATGCACAGCGCCTTCACCTCGGCGATAATCACCGCCGCGAGATAAGCGCCGGAGATCGAACCCATGCCGCCGACCACGACGACGACAAAGGCATCGCCGATAGCAACCAGATCAGTCGCGAGATTGGCCGGCTCGCGCGCCACCTGCAGCGCACCGCCAAGGCCGGCCAGAGCCGCGCCAAGTGCAAAGACGGAGGTGAACAGCACCGCCTGATTGACGCCGAGCGCACCGACCATTTCGCGGTCCTGCGTCGCCGCGCGGATCAGCCGGCCGAAGCGGGTCTTGGCCAACGCGAAATGCAGAATGATCAGCACGGCCGGGCCAACGAAGATCAGGAACAGGTCGTAGCTCGGCAACCGGCGGCCGAAGACCTGGATGGCGTCACGCAGACCCGGCGCGCGCGGCCCGAGCAGATCCTCCGGCCCCCAGATGTAAAGCGCGGCATCATTGAAGACGAGCACCAGCGCGAAGGTCGCGAGCAACTGGAACAACTCAGGCGCGCGATAGATCCGCCGCAGCAGCACGATCTCGATCAGCGCGCCGATGATACCGACGATGACCGCGGTGAGAAGAATGCCGCCCCAGAAGCCGACGGCGCCGCCGATCTTGGTCACCAGCGAATAGGCGATGTAGGTCCCCCACATCTCGAGGGACCCGGGCGCGAGATTGAGGATGCGGGTGACGCCGACGATCAGCGACAGGCCGGCCGACACC
>JANLJK010000062.1 GCA_029255525.1 Pseudolabrys sp.
CCGCAGCAGGGCCGCTGCCCCCGGATTTGAGGGTCTGCCCCTGTGCCGGCAGCGCCAGGGAACCATAGCCGCGCCCGCCGCCCCGCGGGACCCGACAGACCTGTGGCAAGATCGGGCCGACCGGCCCTATGCCCTTCCCTGCCCGGCGATTCTGGTCTAAGCAGCCTTCGCGCGGGGTTACTCCCCGCCTGGGGGGCAAAGGACGCGCACGAAAGCGCGCCTTTTTTTTGTGTGCGCCATTCCGGGCCCGTCAAAGAGCCCGGATTTTTGTACGGCTGGCGCCGTGCTCGCGTCTGGACTCCGGGCTCGCGGGCAAATGGCCCCGTCCCGGAACGACAGTAGAAGGTTTGTTGCCGAGCTCATGCCCAAACGCACCGACATCAAATCGATCATGATCATCGGCGCCGGCCCGATCGTCATCGGTCAAGCTTGCGAATTCGACTACTCCGGCACCCAGGCCTGCAAGGCCCTCAAGGAAGAGGGCTATCGGGTCATCCTGGTCAATTCCAATCCGGCCACGATCATGACGGACCCGGATCTGGCCGACGCGACCTATATCGAGCCGATCACCCCGGAGATCGTCGCCAAGATCATCGAGAAGGAGCGCCCGGACGCGCTGCTGCCGACCATGGGCGGACAGACCGCGCTCAACTGCGCGCTGTCACTCAAGAAGAGGGGCACGCTTGAAAAGTTCAGCGTCAAGATGATCGGCGCCACCGCCGAGGCGATCGACAAGGCCGAAGACCGCGAATTGTTCCGCGAGGCCATGACCAAGATCGGCCTGTCGACGCCGCGCTCGCACCACGTCAAGACATTGTCGCAGGCGCTCGAGGCGCTCGACGACATCGGCCTGCCCGCCATCATCCGCCCGTCCTTCACCATGGGCGGCACCGGCGGCGGCATCGCTTACAATCGCGCCGAGTTCATCGACATCGTCGAAGGCGGCATCGACGCCTCGCCCACCGATGAAGTCCTCATCGAAGAGAGCGTACTCGGCTGGAAAGAATACGAGATGGAGGTGGTGCGCGACAAAAAAGACAACTGCATCATCATCTGCTCGATCGAAAACGTCGACCCGATGGGCGTGCACACCGGCGACTCCATCACCATCGCGCCGGCGCTGACGCTCACCGATAAAGAATACCAGATCATGCGCGACGCCTCGCTGGCGGTGCTGCGCGAGATCGGCGTCGAGACCGGCGGATCGAACGTGCAGTTCGCGGTCAATCCGGCCGACGGGCGCATGATCGTCATCGAGATGAATCCGCGCGTGTCGCGCTCCTCCGCTTTGGCGTCGAAGGCCACCGGCTTCCCGATCGCCAAGGTCGCGGCCAAGCTCGCGATCGGCTACACGCTCGACGAGATCGCCAATGACATCACCGGCGGCGCGACCCCGGCCTCGTTCGAGCCGACCATCGATTACGTCGTCACCAAGATTCCCCGTTTCGCCTTCGAGAAATTCCCCGGCGCATCGAACGTGCTCACCACCTCGATGAAGTCTGTGGGCGAAGCCATGGCGATCGGCCGCACCTTCCAGGAATCGCTGCAGAAGGCGCTGCGCTCGCTGGAAACCGGCCTCACCGGCCTCGACGAGATCGCCATCGAAGGCTTCGACCCGGCCAAAGGCATCGACGACCCCGACAACAAGAACGCCATCCGCGCCGCCCTCGGCACGCCGACGCCCGAGCGTCTGTTGAAGGTCGCGCAAGCCATGCGCCTCGGGGCGAGCGACGAGCTCATTCACAACGCTTGCCGCATCGATCCTTGGTTCCTCGCCGAGCTGCGCGGCATCATCGAAGCCGAAGCCGAGATCAAGACCAAAGGCCTGCCGGTGACGCCCGGCCCGTTCCGGCGCCTGAAGGCGATGGGCTTTTCCGACACCCGTCTCGGCAAGCTCACCGGCAACCCTGCCGAGGCGGTGCGGCAAAAGCGCCACGCGCTTGATGTACGGCCCGTGTTCAAGCGCATCGATACTTGCGCGGCCGAGTTCGCCTCGCCCACCGCTTATATGTATTCGACCTACGAGCAGCCCTTCGCCGGCAAGCTCGTCAACGAGGCGCAGCCGTCCGACCGCAAGAAGGTCGTCATTCTCGGTGGCGGTCCGAACCGCATCGGCCAGGGCATCGAATTCGACTACTGCTGCTGCCACGCCTGCTTCGCGCTCAAGGATGCGGGCTACGAGACCATCATGGTCAACTGCAATCCGGAAACCGTGTCGACCGACTACGACACGTCGGACCGGCTCTATTTTGAGCCGCTGACGCCGGAAGACGTGCTGGAGATCATCGACGTCGAGCGCTCCAAGGGCACCTTGCACGGCGTGATCGTACAGTTCGGCGGCCAGACACCGCTCAAGCTCGCGCGCGCTTTGGAAGAGGCCAAGGTGCCGATCCTCGGCACCTCGCCGGACGCGATCGACCTCGCCGAAGACCGCGACCGCTTCAAGAAGCTGCTCGACAAGCTCGGCCTGCGGCAGCCGCAGAACGGCATCGCCAATTCGCCCGGTGCTGCCCGCGCCATCGCCGATCAGATCGGCTACCCGGTCGTTATCCGTCCGTCTTACGTGCTGGGCGGGCGCGGCATGGAGATCGTGCGCGACGCGGCGCAGCTCGAGCGCTACGTGGCGCGTCTCGCCTCCACGCTCGACAAGCCCTCCGAACTGATCGTGTCGGACAAGAGCCCGCTGCTGATCGACCGCTATCTCACCGACGCCACCGAAGTGGACGTCGATTGCCTGGCCGACGACAAGGATACGTTCATCGCCGGCATCATGGAGCACATCGAGGAAGCCGGCATCCACTCGGGCGACTCGGCCTGCGCGCTGCCGCCTTATTCGCTGGCGCCCGAAATGATCGCGGAGCTGGAGCGGCAGACCCGCGAACTGGCACTGGCGCTCAATGTCGGCGGCCTGATGAACGTGCAATACGCCATCAAAGACGGCGAGATCTACGTGCTCGAAGTCAATCCGCGCGCCTCGCGCACGGTGCCCTTCGTCGCCAAAGTGATCGGGCTGCCGGTCGCCAAGATCGCCGCGCGCATCATGGCGGGCGAGAGCCTGAAGAGCTTCGATCTCAAGCCGCCCACCTACAAGCACCACGCGGTGAAGGAAGCCGTGTTTCCCTTCGCCCGCTTCCCCGGCGTCGACACCTTGCTCGGGCCGGAGATGAAATCGACCGGCGAGGTCATGGGCCTCGATTCATCCTTCGAAGTCGCCTTCGCCAAGAGCCAGATCGGCGGCGGAACCGCCCTGCCGCGCTCGGGCACCGTCTTCGTATCGGTCAGGGACGCCGACAAGGCCCGCATCCTGCCGGCGGTGAAGCTCCTGGCCTCGCTCGGCTTCAAGACGATCGCGACCTCGGGCACCCAGCGCTACCTGGCCGAACAGGGCGTCCAGGCGACCAAGATCAACAAGGTGCTGGAAGGCCGGCCCCACATCGTCGACGCCATCAAAAACGGCGGGGTGCAGCTGGTTTTCAACACCACGGAAGGCGCCACGGCGCTGGCCGACAGCCGGTCGCTACGCAACGCGGCCCTCTTGCATAAAGTGCCGTACTACACCACTCTTTCGGGTGCTGTCGCCGCGGCGCAAGGCATCAAAGCCTATCTCGGGGGCGACCTCGAGGTACGCGCGCTGCAAAGTTACAACCGCACCTAGGGCAAGTTCCCCGCTGGGGGACGAACCGAATGCGTCGGCGCGAGTTAGGCCGGAAAGTCCACGATCGCGACGGGTAAATCCGTCCGCGGTCAGGGTATTTTTGACCGGCCTCGTTTCAGGACTCCGGTAACGGGAACCCGTAGCCGGAGTCGAATTGCGAGTGGTTGAAGGTTTTATCGAGGGTGGAAGGGCTTGGCGGCGCGATCGCTCGTTCAAGTTGTTTTGGCGCCCGCCGAGAGGAGAATGAGACGATGGAAAAGCTTCCGATGACCGCCGAGGGCTATGCCGTGCTCGAAGCCGAGCTCAAGCACTGCCAGTCCGTGGAACGGCCCCGCATCATCCAGCAGATCACCGAGGCGCGCTCGCACGGCGACCTCTCGGAGAACGCTGAGTATCACGCCGCCAAGGAACAGCAGTCGCTGAACGAAGGCCGCATCGACGAGCTGCAGGACAAGCTCGCGCGCGCCGACATCATCGACGTGTCGAAGCTGTCCGGCGACACCATCAAGTTCGGCGCCACCGTGACGCTGATCGACGAGGACACCGAAGAAAAGAAGGTGTGGCAGATCGTCGGCGAGCCGGAAGCCAACGCCAAGATCGGCAAGATTTCGATCACCTCGCCGCTCGCGCGCGCGCTGATCGGCAAGGCCAAGGGCGCCACCGTCGAGGTCAATGCGCCGGGCGGCGCCAAGGCCTATGAGATCAAGAAGGTCGAGTGGCGTTAAGCCGCCGCGCATATAGCGACGTCAAAGGTTGTCATGGCCGGGCTTGTCCCGGCCATTTCGTTTGCGAACCGCGTGTTGCTGACCGCAGGCCGCCGTCGGCTCAGACAATATCGCGGAACAGCGAGCCCCAGCCGGTGATCCGCTTGGGATCGACGCCGGACATCAGCAGGCTCTTCCAGACCACGGTGGCGATGGTGTCGTAAATCGGCAGCCCGGCCGCACGTTCGAGCTTATCAACAAGCGAGGCGGCGCGCAGGTTGGTGCAAATGATGGTGATGGCCTCCGGTTTGGCCTTCGCGACCTCGGCCGTCATCTCTTCGAGCTGCGCGGCGGTCACCTCCGAGAACGAGAAATTGTCCTGCAGGCCCAGATGCCGTTCGCTTTGGCAGGACACGCCGATGCCGGCATAATTGGCGAGGATCTTCGCCTGCACGTCGTCGAGATAAGGCGTGACGAAACCGAGCTTGGTGACACCGGTCTTTTCCAATATCTCATTGAGCGCCAACATCGACGTCGTCGCCGGAATGCCGGTCGCAGCCTTGATACGCTCGCACAGGCGCAGATCGCTGTCGAAGCCGAGCCAGCCGGACGAGGTGCCATTCCAGCCGATGACGTCAACCTTGGCGTGCGCCAGAAGCTCCGCAGCGCGCAGGATCTCGCTGTCGTCGAACTGGGCCAGCGCGCTGCCGGAGAGCGCGATCTCCGTGACCTTGAAACGCGAGAAGTGGGCGGACACTTCCGGCAAGTCGGCGATCATCGCCTGCGTGATCGGTTCGAGCGCCGTGTTCGACGACGGCGTCAACATACCCAGCAAGACACGTTGCATGATTTTTCTTTTCCCGGTCGTTAGGCAGAAAGGGCGTCCGCGCGCTTGGCGCGCAGCAGGTCGAGAACATGCCGCTTGAGCTCGTTGAACTGCGGACTGGTGATGTCCCGTGGCCGCGGCAGATCGAGACGGATGAGCTCGCGGATGCGGCCGGGCCGCGCGCTCATCACGGCGACGGCCGTGCCGAGCGTGAGCGCTTCGTCAATGCCGTGGGTGACGAAGACGATCGTGCCCCGGTGCTCCTGCCAGATGCGGACGAGCTCGTTCTGCATGTCCATCCGTGTCTGCTCGTCCAGCGCGCCGAACGGCTCGTCCATCAGGATGACTTGCGGATTCATGAGCAGCGCGCGGGCGATGCCGACGCGCTGGTTCATGCCGCCGGACAGTTCCGACGGATAATGGTTCTCGAAACCGGTCAGGCCGACCATGTCGATGTAGCGCTGGGCAATGGCGCGGCGCTCGCCCTTCTGGCCGCCGCGCAGCTTCAGATGGAAGGCGACGTTCTCCCAGACCGGCAGCCAGGGCATCAGATTGGCCTGCTGGAACACAACACCGCGATCCGATCCCGGCCCGGTCACCGGCCGCCCGTCGACCGTGACCGATCCCGCGGTCGGCTTGGCAAAGCCGGCGATGATATCGAGCAAGGTCGACTTGCCGCAGCCACTCGGTCCGAGCAGGCAGAGAAGCTCGTTCTTGGCGACCGTCAGATTGATGTCGTCGAGAGCGACGACTTCGGCATTGCGCTTGCGGTCGTGGAACCTCTTCGACAGATGCGAAATCTCGATCGTGGCCATCGCCTAGTCCTCCTCGCCCTGGATGGTGGTGTTGCGCTGCCAGTGGAGGACCCGCGCCATGATGGCGCGGATGACGAGATCGCTGAGGAAACCGAGCATGCCGATGCTGGCCATCGCCGCGAGCACGAGGTCGTAACGCAGGAAGTAATAGGAGTCCCAAAGCACATAGCCGAGGCCGCTCTTCACCGCGACCATTTCGGCGGTGACCGTCAGCATCCAGGCCGAGCCGATGCCGATCCGCAGGCCCGCGAAGATGCTCGGCAGTGCGGCCGGCACGACGATGAAGCGCAGCAGCTCATGATTGCCGCCGCCGACCATCGCGCCGGCGCGAATGAGATTGCGGTCGCAGGTTTTGACGCCGTGAATCGTGTTCAGCAGGATCGGGAAGAACGCGCCGAGGAATACGAGAAATATCGCCGGCTTGTTGGCGATCCCGAACCAGATGATGGCGAGCGGGATCCACGACACCGGCGGGATGGGCCGCAGCGCCTGCAGCGTCGGCTCGATGACGATCTCGACGAGCCGCGACCAGCCGATCGCGACCCCGAGCAACACGCCAAGCGCAGCGGCGATGCCGAAGCCCGCAAGCACGCGCATCAAGCTGGCCAAAGTATCGAAGATCCAGTTCCCGCTATAGGTCTGCGTGCTGCCATTGATCGCGAAGATCCAGTCCGCCCAGGCCCACACCACGGTCGAGGGTGCCGGCAGCAGGGCCGCCGGTAAGGCGCCGGACCGCGAGAACGCCTCCCATCCAGCGATAACGAGGATGGGAACGATGTAGCGTTCGAGCCTTCCAATCAGAGGCAAAGCGCGCATAACGAGCCTATAGGAGCACGGGACTTCAGAAGCCCAATTCGGACTTCGGCTTGCCGGTCGCCGCTTCGAGGAAGCGATAGTCCATGCGCTTCTCGACTTCGGCGGTGACGTCCGAGTTGACATACTTCAGATCGCGCATCATCGCGGCGATGGCGACGGTCTTGGCGCGATAGAGCTTCGGATCGGGATCGAGGTTCTTCACGGCCTCGTCGGCGATCTTCTTGTCAAGACCGGTGATCTTGGTCACCACGGCCGAGAAGGCCGCGCGATCTTTGGTGATATGCTCGTCGGCCGCGACGACGGCGCGCACGGTCGCTTCCAGTTCCTTCGGCTTGGCGGCGACGACGTCGGGTCGCGTCAAGATAACGTTGGTCAGGTTGCCGGCCGCCTGATCGTAGGGCGTGCCGAACATCTTGCCGGCGCTGGCCTGCAGGATCTGCGTGGCGAAGGGCTCGACGGTGCAGATCAGTTCCACCTCGCCGCGGCGTAGCGCCTGCAGATGGTCGGACGGATTCGGAATGTTGACGAAGGTGACATCCTTGTTGATGTCGATGCCCTGCTTGGCGAAGGCACCGCGCATGTGGATGTCCTGCGCATTGCCGCGCGAGGCGGCGACACGAAACGGCTTGCCGGCCGCCTTGTAGTCGGCGATCGCCTTCTTCAGCGAAGCCCAATCGTTCGGTGTGACGGCGAGATCGTTGCCGACGATGAGCGCGGAACCGCCGCTGACCTGGCCCGCGATCGCGATGACATCAAAGCCCTTATCGAGCGCGATCACGTAATGAAGGTAAGTGACCTGGGCGACGTCGATATTTTTGGTCACCAGCGCGGTCAGAACGTCAGTGCCGGTCGTGAACGGGGTGCCCTTGATGTCGACGCCCTTGGCGAAATCGGGCGTGAGCGCCATCGCGGTGCAGTGGGCGCATTTTGCAAAGCCGAGGGAAATGGTGGGCGTCTGGGCGGAGACGCCATCCTGAAGACTGCCGCCGATCGCGAGCGCGGAAATGGCGGTCAGAATCAACTTTCTCATCGAACAAACTCCATGCTGGCACGGATACGATCCGGCAGAAGGTGTGTAGCAATCCCCGTGCCGTCTTGAATACGATATGCAATCGTATATTTCTGTAGTAATATCAATGAACTATAGTGACAAAAGTGATGCCATTTTTGCCTAATCGGTGGGCAATTGCCATTATTTTGCGCTGACTCGGGGGTCGAGCCGGCGTCCGCGACGAAGGAGCGTCTGCGACATGGATCAAATCGAGCCGCGCCGCCCCTTGCGGACCCGCTTCAAACCCGCGCGACTGAAATTGTCCGTCACGACAGCGCAACGCCCGCTTGAGCGGGCCTCGCTGCACGATCAGTTAGTCGCCCGACTGCGCGAAATGATCGTCGACGGGGAGTTGCGTTCCGGCACGCCGCTCCCCGAGCAGATGTTGTGCGACACCTTCGGCGTCTCTCGCACGCCGCTGCGCGAAGCGTTCAAGGTGCTGGCATCGGAAGGACTGATTGAACTGCGGCCGAACCGCACGCCGATCGTCACGCCGATCAACCGCGACGAAATCGCCCAGTCCTTTCAAGTAATGATCGCGCTCGACACCGTGGCCGCGAGCAATGCCGTCGCGGCAGCGACCGCCAACGATATCGTCCGGTTGGACGACATGCACGCGCAGCTCGTCCAGCTTCATCGCGACGGCGAACGCGCCGCCTATTTCCGGCTGAATCAAAAGATCCATGCCGAGATCACGGCGCTAGGCCGCAATCAGGTGCTGCTCAACACGTGGACGACGTTGCACGCCAAGATCTTTCGCGCCCGCGCGCTCGCCAATTACGACCCGATCCGCTGGGCTGACTCCGTCAAGGAGCACGAGGAGTTCATCGCATTTCTGCGGATGCGCGATGGGGCGGGCTTTGCGAGAGCCCTGAGCGAGCATACCCGTCGGACGGGAGATGCGGTGCTTGCCTCGCTCGTCGAGACTGAGCGGAATGGTCGGCTCGCCAAGAACGTCTCGACGGAAGACTAGCCTTCCATCGGCACCATGGCCGCGTCCTTGGAATTGCGCAGCACCAGCGAGGTCTTCACGTTGCGCACGTTCGGCGCCGAGGTGAGCTTCTCGACGAAGGCCTGGAAGGTCTTCAGGTCCGGCGCCACGCATTTGAGGACGAAGTCGGTCTCGCCGGAGAGCATCCAGCACTCGCGCACCAGCGGCTGGTTACGCACGAAGCCCTCGAAGGC
>JANLJK010000063.1:0-5066 GCA_029255525.1 Pseudolabrys sp.
ACCACAAGCTCAACGTCGCGCTCATCATCGGCGGCGTTTCGTTCGGCGATCAGGACGCCAAGCTGGTGCGCGGCGTCGACGTGTTGATTGCCACCCCCGGCCGCCTGCTCGATCACTCCGAACGCGGACGCCTTTTGCTGTCGGGCTGCGAACTGCTGATCATCGACGAAGCCGACCGCATGCTCGACATGGGTTTCATCCCGGACATCGAACGCATCGGCAAGCTGGTGCCGTTCACGCGCCAGACCTTATTCTTCACGGCGACCATGCCGCCGGAAATCCAGCGCATCGCCGACACCTTCCTGCACAATCCGGTGCGTGTCGAAGTCTCGAAGCCCGCCACGGCGGCCACCACCATCACTCAGCTTCTGTGCAAGGCCGGCCGCGAACCGCATGAGAAGCGCGACATCCTTCGCCAGCTCATCCGCGGCGCCGACAACTTCAAGAACGCCATCATCTTCTGCAACCGCAAGCGCGAGGTCGCGCTGCTGCACCGCTCGCTGGTGCGGCATAAATTCAATGCGGTGGCGCTGCATGGCGACATGGACCAGTCCGCCCGCACGGCCGCGCTCGATGCGTTCCGCAAGGGCGACGCCAAGCTGCTGATCGCCTCCGACGTCGCGGCCCGTGGCCTCGACATCCCGGACGTGAGCCACGTCTTCAATTTCGATGTGCCGCATCACCCGGACGACTACGTCCACCGCATCGGCCGCACCGGCCGCGCGGGGAAGAGCGGCACCGCGATCTCCATCGTCGCGCCGATCGACAGCAAGTCAATCAGCGCCATCGAGAAGCTGATGGGCCAAACCATTCCTTGGATGGATCAGCCTGCTGGCGCCGCTCCGGCCGCCGAGGCAGCCGGTGAAAGCCGCGAAGCCCGCCCTGCCCGCGAAGAGCGTCCGCGCAGCGAGCATCGTCGTGAACGCGGCACGCAGCAGCGCCGTCAAAACGCGGATCGTCAAAGCGCGGATAATGCCGCCCCGCGCGCACCTCGCCCACGTCCGCAACACGACCACGAAGAGGCAGATGTCAGCCATCTACCGGCCTTTTTGCTGCGTCCGGTGTCGATCAAAGCCTAATAACATACCTTCGCGGGTCGTGGCCATTTACCGCAACCCGTGAAATATGTTTCGGTCGAAACTGGTTCCAAATTTACTCCCGATTCATCTCCCTGGCATACCGTCGACAAGCTAGCACGCAGCGCTGCCAATGACGGCGGCGGGCGGCTAATGACATTTCCTGACCACGCGCGTGGAGTGGGGGACCATAATGACCGGGCATGCCGATGAGCACGAACGCACGATGGCGTTCGCCGAAATTGCTCTCGGTCAAATCAAGGCGTTGCGTCAGCCCGCAACGCCGCGCAATTACGAAATTTGGTATGCCTACGCGACCGGCTACCAGCCCTCGCTGAATCAAAAGGTCAACGAGCTGCTGCAGCGAGGCGGCTCGCTCTCCGACGCCGACCTAGACCAGATCTATCAAGAGCATCTGTCGCCGACGCGACTGTCCGACCGCATCGACACCGTCGGCAGCCAGGTGATGGGCGAGATCGAGCAGGTCATGGCGATGATCGACGCCGCCGCCGGCTCCGCCAACAGTTATACCGAGAGCCTCGCCGACATGAGCGAGAAGATCGGCAACTCGAAGGACCGCGAGGGCCTGCGCGCCATCGTCGAGACTTTGGTGCAGACGGCCAAGGAGATGGAAGTCTCCAACCAGAAGCTGGAGGAGCGCCTCAACGCTTCCAAGCAGGAAATCACCGAGCTGCAGGAAAACCTCGAGGCGGTCCGCACCGAAAGCCTGACCGATCCCCTCACCCAGCTCGCCAACCGCAAGTTCTTCGACACCTCGCTCGAACATGCCATCGCCGACGCGCGCGCCAAGAACGAGCCGCTGTCGCTGATGATGACCGACATCGACCATTTCAAGAACTTCAACGACTCGTTCGGCCATCTGACCGGCGACCAGGTGCTGCGTCTCGTCGCCATGTCGGTAAAGCAGAACGTCAAGGGTCAGGACACCGCCGCCCGTTACGGCGGCGAGGAATTCGCCATCATCCTACCGAATACCGTGCTGCGCTCGGCGATCACGGTCGCCGACCACATCCGGCGCGCGGTGATGACCAAGGAACTGATGAAGCGCTCGACCGGCGAGCATCTCGGCCGCGTTACGATCTCGATCGGCGTCGCCACCTTGCGCAAGGGCGACAGCATCCAGACGCTCATCGAGCGCACCGACACCTGCCTCTACGCCGCTAAGCGGCACGGCCGTAACCGCGTGATGTGCGAAACAGATCCGGAAGTGGCCGGCGGCGCGGCGGCCGCGCAGGTGGCCTGACCGACAGCGGCGCGGGCCGCGCTTACAACTCTGCCGCCACCGACAGATAGCCGATATAAGCGCGTCCGCCGCCGCCGTCGAAGATGCCGCGCACGCCCTGCGGATCGAGCGTCATATCGACATAGCCGAGCTCGATGCCGAATTTCAGCTTGTCGACCGGCTTCCAGTACAGATTGACGCCAGAGCGGAAGGTCTGCACCTCGGGCTTGGCCAGCAAGAGATCCGCGCGCAGCGTCAGATAGCTGCCGAACAGGTTCGACTCGAACTGCTCCGACCATTCATGGTGATAGGACGCCACCGCGCTCCAGCCGGTGGTGGGCCCGCCGCTGCGCACCGTGTGCTGATAGGTGGTGAGGTCGGTGCTGATGCCGAGATAGGACGCGGCGTCTGAGGCATAGGTCGCCTGGACGCTGAACTCGTCACCCTCGGCAATGAACTTCACCGGCAGCTTGAGGCCCAGGCTCGCCGCCCAGCCGAGCCGCACCGTCGCCGTATCGGCAAACAGCGGCAAGAGCGGAGACGCCGAGAAATCCGCCCGCCGCGCCAAGCCCGATAGGTGCAGCGTCGTATCGTCAACCTCATAGCGCCAGCGCAAGGTGTAGACGGGATCGGAAAACTCGAAGCTCTTGAGGCCCGTATTGTCCTCCGGCGTCGTCGGCAGGTTCGACTCCAGGCCGGCCGCAACCGTGTGGTGCTCGACGACCTCACGCTCGTAGACGATGGTGTTGGCCGAGCGACCCGGCGCATTGGCGGTCGACAGGAAATTGCTTTCCCAGAAGCTCATCAGCGTACCGGTGTAGCCGACGGTCAGCGTGCCGAGCTTGTTGTCGAGGCCAACGCTCCAGCCGGAAAATTGCGCACTGCCGTTCTGCGTGCCGTCGCCGGTCGCCTTCGACCAATCCGCCGCCAGCGTCGTCTTGAACTCGCCGATGCCAGTCTGCCGCGTCGTCTCCAGGCCGATATTCGCCGACAGCGCGTTCGAGCTGGTGCCGCTCGTCACCGAACCGTTCTTGTTGACGAAGACCGGCAGGCCCGCTGCCGTCTGGCTCGCCTGCTGATAGGTGTAGGACGCCCCGCCCGTCACCTTGACGCAGGCGCCGGCCACGGCAAAACGCACGCCTCCATCGTCCTCGTCGTCATCATCCGCGTCATCGTCGTCCTTAGCCGCCTTGGACGTCGACGTGTCGTCGGTCTTTTTACATGCCGAGGACGTGGGTTTGGCGTTCGGCCTGTCCTTGGCGGTCGCACTCTGAGCGCCGACCATCAGCAGCGCCACGAACAACACCCGCCACGCCATTCCGTCAGCCCCAATCCCGCGGGCATTCGGTGGCAGGCACGGCCTTCAGTCAAGCCGCGGCGGCGCGTCGTTCACAAGCACGAGGCCATGCGATCAAATTTTTTTCGTCTTGCCTTGGCTCTTGCTCTTATTCTTACCCTTGGCGGTCGGCCGCGCCTTACCCTTGCCGGCGGCCTGCTTGCGCTGCGCGACCGTGAGCGCCTGTCGCGCCCAGACGGCGAGTTCCTCCGGATCGTCATAAAGCCGTTCCGGCAGCCGCCAGAACGAATTGACGGTGACGACCTTCCCGCTCGTCGGCTGGGTATAGCTGAACGGCCGCGCGCCTTCTTCGGCGAAACGCGTCGCCGTGGTCTCGTCCACTTTGAAGTAGAGCTCGCCGCGGAGAAAAAGGGAAAAGCAGACGTCGTCGGCGAAAACCCCGAAGCCCGAGAACATGCGCCGGATGTCAACCGGGCCGAAGGCCGAGAACAACTCAGCGATCCCCTCGCGGTCCATCGGTCACAGCCCCTTCGGCGCGGGCGCCTCAGCGCGCGCCGGCGCCCTCCGCCGGCGTGATCTGCACGGATTCGCCGCAGCCGCAGGCCGAGGTCTGGTTCGGGTTATTGAACACGAATTGCGAGGACAATTTCTCGGTCTTGAAGTCCATCTCGGTGCCGAGCAGGAACAGCACGGCCTTGGGATCGATCAGGAGCTTGACGCCCTTGTCCTCGACCACCTCGTCGGTCGGCCTGATCTCGTCGGCATATTCCATGGTGTATTCCATGCCGGCGCAGCCGCCATTCTTGACGCCGACCCGCACGCCCGCGACCGGTTTGTCGGCGCGGGTCATGACGTCCTTGATGCGCAAGGCGGCGGCTTCCGTGAGCCGCATCACCTGAGGCCGGGGCCGTGGTTGGCTGCTTGCCATCGTCTCATCCTCCAGCGCGGTGCGAGTATATCACTTTCGAAGTAAACCAACTCGAAACACCGACGCTCATTGCTTCCCTAATGTGGAAGCGCCATCGGTAAAACGCAACTCACCACATATTGAGCACGAGTCGGGCTTCGTCCGACATCCGGCTCGGATCCCACGGCGGATCCCACACCACTTCGACTTTCGTTTCCTTGACGCCCGGCACGCTCGACACCGCGTTCTCGACCATGACCGGCAGTTCCTGCGCCGACGGGCAATTCGGCGAGGTCAGCGACATGTCGACCTTCACCGTGCGGTCGTCGGCGATATCGACCTTGTAGATCAACCCGAGCTCGTAGATGTCGGCCGGGATTTCCGGGTCGTAGACGGTCTTGAGCGCGGCGACGATGCCATCGGTGAGTTGCTCGAGATCTTGCGGCGGCAGCGCCGAGGAACCGCTCACGGCGGCGTTCTGCGCCGGCTTGTCGGCCGGCGTTTCCGTGGATGTGGGTTCGGGCGCGGTGGTGTGGTCGGGCA
>JANLJK010000063.1:5076-6295 GCA_029255525.1 Pseudolabrys sp.
GGTCATGCGAAAAATTCCTGCGCCTTGAGCAGGGAGGCGGCGAGAACGTCCACCTCATCCTTGGTGTTGTACATGGCGAATGATGCGCGGCAGGTGGCGGTGACGCCGAACCGCGCCAGCAACGGCATCGTGCAATGCGTGCCGGCGCGCACGGCGACGCCGGCGCGGTCGATGATGGTGGCGACGTCGTGCGGATGCGCGCCCTTGATCTCGAAGGAGACGATGGGCCCCTTCCCCTTGGCGTTGCCGATGATGCGCAGCGAATTGATCGCACCGAGCTTCTCGTGCGCGTATTTCACCAGTTCATCTTCATGGGCGCGGATGCGCGCCTTGCCGATCGAATTGATGTAGTCGAGCGCGGCGCCAAGCCCCACCGCCTGCACGATCGCCGGCGTCCCCGCCTCGAACTTGTAAGGCGGTTCGCCATAGGTGATGCGGTCCTGGCTGACTTCCTGGATCATCTCGCCGCCGCCATTGAACGGCGGCATCGCGGTCAAATGCGCATGTTTGCCGTACAGCACGCCGATGCCGGTGGGCCCATAAAGTTTATGGCCGGTCATGACGTAGAAGTCGCAATCGATGTCCTGCACATCCACATCAAGATGCACCGAGCCCTGTGCGCCATCGACCAGGACCGGAATGCCGCGCGCATGCGCGAGCTTGACGACCTCCTTCACCGGTACCGCGGTGCCGAGCGCGTTCGACATCTGCGTGATCGCGACCATCTTGGTGCGCGGGCCCAAGAGCTTCTCGAACTCGTCGATGAGGAAGTTGCCCTCGTCGTCGACCGGCGCCCATTTGATCACCGCGCCGTAGCGCTCGCGCAGGAAGTGCCAGGGCACGATGTTGGAATGGTGCTCCATGATCGAGAGCACGATCTCGTCGCCTGGTTGAATGCGCTCTTTGCCGAACGTATAGGCGACGAGGTTGATGGCTTCGGTGGCGTTGCGGGTGAAGATGATCTCTTCGGTGCGCGACGCGTTGATGAAGGCGCGCACCTTCTCGCGCGCGCCCTCATAGGCCTCCGTCGCCTCATTGGCGAGGAAATGCAGGCCGCGATGCACGTTGGCGTATTCGCTCGTATAGGCCTTGGTCAGCCGGTCGAGCACCTGGATCGGCTTCTGCGCCGAGGCGGCGTTGTCGAGATAAACGAGCGGCTTGCCATAGATCTGCATCGCCAGCGCCGGGAAATCGGCCCGGATCTTGGCGACGTCGTAGG
>JANLJK010000063.1:6395-9047 GCA_029255525.1 Pseudolabrys sp.
TCGATGGTCGCGCCCATGAAAGCCTGGATCAGCAGCGCCTCGGCTTCCTTCTTCGGAATGCCGCGCGACATCAGATAGAATTTCAGCCCGCGATCGAGCGCGCCCGCCGTCGCGCCATGGCCGCAGACCACGTCGTCGGCGAAGATTTCCAGCTCCGGCTTATTGTCGGCTTCCGCTTCGTCCGACAGCAGCAGCGCCCGCGTCATCATCTTGGCGTCGGTCTTCTGCGCGTGCGGCTCGACCACGATCTTGCCCTGGAACACGCCGTGGCTCTGGCCGTCGAGCACGGTGCGGAACTGCTCGCGGCTCTCGCAGGCGATGCCGGCGTGCTGGATCAGCAGCGTGTTGTCGACATGCTCCTTGTTGCACAAGAGACTGACGCCGCGGATGCCTGCCTGCGTTCGCTCGCCGGCGAAACGCACGAAGGTCTGATTGCGCACCAGCGCGGAGTCGGCGGTGAAGGCGAAGGTGTTGAACGCCGCGCGCGCGCCAATATTGGCCAGCAGGCTCGCCACGTGCAGGCCGCGCGCCTGCGTGATCTTGACGTAATCGACTTGCGCCTCGTCGCCGACGACCATTTCGATCGCCGCATTCACCTGCGTGTCGCCGCTGTCGTGGTCCTCGATGACGATCGCCTTGGCGCCCTTCTCGGCCACGACCAGCGACCGCACGAAAGCCGATGACGGCTTGTCGCTGCCGGCGGCGAAGATGAGATGGATCGGCCGCTTAAGCGCCGCGCCCGCCGCCACATGGATCACCGCGCCATCGCCCATCAACGCCGTGTTGAGCGCGACCGCGACGTCATCGGTGTCGAAAGTTTTGCCGACATGCGCCGCGACCAGCGCGTCGCCCTTGGCGAGCGCCTCGGCCAGCGAGCCGATGGTCAGGCCCGGCTCCGGCGTCAGGTCCGACAGCTCCGGCACGAAGGCACCGTCGACGAAGGTGAGCTTGCGGCAATCGACACCGGCGAGGACCTTGCCCGCTTCCTTGGCTCGCGCCTTAGCCGCCGCATCGGGTGGCGGCGCCAGCGGATGGGCCTCGCGCAGCAGCGCGCGCAAATCGGTGTATTTCCACTCCTCGACGCGCCGATGCGGCAGCCCACGTGCGTCGAAACGCTGGAAAGCGTCGTCGCGCAGCGCCGCCACCGCGCCTTGGCCCGGCAGGTGCGCGCGTGCCGCCGTAAAGGCCGCGCTCAGCGCCTGCTCGGCGGGAGTTTTCATTGCAGTCACGTCAGCCATTACGCCGCCTCGCCGACAAACTCGGCATAGCCCTTGGCCTCGAGCTCGAGCGCCAATTCCTTGCCGCCAGTCTTCACCACGCGGCCCTTGGCCAGAACGTGCACGACATCTGGCACGATATAGTCGAGCAGCCGCTGATAATGCGTGATGACGATCATCGAGCGCTCCGGCGAGCGCAGCCGGTTGACGCCTTCCGACACGACCTTGAGCGCGTCAATGTCGAGGCCGGAGTCGGTCTCGTCGAGCACAGCGAGACGCGGCTCCAAAATCGCCATTTGCAGAATCTCGTTGCGCTTCTTCTCGCCGCCGGAAAAGCCGACATTGACGGCGCGGCGCAGGTGTTCCTGGCTGACCCCTAACTTGGCCGAGGTCTCGCGCACCAGCTTCATGAAGGCGGGCGTCGACAGTTCGCCCTCGCCGCGTGTCTTGCGCTGCGCGTTGAGCGCGGTACGCAGGAAAGTCATGGTGGCGACACCCGGCACTTCGACCGGATACTGGAACGCCAGGAAGATGCCCTTGGCGGCGCGCGCGTCCGGCGCCAGGTCGAGAATGTTCTCGCCGTCGAGCAGCACCTCGCCGTCGAGCACCTTGTAGTTCTCCTTACCGGCGAGGACGTAAGCGAGCGTCGACTTGCCGGAGCCGTTCGGACCCATGATGGCCGCGACCTGGCCCTTCTCGATGGTCAGCGTCAGGCCGTTGAGGATCTTCTTGCCCTCGACCTCGACATGCAGGTTTTTGATTTCAAGCAGTGACATTTTCTCTTCTCTCTCCCCTCGTCCTGAGGAGCCGCGCCGGAGCCCAAAGGGCGAAGGCGTGGCGTCTCGAAGGACGAGGCCGATAAATCTCAGCCCTCATCCTTCGAGACGGCCGCTTCGCGGCCTCCTCAGGATGAGGGCAAACCGCTATCCGACCGATCCCTCAAGCGAGATCGAAATCAGCTTCTGCGCCTCGACGGCGAACTCCATCGGCAGCTGCTGCAGCACGTCCTTGACGAAACCATTGACGACCAGCGCCGTCGCCTCCTCCGCCGACATGCCGCGGCTCTGGCAGTAGAACAGCATGTCCTCGGAAATCTTCGAGGTGGTTGCCTCATGCTCGAAGGTAGATGAAGAATTCTTGGCCTCGATGTAAGGCACGGTGTGCGCGCCGCATTGATTGCCGATCAAGAGCGAGTCGCAATTGGTGAAGTTGCGCGCATTCTCGGCGCGGCGATGCGCCGTGACGAGGCCGCGATAGGTATTGTTCGATTTTCCGGCCGAGATGCCCTTGGAGATGATCCGGCTCGTCGTGTTCTTGCCGAGGTGGATCATCTTGGTGCCGCTATCGACCTGCTGATGGCCGTTCGAGATGGCGATCGAATAGAACTCGCCGCGCGAGTTGTCGCCGCGCAGAATGCAGCTCGGATATTTCCAGG
>JANLJK010000064.1 GCA_029255525.1 Pseudolabrys sp.
ATTCTCTCCAAGGGCGTCAACACCGTCCGCTTCGACCCAGACGAGATTCGCGGCACCAACCGCAGTCCTTACGCGGAAGCCTGCGAGAAGAAATACGGCGGCAGCGACGCATGGCGCAACGCCGCGGCGCAGCGGCTCGCCGGCTGGGGCTTCAATACGCTCGGCGCGTGGTCGGACGAGACGGTCGCCAAAGGCACCAACCTCGCGGTCGCGCCCAATGTCGATCTTGGCATGTCCTTCGCCTGGCAGACCAACGACAAGAACCCGGATTGGCCGTGCCAGGATTTCCCCGATGTGTTCGACCCGGCCTTTGCGGTCCATATCAGCGAGCGCGCGCAACGGCTCTGCCAGCCTTATGCCGGCCAAGCCAACATCATCGGCTGGTTCATCGATAATGAACTCAGGTGGTGCCCCGACTGGCGCGGGCCGGACGATCTGCTGCCGCTGTTCATGAAGCTCCGGCCCACAACCCCAGGCCGCGTCGCGGCGCAAGTCATGCTGCGCGCGCGCTACAAGGACTTCGCGGCCTTCAATGCCGCCTGGCACACACCGGCAAACGACTGGGCCGGGCTCGACACATTGACGACGATCACGCCCCCCTACCAGCGCAAGCCACCCTATGATCGCGACGCGCAAAGCGAGGCCGACGCCAACCGCGCCGATCCGCATCGCGCGGCGTTCTTCGCCGATTGTGACGCCTTCCTCGCACAGCTCGCCGACCGCTATTTCGCGCTTACCGTCGCCGCCATCAAGGCGGTCGACGGCAATCACCTGGTGCTCGGCTCGCGTTTCGCCTTTCCGCCGCCGCGTCCGGTCATCGACGCCGCCGGGCGTCATGTCGATGTCCTCTCGTTCAATTGCTATGGGCCCGATCCGGATGGCGCCATCGCCGCTTATGCCCCGACCGGCAAGCCCTGCCTTATCGGCGAGTTCTCGTTCCGCGGCACGGACTCCGGCCTACCCAACACCAACGGCGCCGGCCCCGTGGTGGCGACGCAGGCCGAACGCGCGGCGGCATTCCAACATTACGTCACGGCCGCGCTGCGCAAGCCCAACATCGTCGGCTATCACTGGTTCGAACATGCCGATCAGCCGGCGGAAGGCCGCTTCGACGGCGAGAATTCCAACTTCGGCACGGTGACGATCGACGACCGCATCTATGAGACGCTCACGAAAGCGATGACCGCGCTCAATACCGAAGCCGAGGTGGTCCACGCTCTCGCCGCCACCGTGGCGTAAGGAGACGATGCCATGACCAACCGCACCAAGATCGTCTTCATCGGCGCCACCAGCATGTCGTTCGGCCTGAGCATGTTTCGCGACGTGTTCTCGACCGACGAATTGCGCGGCAGCACGCTGACTCTGGTCGGCCGCAACCCGGAAACACTCTCAAAAGCCGCTGAGCTGGCGCGGCTCCTGAATGCCAAGTCCGGCGCCGGCCTTGTCATCGAAGAGACCACCGACCGCCGCGCCGCGCTCGACGGCGCCGGCTTTGTCGTCAACGCCGCGGCCATCGAGCGCAACCGGCTGTGGAAGCTCGATTTCGACGTGCCGCGCAAATACGGCATCCGTCATACGTTGGGCGAGAATGGCGGCCCGGGCGGCCTGTTCTTCACCTTGCGCACGCTACCGCTGGTGTTCGACATCGCGCGCGAGATGCAGGAGCTCTGCCCCAAGGCGCTGTTCATCAACTTCTCAAATCCGGAGAGCCGCATTGTGCTCGCGCTCGGCAAGTACAGCCCGATCTCGGTGCTCGGACTGTGCCACGGCATCTTCATGGGCCAGGACGCCATCAGTTGGATTCTCGACCGGCCGCGCGAAGAGATCGACGTTTGGGGCGCCGGGATCAACCACTTCCAATGCCTGCTGCAGGTCCGCCATCGCGTCACCGGCGAAGACCTCTATCCCCTGTTGCGCGAGAAGGAGAAAACCCACGACCCGTCCTTCGCCCCGCTGACCCGGCGGCTGTTCCACGCCTTCGGCACCTGGTTCACGTGCAGCGACGACCATCTCGGTGAGTATCTGCCCTACGGCTGGGAAGGTGGCGAGCACGGTTACGACTTCGACGCCGACGAACGCGGCCGCGTCGAATTCAGCAACACGCTCGACAAGGTGCTGGCCGGCGCAGCCGTCCCGGCCGACTGGCTGACGCCCTCCGGCGAGCGCGGCGCGGCGGCGATCGGCGGCGTGCTGCACAACAAAAAACGCGTGCTGGAATCCGGCGTGGTGCCGAACCGCGGCGCCATCCCCAATCTACCCTATCACGCGGCAGTGGAAGTGCCGGTGATGGCGGACGCCGCCGGCATCCATCCGATCTCGCTCGGTCCCCTGCCCGACGCCGTCGCCAAATTGCTGCACACGCCGGTGCAGGTGCATGAGCTTGCGGTCGAGGCCGCCGTGCGCGGCTCCAAGGAGATCGCCTTACAGGCGCTGCTGATCGATCCGGTGGTGAACTCCGCCGATGCCGCAGTCAAGTTGCTCGACGAATTGTGGGACGTGAACAAGCCCTATATCCGGCCCTGCCTGTGAGGTCCGGGTCCATGACAGCAACCCGCGTCGCGTTCTACTTCTCGGCGCATCAGGACGACTGGCAGCTCTTCATGAACCCGCCCGCTTTCGCGGACGTGCTCGACGACAAATGCCGCTGCGTCTTCGTGCACATGACCGCCGGCGATGCCGGGCTCGGCACCGGCACGGGCGGGCGCAAGCATCCGCTCTATCTCGCGCGCGAGAATGGCGCCGAGGCGGCCATCCGTTTCATGGCCGACGCCAATGAGCGGCCGCCGGCTGTCGTCGACATGACGTCGGCCCCCTTCAACGGACATGCCGTGCGGCGCCTCGCCTATCGCAACACGGTCGCCTATTTCCTGCGCCTGCCGGACGGCAGCCCGAGCGGCGACGGCTATGAAGCGACCGGTTTCCAATCTTTAAAACGCTTCCAAAGCGGTGCGATCGATACGCTCACCGCGGTCGACGGCACGGCCATCTATCGTGGCTGGAATGATCTCTGTGCGGCGCTACGCCGCATGATCGACCACGAACGCGGCGGCGATATTGCTCTTGATTTGCATGTGCCGGAAACTGATGCCGCGCTCAACCCGAACGATCATGCCGACCACGTCATGACGGCGCAGGCAGTGCGCGATGCGGTCGACGACCTGCCCGCACGCTGGCTGTATCATATCGGCTATGCCTCCGGCAGCCACCCGGAGAACCTCAGTGCCCTGGACCGCGACATGAAATGCGCCGTCTATGCCGTCACGCTTGCCGGCGTGTTGGCGCGTGACCACCAGGTATCGTGGCAGCATTACGACCGGATGTTCATCGGACGCGATTATTGCCGCGTGGAAGACCGTCGCTAGTGTCCCGATTCCGAAGTTCGCCATACCTAGCAGCACATTCGGGGGCGAACTTCGGAATCAAAGGGACACTAGCAAGCATATGATTCTAGTGCGCCTTTTGAACCCGAAGTTCGCGATCGCGTTCGCCGCGCCGTGTACGCGAACTTCGGGTTCGGCGCACTAGCCGGGGGTCGAAATTCCCCCGCGCTTGGGCTACATCACCCGCGGCAAGGGCATTTCATGCAGAACGAAAAAGAACAGGTCGCATTATCCTCGATGGCGGCGTCCGCCGGACTTACCGTCGCTAAGGCGGCGGTCGGCGTCGCCACAGGTTCGCTCGCGATTCTGTCCGAGGCCGGCCATTCGCTGATCGATTTCGGCGCCACGGTGATGACCTACATCGCCGTGCGCATTTCCGGGAAGCCGGCCGACGAAGAACATCACTACGGCCACGGCAAGGTTGAGGCCGTTTCCGCGCTCGCGGAAACCGCGCTGTTGTTCCTGTTGTCCGGCATCGTTATCTGGGAAGCTATCAAAAGACTGATCGAGCATGAGAGCCATGTCGTCACGGCGTCGATCTGGGCTTTCGGTGTCATCGTCGTGTCGATCGTGGTCGACTTCTTCCGCGCCCGCGCTTTGACCCGCGTCGCCCGCGCGACGCAGAGCCACGCGCTGGAAGCCGATGCGCTGCATTTCTCGTCTGACCTGTATTCCTCGCTCGCCGTGCTTGGCGGCCTGTTCGGCGTCTATTTCGGCTACCCCTGGGCCGACTCCGCCGCCGCCCTCGTCGTCGCGGTGCTGGTCTGTTTCGCCGGCTGGCGGCTCGGCCGGCGTACCATCGAGACGCTGACCGATACGGCGCCGGTGGGCGCCGCCCAAGCCATCACAAAAATCGCCAAGAAGGTGCCGGGCGTGGTGGCGGTCGATCAGGTGCGCGCGCGCGCCGTCGGTGAAACGACCTTCATCGATCTCGCGGTCGCGGTCAGCCGCACATTGCCGCTCGACCGCGTCAACGCCATCAAGGCTGCCGTCGCCGACGCGCTACGCGCCGGCATGCCCGGTGCCGAGCCGGTCGTCACCACCGACCCGGTGGCGCTGAGCAACGAGACGGTGCTCGACCGGGTGATGGTGATTGCGCGCAATCGCGCGCTCGCGGTGCATCATGTCACCGTGCACGACATCCGGGACAAATTGGCGATCTCGCTCGATCTGGAAGTCGACGGCAAGATGTCGCTCAGCGCCGCGCATGAGCAAGCCGACGGGCTGGAAAAGGCGATCGAGGCCGAGCTCGGCGCCGACGTCGAGGTCGAGACCCATATCGAGCCCTTGCAAACGGAGGATGTGCTCGGCCGCGAGGCGCCGCCCGAGCGCGTGCGCGCCGTGCAGATGGCGCTGGCCGAATTCGCCGCGGAAGGACGCATCGTCCGCGACGTGCACGACGTGCGCGTGCGCGAGACCGACGAAGGCGAGATCGTCAATTTCCATTGCCGCGTCGATCCCGCTTTAAGCGTGCAGACCGTGCACGAGAATGTCGACGCGATGGAACGCGCGCTGCGGGAGCGCTCGTCGTCGATCAAGCGCGTGATCGGCCACGCCGAACCGATGAAGTAGTCAACATTGCCCCGCTCGTCCCCGCGAAAGCGGGGACCTAGCGCTGAATCGAAAGATGGATAGGCCCAACTGGATTCCCGCTTTCGCGGGAATGAGCGGAGTGTGCAGATCGCCCGTGTGCTACGGCACCAACACCGCCGCGCCTTGCAAGCGGCCCTCTCGCAAATCCGATAACGCCTCATTGGCCTTTTCCAACGGATAACGCGTGATCTCGCACCGGACACCGGCCTTGGGCGCAATCTCCAGGAACTCCCGCGCATCCTCGCGTGTGAGATTGGCAACTGACATGAGATGCCGCTCCTCCCACAACAGCGCGTAGGGAAATTCCGGGATATTCGACATGTGAATGCCGCCGCAGACGACGCGGCCGCCTTTCTTCACGGCCTTGAGCGCCGCCGGTACCAAGCCCCCCACCGGCGCAAAGATGATCGCGGCATCGAGCGGCTCCGGCGGCAAGTCATCCGACGAGCCGGCCCAGGCCGCGCCGAGCGAACGGGCGAAATCCTGTGCCGCTGTATCGCCTGCGCGCGTGAAGGCATAGACGCGCCGGCCCTGCCAGATCGCCACCTGCGCCAGGATGTGCGCGGCGGCGCCGAAACCATAAAGGCCCAATGTTTCGCCCGGCCCCGCCATGCGGTAGCTGCGCCAGCCGATGAGCCCGGCACATAGCCAGGGCGCGATCTCGGCGTCGTCGCCGGCCTCGCCGAGCGGAAAGCAATAGCGCGCATCGGCGACCGTATGCGTGGCAAAGCCGCCGTCGCGCGTATAGCCGGTGAAGACTGGCGCATCACACAGGTTCTCGGCGCTGGCGCGACAATAGGGGCACACGCCGCAAGTGGCCCCCAGCCACGGCACGCCGACACGCTCGTTCATGACAAAGCCGCTGACGTCCGCCCCGATCGCCGCGACGCGGCCGACGATCTCGTGGCCGGGAACGATCGGCAGCTTCGGGTGTTCCAAATCACCGTCGACAACATGCAGATCGGTGCGGCACACTCCGCAGGCCGTCACCTTGATCAGCAATTCCCCCCTTGCCGGCAGAGGGATCGGCCGCTCGTGCATGACGAGCGGTGTTCCCGGCCGGTCCAACACCATGGCGCGCATATTCGCCATCATTCGTCCTTCCAATCCGCCGCCCGCCATCCTAGATCAAAAGCCATGCGCACAGACATCGCCCAGCCCATTCGCCTGAAAGATTACCTGCCGCCCGCCTGGCTGGTGGAAACCGTCCATCTCGACGTGTCTCTCCACCCCACCGAAACGAAAGTCCGGGCCAAGATCGCACTCAAGCCGAATCCGAAGTCCGCTGCCGCGCCATTGGTGCTCGACGGCGACGGGCTGTCCTTGACCTCGCTCAAGCTCGACGGCGCGCCTCTGCCCCCCAGCAGCTTCGTCGCCTCGCCCAACCAGCTCACGATTCCGCAGCCGCCGAACGGCGCCTTCACGCTCGAAATCGAGACCTTGGTCGATCCGTCGGCCAACACCCAGCTCTCCGGGCTCTATCGCTCCAGCGGCACCTATTGCACCCAGTGCGAAGCCGAAGGTTTCCGCCGCATCACTTACTTTCCCGACCGCCCGGACGTGATGGCGGTCTATACAACGCGCATCGAAGCCGACCGGCAAGAAGCGCCGGTGCTGCTCGCCAACGGCAATCTCATCGACAGCGGCGCGCTCGATAGCGGCCGCCATTTCGCGGTGTGGCACGATCCACACCCCAAGCCGTCTTATCTGTTCGCGCTGGTCGGCGGCGATCTCGCCTGCGTCGAGGACACGTTCCGGACGATGTCCGGCCGCGACGTCACGTTGCGTATCTACGTCGAGCACGGCAAGCAGGACCGCTGCGCCTACGCCATGGATTCGCTCAAGCGCTCCATGAAGTGGGACGAAGAAGCCTTCGGGCGCGAATACGACCTCGACATCTTCATGATCGTCGCCGTGTCCGACTTCAACATGGGCGCGATGGAGAACAAGGGCCTCAACGTCTTCAACGACAAATACGTGCTGGCAAGCGCGGAGACGGCGACCGACGCCGACTTCGCGCATATCGAAGCGGTGATCGCGCACGAATACTTCCACAACTGGACCGGCAACCGCATCACCTGCCGCGACTGGTTCCAGCTCTGCCTGAAGGAAGGCCTCACCGTCTATCGCGACCACGAGTTTTCCGCCGACCAGCGTTCGCGCGCCGTCAAGCGCATCGCCGAGGTCCGCCATCTGCGTTCGGAGCAGTTCCCCGAGGATGCCGGCCCGCTCGCCCATCCGGTGCGCCCGACGAAGTTCCGCGAGATCAACAACTTCTACACGGCGACCGTCTACGAGAAGGGCTCGGAAGTCACCCGGATGATCGCGACCATTCTCGGTCGCGACGGCTTCAAGAAGGGCATGGACCTCTATTTCGAGCGCCATGACGGGGAAGCCGCGACCGTCGAGGACTTCGTCAAGAGCTTCGAGGATGCCAACGGCCGAGACCTCACGCAGTTCTCGCTCTGGTACCATCAGGCCGGCACGCCGCAGATCACCGTTTCGTCGACCTATGACGCGGGCGCCAAGACACTCAGCCTGTCGCTCGAGCAGATGGTTCCGGCAACACCCGGCCAGACCGCCAAGGAACCGATGCATATTCCGCTCAAGTTCGCGCTGATCGGCGAGAACGGTTCGGAAGCCTCGCCCGCAGCCGTCAGCGGCGGAGAGGTGTCCGGCGACGTGCTGCACCTCACGGAGCGCAGCCAGACCTTTGTCTTCACCGGCATCGGCGCGCGTCCGGTCGTCTCGCTCAATCGCAGCTTCTCTGCTCCGGTCACTCTGCATTTCGCCCAGAGCAAGGAAGACCTCGCCCACATCGCCCGCCATGACAGCGACCTGTTCGCCCGCTGGCAGGCCATCACCGATCTCGCCCTGCCGAACCTGATGGCTGCAGCCAAGGCCGCAGCCGCCGGCAAGGCAATCGAATGCGACGCCGGGCTTAGCGAGGCGTTGCTCGCGATCGCCGCGGACGACACGCTGGAGGCCGCCTTCCGCGCCCAGGCGCTGGCGCTTCCGAGCGAATCCGATATTGCCCGCGAACTCGGCTCGAACAACGATCCGGACGCCATCTACAAGGGCCGCCAGGCTATCCTGTCCGCCATCGCCACCGCAGGCGCGGACACGTTCCGCTCGCTCTATGACGGCCTTGCCTCAGGCGGATCGTTCACCCCGGACGCAGCAAGCGCCGGTCGCCGGGCCCTGCGCAACGCCGCCCTCGGCTTCCTCGCGCTCAGCGACAAGTGCCCTGCGGGTGCGGCGCAAGCCTTTGCCACGGCCGACAACATGACCGACCTCGCCCAGGCGCTGACGGTGCTTGCCCATCGCTTCCCCGAAGCTCCCGAAACCCATGCGGCGCTCGCCGCCTTCGAGAGCCGCTTCGCCTCGAATGCGCTGGTGCTCGACAAATGGTTCGCGATCCAGGCGACGATCCCGGGCGAAGGCTCGCTCGACCGCGTCATGCGGCTCATGCAGAATCCGCATTTCGCCGCCTCGAACCCGAACCGGGTCCGCTCGCTCATCGGCACCTTCGCCTTCGCCAACGCGACGGGCTTCAACCGTCCGGACGGCAAGGCCTATCATTTCTTCGCCGAAGAAATTCTCGCGATCGACAAGCGCAATCCGCAGCTTGCCGCCCGCCTTCTGACCGCGCTGCGCTCCTGGCGCCTGCTTGAGCCCGTCCGTGCCGAACAGGCCCGCGAGGCGCTGATGACGATCGAGCGAGCCGCCCCGCAGCTCTCCTCCGACGTCGCCGACATCGTCGAGCGCATCCTGAAGGGCTGAGAGAGGTTCCTGTCTGGCGCGGGCCAACCCCGCGCCAGCCCTGGCCTTACCCGTCGGGGCCTTATTCGTCAGGATTGTCGATATACCACTGGGCGTCGAGTTCGGCGCTGTTCAGCACATCCTCGTAGCAGAGCGTCATCTCGCGGTCGTCCGGGCTCCAGAAGGCATTGGCGACACCGCATACGGTTGCCTTCACCTTCATCCCGTCATATAT